>JASHRU010000103.1 GCA_030037225.1 Candidatus Acidiferrales bacterium | reverse complement strand
CCGGTAACGGCAAGATCCACATTGAGACGCGACGAGAGCAGGGCCACGGCGTGCAAACGTAATCGCAGTTCGTCGCACGTGCTGAGCCTCAAGTTGGGGGTGGCTTCCAGCGTCTCGAGATCGAAATCCGGCTGGTAAAAGCGGTTGAACAGCACCAGTGCATTGACCCCCGCACGATCCAGCCGGAGGGCCAGATTGGGGAATGCGGTGAAAAAATGCGTCAGCTTTACGGCCAGCGGAATGCTGACCTTCTCGCGCACTTCGCGAACCAGATCCTCGTAGCGCTTTTCCACCTGCGAAGCGGATTCGTCCGGATCGGTGGGCAGCGAGTAGAGATTCAGCTCGATGGCGTTCGCGCCGGCCTTCTCCATCAGTCCCGCATAGTGAGTCCAGCCGCCGCGCGTGGTGCCGTTCAGGCTGGCGATGATGGGAATGTTTACCGCGTCTTTGGCCTGGCGGATCAGTTCGAGATAGCTGTCGGGGCCCAGGTTGTAGTCGGTCATGTCCGGAAAATAGCTGAGCGACTCCGGGTAGCTATCCGACCCGCGCGAGAGATCGAAATCGAGCGCCTGGCCTTCCAGCACGAGCTGCTCTTCAAAGAGCGAGGGCAACACCACGGCGCTGACGCCCGCGTCCTCGAGTTGGCGAATGCGCGGCACGGATTCCGAGAGCGGCGAAGCCGAAGCCACGATCGGGTTCGAGAGCGTGAATCCGAGGTAGGAAGTCTTCAAGTCGCTCATGACTCGTCCCCTCCCTGGACCGCGACCGGCTCATCGGTTTTCGGCCCGGTGTCCTCCGCCAGCGGTTTGGACCCGGGCATCTGCGCGAAGTAATGATAGAGGTCCCACATCCGGCGGACGTCGTCTTCGGCCTTGTGCAGCAGTTCTCTTGCGCCTTCCGGATCCAGCCGCGCCAGCATCGTGTAACGCGTCTCCTGATAGGCGTATTGCTTCAATGGAATCGAGGGCGGCCGCGAGTCGAGCTGGAAAGGATTCTTTCCTTCCAGTCGCAGCGCCGGATTGTAGCGCACCAGCGGCCAATAGCCGCTGAGCACCGCGTTCTTCTGCTGCTCCATGCCGTGCACCATGTCGTAGCCGTGCGCGATGCAGTGGCTATAGGCCACGATGATGGATGGTCCTGGATAGGCCTCGGCTTCCAAGAACGCTTTGACCGTGTGCGTGTCGTTCGAGCCCATGGCCACGCGCGCCACGTACACGCTGCCGTGCGCGATGGCCTCGAGCGCCAAGTCCTTCTTCCCCACCGGCTTGCCGCCCGTGGCAAATTTCGCCACCGCGCCGCGCGGCGTGGCCTTCGACATTTGCCCGCCCGTGTTCGAATAGACTTCGGTATCCAGGACGAGCACATTCACATCGAGGCCGGAGGCGAGCACGTGGTCCAGGCCGCCGAAACCGATATCGTAGGCCCAGCCGTCGCCGCCGACGATCCACACGCTCTTGCGCACCAGCGCTCCAGCCACCGCGGCCAGATCACGCGCCTCGCGCGAATCGCGCATCAAAAGCCGTTCCACGAGTTGCGCCACGCGTGCGCGCTGCGCCTCGATGCCCGCTTCATTCGACTGGTCTGCTTCGAGCAGTTCTGCGGCCAGCGCCTCACCGATTTCCGGGGCCAGTTGCTTTACCAGTTCGCGCGCGTACTCCGCCTGCTTATCGAGCGCGATGCGCATGCCCAGCCCGAATTCAGCGTTGTCTTCAAACAACGAGTTGGACCAAGCCGGGCCGCGCCCCGCGCTGTTTTTCGTGTAAGGCGTCGTGGGCAGATTTCCACCGTAGATGGACGAGCAGCCCGTCGCGTTGGCGATGATCGTGCGGTCGCCAAACAATTGCGTGAGCAGCTTGATGTAGGGCGTTTCGCCGCATCCCGCGCACGCGCCCGAAAATTCAAACAGCGGTTCGAGCAGCTGCACGTCCTTCACCAGGTGGTGCGACAGGCGGCTCCGGTCGAGATCGGGAATGTTGAGGAAGAAGTCCCAGTTCCTGCTTTCCGGTTCGCGCAGCGGTGCCTGCTTCTCCATGTTGATGGCTTTATGCTTCGCCTCGCTCTTGCTCTTTGCCGGGCAGATTTCCACGCACAGGCCGCACCCGGTGCAGTCTTCCGGCGCCACCTGGAGCGTGTAACGCAGCGTCTCCAGGCCGCGCCAGCGCGGTTTGGTGGACTTGAAGGTTTCGGGCGCGCCGTTCAGTTTCGAGGAGTCGTACACTTTCGCGCGGATCACGGCGTGCGGGCACACCAGCACGCATTTACCGCACTGGATACACAATTCCTCGTCCCACACCGGAATTTCCTGCGCGATGTTGCGCTTCTCCCAGCGCGCCGTGCCGGTCGGATAGGTTCCGTCGATGGGCAGCGCGCTTACCGGCAGCAAATCGCCGTGGCCGGAGATCATGGCGCCCAGCACATCGCGCACGAATTCGGGCGCGGCTGGGGGAACCACCGGGAGCACGTCGAACGTCGCCGTGGCACTCTCGGGTACCTTCACTTCGTGCAGGTTCGCGAGCGTCTGGTCCACGGCCGCCCAGTTCTTCTTCACCACCGCTTCGCCCCTCTTTCCGTAGGTTTTTTCGATTGCCTGTTTGATTTCGGCGATGGCTTCCTCGCGCGGCAGCACGCCGCTGATGGCAAAGAAGCAGGTCTGCAGGATCGTATTTACACGTGAACCCATGCCCGTCTGGCGCGCCACTCGGTACGCGTCGATCACATAGAAGCGCAGTTTCTTATCGAGGATCTGTTTCTGCACTTTCCGGGGGAGATGCGCCCACACCTCGTCAGGAACGAACGGCGAATTCAGCAGGAAGACCGCGCCACCCGCAGCGCTTTCCAGCACGTCGATGCGCTCCAGGAATTCGAACTGATGACAGCCCACGAAACTGGCGCGGTGGATCAGGTAAGTGGACCGGATGGGGTCGGGGCCGAAGCGCAGGTGCGAAACGGTCACCGAGCCCGCTTTCTTCGAATCGTACACAAAATAGCCCTGCACATGGTTCGGCGTGTCGGTGCCGATGATTTTGACGGAATTCTTCGTCGCGCCCACGGTGCCATCCGAGCCCAGGCCGAAGAACACGGCGCGCACGGTGCGCGGGCTCTCGGTGGAGAATTCGGGGTCGAACGGAAGGCTGGTGTGTGTCACATCGTCGTGAATTCCGACGGTGAAATGGTTTAGCGGCTCCGGCTTCTTGAGTTCATCGAACACGGCCAACGTCATCGCCGGCGTAAATTCCTTCGACGAGAGCCCGTAGCGGCCGCCAATCACGCGCGGCAGTTTCGAGAACTTGGGATTCGAGGCAGCCGCGGATTCCACGAGCGCGGTCACTACGTCCACATAGAGTGGTTCGCCGAGGGCGCCCGGTTCTTTCGTCCGGTCGAGCACAGCGATAGAACGCGCCGTGGGAGGCAGCGCGGCCACAAAGGCATCGCCAGCAAACGGCCGATACAGCCGCACTTTGAGCACTCCGACCTTCTCGCCTCGCGCGGCGAGCGCATCCACCGTTTCTTCCACCGCTCCGGCAGCCGAACCCATCAGCACAACGACGCGTTCCGCATCCGGCGCTCCCGTATAGTCGAACAGGTGGTAGGCGCGCCCGGTCCGTTCGGCAAAATGGTCCATCGTCTCCTGCACGATCGTGGGACAGGCGCGATAGAAGGGATTGCAGGCTTCGCGCGACTGGAAAAATACGTCCGGGTTTTGTGCCGAGCCGCGCAGCACAGGATGGTCCGGCGAAAGGGCGCGTTCCCTATGCCGCCGCACGGCGGATTCGTCCACCAGTGTGCGAAGGTCGTCGTCACCGAGCGCGCTGATGCGGTTTACCTCGTGCGAGGTGCGAAAACCATCGAAGAAGTGCAGGAAGGGCACGCGCGCGGCCAGCGTGGCGGCCTGCGCGATCAGCGCAAAATCCGCGGCTTCCTGCACCGAGTTCGACGAAAGCAGCGCAAACCCGGTCTGCCGCGTGGCCATCACGTCGCTGTGGTCGCCGAAGATGGAGAGCGCGTGCGTGGCCACCGAGCGGGCGGCTACGTGAATCACCGCGGGCGTCAGCTCGCCAGCTATTTTGTACATGTTCGGAATCATCAACAGCAGGCCTTGCGAGGCCGTAAACGTGGTGCCCAGTGCCCCGGTCTGGACCGCACCGTGCAACGCGCCAGCCGCGCCGCCTTCGCTCTGCATCTCGATTACCCGGGGGACGCTCCCCCAGATGTTGCGCTTTCCTTCTGCCATCCACTGGTCCGCCAGTTCGCCCATGGTCGAAGAAGGCGTAATCGGATAAATGGCAATGACTTCGTTCAGGCGATAAGCGGTCCAGGCGGCTGCCTCATTTCCATCCACGACTAAGGTGTTCTGCGGCATGCGTAATCACCTCACTCGACAACGTTTATGCTCCTGGGACCGGTTTCGCCTCTGTGACAACGGTCACAGGGACTTGTGAGGTCGCCGGTGTGCAATCTCACCTTCGGGCCCACAGGCCGTACAAATGCTGATTGTTCAGTCGCATCCGGCACACTAGTGGTAATCGGCCGAGACGAAAATCTGGTGACGGATTGGCGAGACAAGAAATTACATGTAGCCAGAAGAGGAGGAATCGTGGGGACCCAGGACGGCCGGAACTCTTCAGCCTCAGTTGCTCACAACCCCAAATACGCCCGGCGCACTTCATCCATCTGCGCAACCTGGCGCGATTCGCCCTGGATAGTCACGCGGCCTTCGGCGAGGACGTAGGTGTAGTCGCTAAGCGCCAGTGCCAGGTGGACGTTCTGTTCCACCAGTACGATCGTGATTCCCTGCCCCCTCAGGCTCTTTAACGTGAGGAAAAGCTGCTGCGTCAGCACGGGCGCGAGGCCAAGAGAGAGTTCATCGATCATCAGCACCACGGGTTCCTGCATCAGCCCGCGGCCCATCGCCAGCATTTGCTGTTCGCCGCCGGAGAGTGTGGACGACCTTTGCTTGCGCCGCTCCTTCAGCCGCGGGAACAGCTCATAGACGCGCTCCAGGTTGGCCCTCTGCCGTTTGCGTGCGCGGGTCGAGTAGCCGCCCATTTCCAGGTTTTCTTCCACTGAGAGTGTGGGAAAGAGCTGGCGCCCTTCAGGGACTAGCACCAGGCCGCGGCCGGCCTTGGCATGAGCCGAGAGCCGCGTCACCTCTTCACCCTCGAGGAAGATGCGCCCGTGCCATGGCCGCACACTTCCCATAGCTGTGCGCAGCGTGGTCGTCTTGCCCGCGCCATTAGCACCCACGATAGTGGTCAGTTTTCCGGCTTCCACCTCCAGCGAGATGCCCCAGAGCACCTGCACCTCGCCATAGCCGGACTCGATCTTTTCGATTTGAAGAACCGGCGCCATCAGTTCTTTTCCGTCAGTTTTTCGGCGATATTCGGATCGCCGAGATAGGCTTCAATCACTTGGGGATTGCGTGCCACTTCCTCCGGACGCCCCTCGGCCAGCTTCTGCCCAAAGTTCAGCACTACGATGCGATCGGAAAGGTTCATCACCGCCTGCATCAGGTGCTCGATCATGAAAACCGAGACGCCGCTATCCCGGATGCTTCGTACGAGCTCAATCATCTTGGCGATCTCGGTGGGATTCAGCCCGGCCAGCACTTCGTCCAGCAAAAGCAGCTTCGGCTTGGCCGCGAGCGCGCGCGCCACCTCCAGCCGCTTCTTTCCGGCGATGGTGAGCGAGCGGGCCAGTTGGTTGGCGCGGGCGCCCATGCCCACTTGCTCCAGCACATCGCCGGCCACGCGGCGAGCCGCGTTGAGGCCCAGGTACTCGCGGCCGAAGCAGGCGCCCACGGTCACGTTGTCCCGCACGGTCATTTCGTTGAGCGGCTGCACGATCTGATGCGTTCGCGCCAGGCCCATCTGCACCACGCGGTGCGGCGACTTTCCGGCAATGTCGTGCCCGTCGAAGTTGATCGAACCGCCGTCCGACTTAAACACGCCGTTCACCACGTTAAACAGCGTGGTTTTCCCCGCTCCGTTGGGCCCGATCAGCCCCAGGATTTCTCCCTGGTTCAGCGTAAAACTCACGTTGGAAACAGCCAGCAGTCCGCCGAACCGCTTGCTCACATCCTTCACCTCGAGCAGCGGCATCATTCGATCACTCCGCGCGCCCGCGGCAACAGACGGTACACCCATCCGATCAGGCCGCCCGGCGCGAAGAGCACCACCACCAGAAGCAGGCCCCCCGCAATCACCAATTGGAAGTCGGAGAGCTTCGGTGAGGTGAGCAGGAACGACCGCAGCCACTCGTACATGCCCGCTCCGAGCGCCGCTCCGGTCACGGTTCCCTGGCCGCCGAGCATCAGCATCACGATTCCTTCCAGTGAAAGCGAAAACTCGAAGGCAACAAACGGGTCGATCATGCCGTTCTTGAAGAACATCAGCGCGCCCGCCACCGCCGGCAAAAACGCCGACACGCTGTACACGATTGCCTTGTACACCGTGGTGTTCACGCCGAGCACGGATGCGGCGTCCTCGTTCTCGCGGATTGCGAACAGTCCGAGTCCGAACTTCGAGATCTTGATCGCCAGACTCAAAATCAGCGACAGCGCCATAACTCCGATAACCAGGTAATAGTCGAGCCACAGCGCGCGCATTGCGCCGCCCCACGATTTGTAGGCTTCAAAGGACATGTACATCCCCGTCGAGCGGCCCCAGGGATCGAAGTTGATGACAAACGCCTGCACCGCCTGGAGAACTCCGATGGTGGCGAGCGCGAAATAGGCGCCGCGCAGCCGCAAAATGCCCACGCCGAACAGCAAGGCGAGAAAGCTCACTGCCACACCCGCCGCAAGCGCCGCAACCACCAGATTCCACCCGCGCGCCGTCGTCAAGTACAGCCCGATGTAGCCGCCGAGCCCGTAGAACACAATGTGGCCAAAGTTTACGTACCCGGTGTACCCGATCATCAGGTTTAAGTTGCTGGACAGGATGATGGCCACAGCCACCAGAACCAGGTCTTCCCGCAGGGGCACGTTCTGGCCGCGCAATGGCAGATAGACGAATGCCGCCGAGAGAATCAGGATCAACCAGAAGGAGGGACGCCGCAGGATCATGCCGCAACCTTCCCGAAAATGCCGCGCGGGAAGGCAACCAGCACCACTACGAACAGTGTGAATTCGATGAGCGGAATCCAACTGGCCGCCATGAAAGGAGTCACTGCGCCTTCCAGCAATCCCAGCAGTACTCCCGCCACCAGCGCGCCCAGTGGCTTTCCCAGGCCGGCCAGCACGGTGACGACGAAGCTTTTTAACTGGTAAGTGCCCCCGGAAAGGATGGTGAAGGGGAACAGCGTTGCTACCAGGGCGCCGGAGGCGATGGCCATCGCGATTCCGATTCCGAACGCTATCGAAAGAACCGTCGTCGAGGAAATTCCCATCAGCTCGGCAGCTTCACGATGGTCGGATACCGCCCGAATTGCCTTGCCCGGCCGCGTTCGCCGCAGGAAAAGGTCCAGCGCCAGCG
Source organism: Candidatus Acidiferrales bacterium (assembly GCA_030037225.1). Lineage (GTDB taxonomy): Bacteria > Acidobacteriota > Terriglobia > Acidiferrales > UBA7541 > JOPF136. The sequence goes on along the minus strand of JASHRU010000103.1, from coordinate 1,296 downwards.
CGAGAATCAGTGCCGCGACAGCCGCGGCGATGTGATTTCCCGTGAATGTATAGCTTCCTACGGTAAGCCCTGGCAGGTTGAAGTTCACGTTGTACGGGCTCGTGGTCCACACGGCCGTGCCGATTCCAATGATGATCATGTTGACGGCAAACGTGGAGAGCAGGCTCATCAGCATCGGCCGTCCGATTACCCAATGGATCGCCACCCAATACACCACGACGCCGAGGAGCAGGCCCACGCCGATCTCCGGGAGCAGCAGGACGTACGGATGGCCGGTAATCGCGCCGAACAGAACGTACATGCCGAACATTCCCAGCGCGATCATTGCCCCGTGAGTCAGATTGATTACGTTCATCACGCCCCAGATCAGGCTGAGGCCCATGGCGGCCAATCCGTACACGGAGCCAACCAGCAGTCCATCGATCATCGAGGCTAAAATGCCGGACACATCTCACCCTTGGCGCGTTTTTGTATCTGGCCTCACGCGCGCCGGACGGCAACGCCGCCGTTCACGGGCGCGGGAATTCAACCCCCGGTGAAACGCTCAGTGAATCGGATAAAGCATGATGGCGCTCTTCGCTGCGAGCGGCCAAATTACCTGCTTCTCGAGTTTCCCCGTCTTGTCCTTCTGCCATTGGGCCAGGATCATCGAATGCCCGACTTGCAGGCCGTGCTGGTCCGGCGCTGTGGCGAATTGCGTGTGCCCGTAAAACGTGGTGACGTCGGTCTCGTTGAGCGCCTGCGCCACTTTCGCCGTGTCGGTTCCACCAGCCTTCTCGATGGCCCGCTGCAGAATCAGGCCAGTAGCGTAGCCGCCGGCCGATTCGTAGCTAGGAGGCGCATTGTACTTGGCGGTGTAAGCCTTCTCGAACTGGCTGCCGCTCGGCCCGTACTGGCTCTTGAACATCGTCTGCGGCTCCCACTGCGACGGCACGGTAACGCCCATACCGGCATCGCCCAGTTCCACCCACTGCGGGCTGTCCGGAGCCACCAGCAGCGTAATCATCTTCAGGGCCGCTTTGCGGCCGTAGAGCTGCCGGGCGAGCGTTGATCCATCGGTGTAATGTCCTCCGCCCAGCAGCACTGTGGCCTTTGAGGCGATCAGCTTGTCCAGAATCGGACTGAAGTCGGTGGTATTCGGTGTGTACGCTTCCTTGAAAACTACGCTGAAACCCTGTTGTTGGGCATAGTCGATCGCCGGCGTCGCCACGGCAACGGAGAACGATGAGTCCTCGTACACAAAGGCTACAGTCGCTTTGGGGTCCTTGGCTTTCAGCGCGTCCAGCGCCACTTTCA
>JASHRU010000102.1 GCA_030037225.1 Candidatus Acidiferrales bacterium | reverse complement strand
AGGCGCGCCGCTTCGCCCGAATCCATGGAGATGCGAATGAGATGGGCAAGGTATTGCACCGCGGTGCGCGCGCTCATTTTGCTGCCGCCCACGGCGCGTTCCTCGAATACGTAAGGCACTTCCACGACGCGGGTATAGTCGCCGCGGGCGAGGACTTCGAGGAGGATTTTGTAACCGATGGGATTGAGCGCGGTCTTTCCAATTACCTGCGTGCGCAGCAGGAAGAAGCCGGACATGGGGTCGGAAGCTTTTCCGAGCGTGCCGGGCAAAATGCCCGCGGCCATAAGCGTGGCCGTCCAGGAAACGAAGCGCCGCCAGAGGCTCCATTGGCTGACGCCGCCGCCGGCGACGTGCCGGCTGCCGACGACCACGTCGGCGTTGGAACCGCGCAGCTCGGCGAGCATGCGCGGGAGAAGCTCGGGCGGGTGCTGCAGGTCGGCGTCCATACAGCCGAGCACGTCGCCACGCGCAATTCGCCATCCGGCGACGACGGCGGTGGAGAGATCGCGCTCGTATCTGCGGACGAGCAGGCGCAGCCAGGGCCGGCCTTCGGCGGAGAGCCGGCGGACTTCATCGCCTGTGCCGTCGGGACTTCCGTCGTCCACGATGATGAGTTCGAAATCCTCGCCGCACAGCGCCAGAGCCGCGCCTGTGCGCTCGACGAGCTGGGCGATATTGGCCCGCTCGTTGTAGGTGGGAACGACGAGAGAAATCATGCGCGGATCCAGGGGCGCCGCATGGCGGGTAGTATAAAGGCAGTGGCTAGTGGTTGGTCGCCAGTGGTTAGCAGAGTGCTTCAAGAGCTGAAACCCGCGCGGGACAGACGGAATGGAAAATCGAGAAATGGGTCCCCGGGTCTCGGAACGAGAAACGGGAAAGGCTGGAAGAGAAAGCAGATCCCTCGTGGAGGACTCCCCGGGATGACCGCGAGGAGGCGCCGCGGAGCTAGGAAGCGGCGGCAGCGGGTTCGGTGCGGTTGAGGACGACGCCGAGCAAGTGCTTCTGACGCAGTTCGCGGGTAACGCTCTGGGCGAGATCGTAAGGAGTTTTACCGCCCTGGACCACGAGCAGAACGCCATCGCACGAGCCGGCAATTTCAAGCGCGTCGGAAACGGGCGCGGCCGCAGGGGAATCCAGCAGAATCCAGTCGAACACCACAGCCGCCTGGGCCAGCAGGGTCTTGAACTTGCCGCCGGCGACCAAGTCCGCCGGGTTTTGCGCCGGTTTGCCGGCCGGAATCAGGAAAAGATTCTCATGCGGGCCGCGCTGCAAGATCTGTTCGAGGCCTGCTTCTCCGCGAAGATAGGAAGAGAGTCCGGGCTCGCGCGGGGCGCCCAGAACGGAATGCAGGCCGGGGGCGCGCAGATCCGCATCGATCAGCAAGACGCGCCGGTCGCTTTGCCGCGCGAAGGCGTAGGCCAGATTGGCGCAAATGAATGTTTTTCCCTCGCCTGGCATCGCGCTCGTGACCAGCACAGACTTGAGCGGCCGCGCCTCGCGGAACTGGTAGAGCCGGGAGCGCAGCGCGCGAAGCTGTTCAGTGGCGAATACATTGCCGGCACCACTGAGGAAGAGGAGCCTCGAGGCGTCCTCATGCCAATGCGCGCGGCGGCAAGATGCCAGCAGGGCCTTTGCCGGCTGCGACGGGGAGGCCGCGCCGGGTGCCGGGGCCGGAGCGTTGGCTGGCGGCGCCGGAACCGGGGCAGGAGGGGCTGGAGAAACTACAGAGGTTGCTGCAGCAATGGCAGCTGCAACCGGCGTAGCAGCCGATGAGGACGGGGAAGGAGCCGGCGCAGGGGCAGCAGCGGCCCTGCCGCGCTCCGGCGGGAGAGCGGCGCCGGGGTCCGGGACCGGGGCGGCGGCCGGCGGCGCGGCCGGCTCCTCCTGCAGGGCGCCAGGGGGCCTGCCCTTTTCGCGTTGCGCGCGTTTGAGCGCTTCGTGTATCCAGCTCATTGGCGAGCCGCCTCCTCAGACTCCATCAACTCGGACGCCGCAGCCGGTCCACCAGGGTGGCCAGGTTCTGGAGCGCTTCCATCAGACTGGCGTTTTCGCCGGTGGGCCCGGGGGTTTCGACGGGCTGGGCGACGGGATCGATACGGTGCAGATCGAACTCGCGAGCGACCTCGTCGATGGTGCCCACCTGGATGGGCCGCTTCTGGTCCACGAAGGCGCTGATGAGCGCGTGCTCGCAGAGCAGATTGACGACGCGGGGAATGCCGCGCGCGTAGCGATGCGCGGCCTCGACCGCCTCCGGCGAGAAAATCGGGGAGCCGGCGGCCCCGGCCACGCGAAGGCGCTCCTGGATGTAGCCCGCGGTCTCCTCCATGGTGAGGGGATAGGTGCGGCAACGGAGCGTGATGCGCTGACGCAACTGGCGGAGGCCGGGCTGGTTGAGCTTTTGCTCGAGCTCAGGCTGGCCGGAGAGAACGATCTGGAGGAGCTTTTCGGTGGCGGTCTCGAGGTTGGTGAGGAGCCTGATTTCCTCGAGCACCTGCTCGGAGAGATTTTGCGCTTCGTCAACGATGAGGACGGCGGTCTCGCCGGCGCGGTAGCGTTCGAGGAGCCACTGATTGAGGCGAATGAGGACCTGGCTCTTGAGCCGGGTATCGCAGGCAATGCCGAAGTCGGCCATCATGAAATCGAGGAATTGCGTGACGTTGAGGCGGGAGTTGAAGACGAAGGCGGTGGCCAGGCTCTGCTCGTGCAGCCAGTCGAGCAGTTTGTTGAGGAGGGTGGTCTTGCCGGTTCCGACTTCGCCGGTGAGCGTGATGAAGCCCTTGCGCGCCTGGATTCCATAAGTGAGCACAGCAAAGGCTTCTTCCGTGTGCCGCGTGGAGAAGAGGTAGCGCGGGTCCGGGTTCACGTTGAACGGATTTTCACGAAGCGCGAAAAATTTCTTATACATGAGCTCTCTGTGCCTCGATCAGGCGTTCGCCAGGATGTTCTCTTCCTTCTTCCCCCGGCCTCCCCTGTGACCGCCCCCGAGCCCGCCGGTTTCGCCAGCCGCAGGAATGACGGCGAGGGTAGGCAGGGCCAGGAAATGCTTGATGTCCATCTCGGTGCGGAGCATCTTGTCGCGCCACTCGAGCACGAGAACCGTGAGCAGAGCCAGAGCCAGACCGGCGAGGGCGCCGACGAAAGTGAATGCGAAGCGGTTCGGGGAGGTGAGCGCGACGCGCGGCGGCCCAGTGGCGACCAGCGCCGCGCGCTGCGCGGCCTGCTCGGCACTGAGGGCCTTTTCCAGTTCCTGCTGCTTGCCCATCCAGCGGTCGTAGGCATCTCTGGCCGCGTCGTCGGCACTCTTGAGTTCCGCATATTCGATTTGAATTACGGGAGCGGCTTCCAACCGCGCCTGTGCGGCCTGGATCTGCTGCTGCAAGCGGTCGCGGTCGCGCGTCTTCTCTTCGATCTGCGCGTCGAGGGCGCGGATCTGGGCTTGGATTTGGGCGACGTCCGCGGGCGCTGCGTCCGCGCCGGGGAGGGGTTTGCTCGCTGCGGCGGCCGCTTGCGCACGTTTGGAATCGTCGATGCGGCGCTGGAGGTCGGCGATGTCGGCCTTGAGCTTGACTACGTCGGGATAGTCGGCGGTATAACGCGCCTGGAGCGCGACAAGCTGGGCCTGTTTGGCAGCGAGCTCCTGCTCGAGCGCCACGGTTTCGGAAGATTCCTCCGGCTTCTCGGCCTTCGGAGCGGGGGAACGAGGAGCGAACAGAGCCTCCGTGAGGGCCGCGCGTTTTTCCTGGGCGGTCCTGAGGGCAGCATCGGCGGCCAGCAACTCCCGGTTATAGGCGGCGAACACGGCTTGCGTACCGGAGGCGTCGCCGGTCCCGGCGGAGAGATCCGCAGCGTGAGTGCGTTTGAACTCGGCGAGCTTGGCGTCCTGTTCGTCGCGATGGCGCTTGGCCTCTTCGATCTGTTTGGCCAGGAACTGCTGCGAAGGCCCCTCGCGCAGGCTATCGCCCGCCGGCTCACCAAGCGGCAGGCTAACCGCGGCGAACAGATGGGAGAGCTCGGCGCATCCGTCACGAGCGACATTCACGTCACTCGCGGTGAACGACAGAGTGATGCCGCGTTCCTCCGGCTCCAGGGCGATGCTGCGGCTGATTTCGGCGACCTGGACCTCGACCGGCAATTTCCTGCTGCCGGGACGGACTTCGAAGCGCGCGGCCAGAGCCTCGAAGGTCTGAGGCGTGAGAATTTGCTGGCGGAGTTCGGCAATGCGGTCCGCGGAGAGTTGCGGCGCCAGCTTGGCCGCGTTGGAGTCCCCCGTCACGACCCGGAGAGTGACCGATGAGGTGTATTTTGCGGGCAGAAGCCAGGTAAGCGCGCAGCCTGCCCCCGCGCCCAGGAGGCATCCGGCGAAAGCCCAGCCGACGGCGCGGCGCCCGATTCTCCAATGCTCCGAGGAAGAGAGTTTTCTGTGGCCCAGCATGGAAATCTCTTTAGCGCCTCCGGAAGGCTAGTCGATCTTGTAAGGCCGCGTGGACCAGTTAAAGGTCATGCCGGCCGTCTGTATTAAAGCGATCGGGCCGCAGGCGAGCATGTTGACGCACACCGTGGTATTCGACGTCTGGCGGGAAGCGCTATAGTTGAACGAAAGGGAAGAGTAATGCCCAATCGGGCGCGAGAGGGCGAAGCCAGCGGTCCAGAAATCGAAAGCGGAAGATGGACTGACGCCAGTGACCGCGGTCTGTTGAAAGGCGCTATTGTGGGCGAAACTTCCTGTGAAGCTCACCCGAACGACCCGCGAGATGAAATGCGAAAAGCTTCCGCTGAACTGGTCGGCGACGGAGCCGATCAGAAAACCAGAGCCGCTGCCCACACCATGGGTGTACTCGGCGCCTAGATTCCCTCTGCGCAGGTTATAGTTGAGAGACGACAGGACATAATAAGTGAGCAGATTGCGGCCACCGGAAACCGTTGTGGTTCCGGCCATCGGACTGAACTGGATGACGGAAGGTCCGCCCGCCGCGGTGAATTGCAACCGGCCGGTCACCAGCCTGCGGTATCCGAGCTGAACGGAATGAGAAATGAAACCCTGGAGGCCGGAAGGGTAGTCAAGAATCGTCGCGGTATAGCTGAAGTTAAATGTGTCGCGCAGGCTGGGAGAGTGGTCGTAGCCGAAGCGCGCGAGAATATCGCGTGAGTTGAGCAGGCTGCTGTTGAAAAAATGTAGGAAGCCAACATCCACCGACGCATCCAAGGAATTCCTGCCATTGATCAAGTACTGCGCCTGAAAGATGTTCGCGCTCGAGAACTCGGAGACATTGGTGGAAGCGATCGTCTGGGTAGGCAACGTGAACGGATTGAAACCGGTGACCGTACCGACGCCGGACAGTCCCGAGGTTCCTCCGCCCAGGTAGCCCAATCCTCCCAATCCAAAACCCGAATTGGGGAGATAGGACAGGCTCTCGCCGAACAGTATGTTCCAACGCCGCACGGAGATTTTCTCCGTCACGTTCATCTGCTGCGCAGTGGAGTTGGACACGTATTGGGGGTTGTAGAAGAGACCTTCGGATGCGAGATCGACGGCGAACGTCGACCCTCGCTTGACCCACTGCAAGGAAAATCCACCCATGACGGAGGTGACCGAATCGCCCTGGCTGGCGCTAGTCGTGCCCACGAATCCGGGATTGGTGTCGTACACATCCTGCAGTGCGAAGCGCGGGACGAAAAAGCTGCGGCCAAAAGTGCCATCCGGGAAACGGTACTCTTCGACGCCTCCCACGGGGCCCGCGGCGTTTGGTCCGGAGGCCTCTGGAGGCGCGGCGCCCTGGTCGCCGGTTTGGCCGGACTGAGCGGGCGCGGCGCCTTGATTGCCGGATTGGCCTGAGGCCGGCGGCGCGTCTTGCTGCGCGAGCAACACGGGGGCAGCGAAAAGAATCGCGCAGGAGGCAACCAGCGCGAAGATGCGAACGCGAATCATGGGGATGTTCATTGGCGAGCCAGCGTCAGGGAACGACAATGGTGTCGCCGGACTTCAGCTCGACATTCTGTTCGGCATTCTGACCTTTGATGACAGCCTTGTAGTTGAAGGGATGCCGCACCTGCTTACCGTTCTCTGAGCGGAGCAAGTAAATGCCCTTGATGTTGGCGAACTGGGTGAAGCTGCCGGCCGTGGCCAGGGCCTGAAGCACCGTCATACCTGGGACAAGTGGGAAAGCACCGGGATGGGAAACCTCGCCCATGACATACACGTGGCGGCTGTTCACATTGGTGACAATTACGGTCACTTCGGGATCCGAGATGAATTTCTTGAGCCCTTCGCGGATGGAGGCTCCCAGTTGCTCGGGGGTGAGTCCGGCGGCCTGCACGTCGTTCAATAGTGGAAGCGAGATCTTTCCATCGGGGCGCACGGGGACAAGTCTGGTCAATTCCGGTTCCTTCCAGACATTGATGTAAAGGTTGTCCTCTGGGCCGATGACATAGCCGGGATCATCGGTGGCCGCTTTGGGCAGAGCGGGAGCTGCCGCCTGCTGTGCCGCGGGCGTCTGCCCGGCCTTGGAGCCCTTACTGGATGTGGTGCCCTGCTGCGCGGCACGCGCCGACAGGCAGAACAGCAAGAAGAGAGCCAGAAGCTTTGCCTGCTTCCGCATTGCGTCCTCCCCGAACCCTCAGTCGCCTGGGGCTTCTTCGGGCTCGATTTGCTTCAACTTGTAAAGCAGCGCCTTATAGCTGATGCGAAGTTCCATGGCCGCCCGTTTACGGTTCCAGCGCGTCCGCGCGAGGGTCTTGAGAATCAGGTCGCGTTCGGCACGCCGCGACGCCGCACGCGCCGCGTCTTTTAGCGAAACGGCAGGCAGCTCGGAGGCCGTGCCGATCGCCGCGGGCGACGTACCCCCCCTCTGAACAATCTGAATCGTTTCCCCTCCGACCACCACTGCTTTCTTCATCGCGTTTTCCAGTTCGCGAATATTGCCGGGCCAGTCGTACTCCTTCAGGAGGCGCGTCTCGAGCGCGCCGAGCATCGGCTTGGGCCTGCCGAACAGGGCAGCGTATCGCGCCAGGAAGTAGTCGGCGAGCGGAAGGATGTCCTCCCTGCGGTGGCGCAAAGGCGGAAGGCGCAAGCACACGCCGTTCAGCCGGAAGTACAGTTCCTCGCGGAATCGGCCGGAACGCATCTGCTCCTCCAAATTCCGCGAGGTGCCGCTGATGATCCGCGGCGCCGTCTCATCGCCAGGACCTTCGCATTCCGCGAGCGACTGCAACAAGCGCATCTGTCCCTCGGCGGAGAGGTCAGCAATTTCGTCCAGATACACGGTGCCATGCTCCTCCCCGATAGCCTCGAGCGATAGTTGATCCGGGGTAACACCGGATCCCAAGACCCTTCGCAAAGGGTGGCCGCTGCGTTGCGATTGACGATGCAAGTGCATGGCCACCGCGTCCTTGCCAGTCCCACTTTCTCCGATAAGCAGAACGGGAATCTCCGTGGGGGCGATGTCGCGAATCACCTGTTCGATCATGCGCATCGCAGGGCTTTCGGACTCCAAATAGACAGGGTGCGCCGGCTTGCGCCCCGGGTATCGTTCGCCCGCCGGAATTAATGCTGCCTGTCGAGGGGCCATGCTGCCTCCGAGTTATGCGGAATGCTCCCAAGACAGAGAAGGAGGTCTCTCCGCCCCTGCGAGCGGAGACGGACAATGCATCCGGCTTGCCAGGCCGATGCCGCTCCGAAGGTTGAAGACAGACACATTAAGCGATTGAGCCAGCACAACTTGAGCTCCTCCCGGAGAGGGCCACCTGGTGTGTGCGTTGGGTTTCGATAACAAGTCTTACCATAAAAAGACAAGGATTTATCCATTCTTGAGCGAGAGGTGTACACTTCTCAGCATGCACCCGGATCAATTCGTCTCTAACTTATTACGCATGAATGAGTTATCGGCGGAGATCGGAGATCAGGGTTCGCGCAGGGCAAGCTACGCGAGGAAGACACTTTCCCATCTCTCCCGGGTGATCCCAAGCAAATGGGTGAAGGAGGCTGCTACTTTCTTCAGACAGCATGGTTTACCGAAGACTTTTGCTGTGTTGCGTGGAAGACCGTGTGCAGTACTGTGTGGGCGCACGCGCATCGGGTGTAGGCCCAGTGCTGAATCGCGGAAGGAACGGTGCGCCACGGTCTGCCCACCCACGGTGACGCGGTGCAGTTGGCTTCTGGCTGTGCCTCGATGGACGCCGACGATAGGTACACCGGTTGGCTATCTCCGAAAAGGAATGCGAGACGGAATGAGCAAGACTTTGAAAGCATAGAATGTTGATGAGAACAAAGGGGACCAAACCGATTCGTACTTTGTGGCGACTGATGATCGGCGGCGCGCTCTGCGGGCTACTGCTGCTGGCCAACTCCGGTTGCACGCGCGACCCCAACGCAAGAAAACAACGGTTCGTCGAGAGCGGAGACAAATACCTGGCCAAAGGCAAACTCCGCGAGGCGCAGATCGAGTACGAGAACGCGCTGCAGATTGACGCGGAGTTCCTGCCGGCGCACAAGGAGCTGGCAAAGGTGTACCTGCGGCTTGGGGCGTGGGGCGCGGCGGTCAAGGAATTCCGCGCCGTCCTGCGGCTCGATCCAAACAATGTGCAGGCGCATGTGGATTTGGGAAACATCCTGCTGCTGGGCAAAGACTTTCCGGGAGCCGAGGAACACGCGCGTGCCGCGCTTGCGCTGGATGGGGACAATGTGGAGGGCCACGTCCTGCTTGCGAACGCGCTCTCCGCACGCGAGGACTTTCCCGCAGCGCTGGAAGAGATGCAGAAGGCCATTGGATTGGATCCGAAGCGCACCACGAGTTATCTCAACTTGGGCGTCCTGCAGGCCAAGGCAGGGCAGACCGCCGAGGCCGAACAAAGCTACAGGAAAGCGCTGGAACTGGAGCCGAAATCCTTGACGGCTCTGCTGGCATTCGGAAATTTCTACCGACAGCAGAACCGCCCAGGAGAGGCAGAAGCGGAGTACCGCCAAGCCGCGCAGCTCGAGCCCGAGAACCCACAGCCGGTGATTGCGCTTTCCCGGCTGTTGCTGGCGGAGGGCAAACGGGACCAGGCGGAACAAACGATCAAGGATGCGAAGCCGCGGCTGAGCAAAAATCCGAGTGGGTACCGGCTACTGGCCGAGTTTTATTCCGGTCTGGGCGACCTGACACACGCTGCGGAGGAATACGCCTCGCTGGTGCAGGAACATCCTGACGACCTCCGACTGAAAAACGAATATGTACAAGTGCTCCTCGCTCTCAATCGCCTTGACGAAGGCACAACACTCAACGACGCCATACTGACGGGAGCGCCCAAGGACACCGAGGCCCTCATCGCAGAGGGGCAAATTCTGGTGCGGCGGGGCAAGCCCGAGGAGGCGGTGAAAGTTCTGGAGACGGTGGTGACGGCGGAGCCTGAGAACGCCACGGGTGAGTTCCAGCTCGGAGTGGCTCTGGCGGGCGCGGGAAATTTGGCGCGCGCCGAAGAGGCCTGGCGCAAGGCGGCCAAGCTACGTCCCGATTTGCCCGGGCCGCAACAAGCGCTAGCCGAGCTGGCCATCCGCAAGGACGACGTCGATCTGCTGATGAACAGCGCTGAGGCGCTGATCCAAACTAATCCGAAACTGGCGACGGGATATACGCTGCGCGCGGTTGGGAGAATCGCGAAGCGTGACTTTGCCGGTGCAGAGATGGATCTGAACACGGCCCTGTCGCTGGCTCCGGACGACCCGACGCCGTACACGCGGATGGGCGCGCTTCGTGACCGAGAGAAGCGCTATCCGGAAGCGGAAAAATATTATGAACAGGCGCTGACAAAGAATCCCAATTTTATCGAGGCATTGCACGGCCTAGTCCGGGTGGAATTGGAACAGAATCAAGGGGCAAAAGCTCTCGCCCGGGTCCAGCAACAGATTGCCAAATCGCCCTCCAACTCGGAATTCCAGGTGTTGCTCGCGCGGCTCTACGCCGACCAACATGAGTTGCCGGAAGCAGAAGGCGCACTGGAAAAAGCCACCACACTGGACCCGAATAATCTGGAGGGGTTTCTTCTGCTGGCGCAGGTGCAGGCGCAGCGCGGGTCGTTTGACCGCGCCGTGCAGAGCTACCAGCAAAGCATCCAGCAACACCCGAAGGACGTCAGGCCCTACGTCCTGCTGGGCATGCTCGAGGAGTCGCAGAAGGATCTGCCGAAAGCGCGGGAGCTCTACGAGAAGGCGTTGCAGGTGCAGCCGAACAACCCGGTGGCCGCGAACAACCTGGCCTACCTGCTTCTCGAGAGCGGCGGCGACACGAATAGCGCCCTGACTCTGGCCCAGACGGCGCGCCAGGCACTGCCGCAGAGCCCAAACGTCGCGGATACCCTGGCTTGGGTTTACTACCAGAAGGGCGTATACGGGTCGGCCGCGGACTTGCTCAAGGAAGCGGTGCACGCCAGGCCGGACAACGCCACGTTCCATTACCATCTGGGAATGACGTACGACAAAATCGACGACAAGACACACGCGCGGGAGGAACTGCAGCGCGCGCTGAAACTGAATCCGAATTTCGAGCATGCTGCAGAGGTAAGACAGGTGCTCAGCACGCTCGGCGGGCAATAGCGTAGGTGGGGCGCGCCCGTCCCGCACATGAAGCCGCGCCGTGGAAGGGGCGCGGCAGGCACCTCCTGCCAGGCTCTCCCGCGGCCAAAATGCATCTTCCCAACGCATACCGAAGCGAGCAAGAATTGCCGGGAGTTTTCAACATGGTTTGGGAGCCGCTCTCTCCGCCGTCTGTCTTAGAAGTCCTTCAAAAACTCATCGAAACGCCTTCGGTGAACCCGTCCATCGCCCCCAACGAGGGGCAGGGAGAGGAGGCGATCGCAAAGTTTGCTCAAGAGTGGCTGGCCGAGCACAGAGTGAGAAGCTGGCTGGAAACTGCGTCTCCGGGACGACCGAACGCAGTGGCAGAAGTGGGAGCGTGCAAGGGGCCAACGCTGATCTTCTGTGCACACCTGGATACCGTGAGCACCGCGGGGATGACGATTCCCCCCTTCGAGGCGCGAGTGGAAGGAAATCGAGTGTACGGCCGCGGCAGCTACGACATGAAGGGCAGCGCCGCCGCAGTGATGGCCGCAGCGGCCGCGCTCGGGCGCGAAAAATTTCCCGGACGCGTGCTGGTGGCCCTTGTGGCCGATGAGGAATATGCCAGCGTCGGGGCGCAGGACTTTGTCAAGAATCACAAGGGAGATGCTTGCGTACTGACGGAGCCGAGCGAAGGGCGGCTGATTCTGGCGCACAAGGGGTTCGTGTGGGCGGAAATCATAACGAAAGGACGCGCCGCCCATGGAAGCCGCTGGGACCTGGGAGTGAGTGCAATCGGGAAAATGGGAACGATCATTGCGGCGCTCGAGCGGTATGACCGGAGCGAACTGCGGCGCAGAACTCATTCGCTGGTCGGGCCGGCATCCCAACACTGCTCGTTGATCCAAGGTGGGGCAGGCCTTTCCACGTATGCGGAAGAATGCGCGCTGAAGGTCGAGCGGCGGACGCTGCCCGGCGAATCACCCGAACAGGTGATGGAAGAACTGAGAGAAGTGATCCGGTCCACGGGCGAGGATGCTGAGATACGAATGCTTCTCGAGCGGCCGCCACTGAGCTGTGATGCGGACGCAAAGATTGTAAAGTCCTTGCGCGAAGCAATCCGTTCCGTGACCGGCCGGACGCCGGAGGTTGCCGGGGTTGGTTACTGGATGGACGCTGCGCTATTTGCGGCAGCGGGAATTCCAACGACGAACTACGGGCCGGGCGGCGCGGGGGCACACGAGGCGGTGGAATGGGTGGACTTGGACTCGGTGGTGGCGTGCGCGAACGTTTTGGTGAAGACGGCGTGGAACTTTTGCGGGTGATCGCGGGATCTGCGAAGCCCAACCAGCATGGGAGCAGCGGCGGGTCTTGGGTCAGGTTGCCTCGATGGATTTGTGGAACGGCGGACGCGAATGTGGCTGGCCTGTTTTGAGCCAGACGAGCGGCGCACAGGCTAAAAGCCTGCCTGCAGCAGGCAGGCCTGTGCCACTCTGGGCGAACTGACCCACTAACCAGCGGCGAGACCCGTTGACGGGGGAAACGTGCTTTGCCATTATCGCTAGGTCACCTTTGGGGGCGACTATTTCGCTGCGCGTGCTGATCCTGGGTTCGGGCAGTTCGGGCAATGCGACGCTGGTCGAGACTTCGACCACGCGCGTGCTGGTGGATGCAGGCTTCAACCGCAAAGAGACGCTGAGGCGGCTGGCGGCGCTGGGCGCATCCGTGGACAGCGTGAAGGGGATTTTCGTTTCGCACGAACACTCCGATCACGTTTCCGGTCTCGCCAATCTGAGCCGCTCGTGGAACGCGCCGGTGTTCATCACCGCGGGAACGTATGCGGAATACCAGCGGCTAGTGCCGCGGGACGAAGTGCAAAAACTCCGCGGCGTGGAAACGCTGCAAGCCTCGCGGCGGTTCCAAGTGGGTGATATCGAAGTGACCGCGTTTTCGATCCCTCATGACGCGGCGGATCCCGTGGCGTTCAGCCTGCGGGCGGGGGGCTTCAAAGTATCCATTGTGACGGATCTGGGCTACCTGCCGGCACACGTGCGCGAGCATGTGCGGAACTCCGACCTGCTCGTGCTGGAGTCGAATCACGACCTGGAGATGCTGCGTGACGGACCTTATCCCTGGGCCGTGAAGCAAAGGGTTCTCTCGCGCGTGGGACACCTGTCGAACGACGCCGCAGCCGACTTCCTGTCGGGCGGGTACGACGGTCAGGCGTCGTACGTAGTATTGGCGCATCTATCTGAAAACAATAATCTTCCTGAGCTGGCGCGGGTCGCCGCCGAACGTGCGTTGATTGGC
>JASHRU010000101.1 GCA_030037225.1 Candidatus Acidiferrales bacterium | reverse complement strand
GCTATCTGGGTTCGCCCGGGTTCAGCGGATGGTTCGCGATGGGCGGCTTCGAGGCCGCGATTCGGCGCGCATCGTCCAAGAGCTGCGAGATCAGCCGGTTCATCGCGGTCGTATCCCGGTCCGGGTCGCCCATCGACGCTGTGATTCGCTCGAGGCTCATGGAGACGGTGGCGAACACGGCCGGGGTGGGCAGCAGGAATTCGCCCGGCTGCGGAGCGTGCGGCACGTCTTGGCGGGCCAGCTCCCGGAACTCGATATTCAGTTGTGTAGGGGTCGTTCCGGCGGCTATCGCCGCTCTCAGCTTTTGGATGGCCTCCACAATTCGGTCGTACACCCGTCCGCGATTCTCCACCATCAGTCGCACGAAATCGGGATCGCCCACCGAGGAGCCGTCGCGGTACACGATGGCCTTGAACACAACGCGGTCGGGATTTCCCAGCCGCACGCGCCGCGTCGCGCCCGGCTCGATCTGCGGCGTGCGCGGAATGATCACGCAATCCTCGCTGCGCGCGCCTCGGTCGGCCGTGGCAGGACTGCCCTTGGAGTCGCGCTCCACCACCACTCCCCAGGCGCTCATTGCCACGTCGGCGAGATTCGTGATGGCCAGCTCAAAGCAGTGGCCTCCGGCGCCGGAGGCGGTCTGCTTCGCGGCCAGATCCGAGCAATCGATTTCGTACCGCGAGAGTTCCACCAGCGCGCGCGGGTCCTGCTCCAGGATTTGTTTTGTGGCCGGAGGCGCGGGCGAGTCGGATTGTTGCGCTGCGACCTCGCCGGATGCCGCCGGCCGTGCGCGGGCGGAAGCCAACAGCAACGGCAGGGCAAACAACGCGAGCGGGCACACGCGCAAGAGCGCGCTGCACGTCCGCTTTCCTCGCTCGATGGGAAGGAGCATCACGATCCTCGCCGGCACGGCATCGGCGCGTTCTGCAGGAGTACAACGGCGATTCGCGCAAAGTCAAATCCCCGGCCGGTCAGCGCGAGCGCGCGAAATGCTCCCAGCCCCGCGCGCGCAGCGGCAGCGTCCGCCCGTTCGTTTCGAGCAGGATCGCTCGGCGGGAAGTTAGCTCGCCAATGCGGGTGATGGGGACGCCATGGAAATGGATGGGCACGCGCGGCGCTTTGCGGGGTGGGACGGTGAACATCAGTTCGTAGTCCTCGCCCCCGTCGAGCGCGCGCCTCAATTCCGCGTCGCGTTCCCTTCGCGGCGGGGAGCGGCGAATTCCAGGTCGTTCGCCGCTCCCCGCCGGAAGCGCCGCAGCGTGAATTACTGCGCCCACCCGGCTTGCCGCGCACAACCGCGCGAGATCGGTGGAGAGACCGTCGGAAAGGTCCATCGCCGCGGAAGCGATCCCTTTTTCGGCCAGCCACGAGCCGATGGCCAGCCGCGGAACCGGATGGAGGTGACGTTGAATCGAGTACGAAGACGACCGCAGCGCGCGCCGGCCCTCGCGGCGCAAAATCTCGAGGCCGGTTTCCGCGGCGCCGAGACGCCCAGTGACGTAAATGCCGTCGCCCGGCCGTCCGCCGCGGCGCGTGAGCACCGGTTGACGCGGCGCCGCGCCGATCACCGTAATCGCCGCGGCTACGTGCTCGTCGCGCGAAACGTCGCCGCCAATCAGCCGCATCCCGAACATGCGCGCGGCCCCGCCCATCCCGCGGGCGAATTCGTCCAGCCAGTTTCCTGCTCTCCGCAGTGGCAGCGCGAGCGTCAAAAGAAAATAGCGCGGCGTGGCGCCCATGGCGGCCAAGTCGCTCACCGCTCGTGCCAGCGCCTTGTAGCCCACCGCATCCGCCGGATGGAGCCGGCCGAGAAAATGGCGCCCTTCGAGGAAGGCATCCGTGCTCACCACCCAATCGCGGCCGCTTCGCGCGCGCACCACCGCCGCGTCGTCGCCGATGCCCAGCGGCACGTCCGCCGCCTCTCGCGCGCCGATGCGGCTCGGAATTTCGCGCGTGAGGCGGGCGATGATGTTGGCTTCCGTTCTCATTCGAAGTTGGCGGTGCTCGGCCCGCCACACGCCGCGCGCACTACTACAGTTGCGGGAACTGCGCGCGTGAGGAAGGATAACGCCGGACGCCCGCAAGTTTTCCACGGAAATGTGTGCCGCGAACTTCCGGTTTGGCTGTCAACCTGCTCGCTACAGCCAAGTCAATTTTTCTTGACTTCATCGTTTCCCGCTCTTTACACTCACTCAGAATTTGATTGTGGTTCGCGGTACAGACTCTCAGTTGCCCAGCACGCGCCGGTTGCGGGGGCAGCCGGCCAGGATTCAGCGCAGCAAATTCTAGCGGACCCGAAACGCGCATGAAGCCCAAGTCGTTTACATTTCTTTTGGTTTCCGGACAACGGGGAAATCTCCGCAAAGTCAGCGTGCCCTTCTACGTGGTTCATCTTCTCGCCATTTTTGCCGTGGTCGGAGGCGTCACCGTCCTCGCCGCCATGGGTTCCTACGGCCGCATGCTCTGGAAAGCGGCCAGCTACAACGCCCTGCGCAAAGACCAGGAACGCCTGAAGAAAGAATTCCAGGACCTCCAGGCCCGCGTGAAGGATTCCGACCAGAAAATCTCCTCGCTGCAATCCCTCGCCACCGATGTGGCCATGAGTTACGGAATCCTCGGCGCCCGCCAGACTCCCTTTTTCGGCACCAGCAATCCCCCAGAGAGCGACGAGGCCTTCAATCAATCCGTTGAGCAGTTCCAGTTCCTGATGAAGAACGGCACCGCCGTGGCTCTCTCCGCTGAGGGTATGACGCTCGCTCCCGGACGCAACTGGGAAGACATGCAGTTCACTCCCTCGCTGTGGCCCGTCGTCGGCATGCTCACCGGAACTTTCGGCGAGCGCCTCGACCCGTTCAGTGGTGAGGGCGCATTTCATTCCGGCCTCGACATTTCTGCGCCCTACGGTACCGAGGTGCGCGTCGCTGCAGATGGGGTCATCTCCGATATCGGCACGCACACCGGCCTCGGACGCGCCATCACCGTCGATCATGGTTTCGGCATCGAGACCGTTTACGGACATCTCTCCCAGTACGGCACGGAGCCGGGCAGGAGGGTAAAGCGCGGCGAGGTGATTGGCTACGTGGGCGACAGCGGCAGGGCCTCCGGTCCTCACCTCCACTTCGAGGTACATGTGTACGGCACGCCCGTCAACCCCTTGAAGTTCCTCAAGGGCGCCACGAGCGGGGAGTAGGCTGCCGGAGGGAGCGGCTTGGGAAGCCCGAAAAATAGCGGTTTTTAGGGGGACATCAGCCCCTCCACAGGGCCTCCAGTTTTCCACAACCCCTATGTTGTCAATAGGACCGGGTGCCGCTTGCAATTCTCATGCCGCGCTGCTATCTTATATAGGTTTTCCTAGGCTGGCGTAGCTCAGCTGGTAGAGCATCTGATTTGTAATCAGAGGGTCGGGGGTTCGATTCCCTCCGCCAGCTCGTCCAGACGGGCAAACGAGTTCGCTACCACTGCGGAGCAGATTCGAGAACACGACGAAGACAGGGTTTGTGTCTCCGGACGCAAGCCCTTTTTGCGTCCATGCGCCTCGGTGTGTGGACGGGTGGGTGAGCGGTTAAAACCAGCAGACTGTAAATCTGCCGCTCCTTGCGGGCTACGGAGGTTCGAATCCTCCCCCGTCCACCAGTTTCGCGGACGGCTCGCCGGATGCGAGAGAAAACTGAAATCGCGCGACGGAATTTGCGCGCGTCGAATGAGGGGGA
>JASHRU010000010.1 GCA_030037225.1 Candidatus Acidiferrales bacterium | reverse complement strand
CGGCAGGCGCAGAACGGGCCATAGCTCCGACGACGCGGTGGTGGAGACCGAGACCATCACGGTTTGTGCGCTGCTACTGCCGGAGGTGAAGGTGAGCGTTGAGGGCGTCACGGAGCAGTTTGCTTCGGAGGGCGCGCCGGAGCAGGCGAACGTAACCGCCTGGCTGAATCCGTTCAAGGGCGTGACGGAAAGGCTGTAGTTGGCCGTTTGCCCCGCCTTGATTGTGTCTGAGGGGGAGGCCGCGCTCTGCATGAAGTCCATGCCCGTGCCGGACAAGGCTACGGTCTGAGGACTGTTCGGGGAGTTGTTGCTGATGCTCAACATGGCCGTGCGGCTTCCCGCTGCGGTGGGATCGAAGGTGACGCTAATGGTGCAGGAGGTCGAGGGACTCAAGTTCATTCCGCAATTGTTCATCAGCGGAAAATCTCCGGGATTGGTTCCTCCGACAGACACGCTGGAAAAATTCAGCGCGAGCGTGCCCTGGTTCGAGACTGTGACGGTCTGCGCAGCGCTGGTCATGCCGACGGTCTGGTTGCCGAAAGCGAGCGTGGCCGGTGAAACGGCAGCCACCGGGCCGCTCGGATTGCCAATCAAACTGACCGTTTGCGGGTTATCTGGGGCGTTATCCGTAAAAGTAAGGGTGCCAATGCGGGTCATCGATGCGGTGGGCGTAAAGGTGACGGCAATGGTGCAATTCGAGCCCGGCTGCAGTTCGGTCACGCAGTCATTGGTCTGGGCGAAATCGCCACTGGCAGTGATGTTGGAAAGCGCGAGCTCGACGTTGCCGCCATTCGTGAGCGTGACATTCTGGGCGGCGCTGGTGGTACCGGTGGCCTGATTCGTAAAGGTGAGGCTCGTGGGGGCGAGCTGCGCTGTCGGGCCCGTTGCCTGTCCTGTCAGCGTAATGATGATTTGCGGGCTGCCCGGGGCATTATCGGACATGGTGATTGTGCCCGCGATGGGGCCCGCGGCCGTCGGAGTGAAGAGCACGCTGATGGTGCAGTTGGCCCCTGCGGCCAAGCTGGAGCCGCAATTGTTGGTTTCTGAAAAATTGTTCGACGCGCTGATGCCTTGAATGGAGAGCGCCGCATTTCCGATATTGGTCAGGGTCGTCGTCTGCGGGGTGGAAGTGAGCCCGACGCCCGGCGAAGTGAAACTCAGTTGGTTCACGGAGACGCCGGCGGCGACGGTCGGAGCGCTCCCCGCGGAGATCTTCGCGACGAAGGCGCCGGACAAAAGAAGGTTGAATGCGCCCACGGTCCCCGAGCCCGATCCACGGCCGCCAGCAAGATAGATGTTCTGGTTCGCGTCCAACGCCATGGTCTGAGAGTATTGAACACCGCCGATATAGGGGAGATAGGTGCCTAAGAGCAAAGCGTTGCCCCCGGCGTTCAACTCGGTGACAAAAGCGCCGCCACCCGTGGAGGACTGAGGGACGGGATTCACATCGGGCAAGCCGGGACATGAGGTTCCGGCGATGTAAACATTGCCCGAGGGATCGAGCGCCATGGCCGTGGCACCGGCGATGGGGAATGGGCCGACGTAATCATTCAAACCGCCACCGAAAAAAGTGGAGTACACAAGCTGCGTGCCGGTGGGGTTCAGCTTGGTGATGAAGACAGGCCCGGGCGAAGTTTCATAGGCACTTAGGGTGACCGGGAAATCGGGCGAGCTGGTGCCGCCCATAACGTAGGCATTGCCATTTGCGTCCGCGGAGATGGCGAGAGCATCGTCCGTGACCGAACCTGCCAGGTAAGTGGCGTACACCACGGCAGAACCTGCGGCATTCACCTCGAGCACGAAGGCGTGAGGCTGCCCGGCTCCGGCAGCGGGGACGGTGGTCTGAAATGCTCCCAGCGTGGTGGGAAAGTCAGTGTCAGAAGTCTGGCCGGCCAGGTACACATTGTTGTTCGCATCGAGGGCAATGGCGTTGGCGGAGTCGAGCCCGCTGCCGCCCAATAGTGTGGAGAAGACCGGCGCGGAGCCTGCGGCATTGAGTTTGGTCAGGAAGAGGTCACCTGTGGATTGGAGAGGATTCACCGTTGACATCCCGTCGGGCGCTCCGATGACGTAGGCCTCCCCCGATGCGTCCACAGCGATCGCGTTGCAAAAGGCTAGCAAATACGTAGAGTAAACCAATTGCGAGCCGGTGGGATTCAACTTGGTTACAAAGCATTCCCCGTTCAGAGTGACTGTAGGTATATAGGAGCCCGGCGTCGTAGGGAAATCCGTAGAGTAGGTGTAGCCCGTCACATACGCGTTACCCGAGGAATCGACCGCAATCCCGAGGCCGCGTTCAGTGTAGCTGCCGCTCAAATAGGTGGAGTAAACCAGCGCCGTGCCGTCCGGACTCAGCTTAGTGACGAACGCAGTCCCGCACACATTGGGCCCAGCGCAATTGTGAGTTCCGGTTGTTGGCTGAAATGCGCCCGGCGTCGTCGGGAAGCTCGTCGTCCAAGTGTTGCCGGTCACATAGGCGCTGCCCTGTGCATCCACGGCAATTCCGTAGGCGACGTCGTTTTGGCTGTAGGCTAGACCCGTAAGATAGCTGAGCGTCGGGTCGATCACCAGAGCGCGATCGCGGTCGTACGCGCCTACTTCGAATGCCACCTGCCCGTGTGGCTCCAGGACGAATCGGCCCGGGAGGTTTTCCCGCCGGCCTCCTTCCTCCTGATACACGACGGGCTTGTGCAGATGGAACTCCTGCCCGGCGAGATGGAAGCGAAGGTCGCCCTCCTCGTCCAGGCGGAGTTGCTCGGCGCCGCCGAGCTTCAAGCGAATCCGCGTGGGGTCGGCGTGCGGGGCGACGACGAAATCAAACTCCAACTGGCTGCCGTTGCCGTAGTAGATCAGGTCCACGCCGGGATAGACGCCGGCATAGCGGACCTTGGCAAACTGCGGCACGTTGGTGTGCCACTTTTTGGGGTCGCCGCCAATGAAGTAATTACTCTTGCCGGGGAGTTGCGCGAGTCCTTCCACTCGTGCGGCGTGGTTGGCGCCTTCGAGGGCGAAACGCAAGGTGTGGGCGTTCGCGCTCCCGGCGGGGCCGGCGAAACTCAGCTCAGCGCCATCGGGAAGCAAGGCGAAAGCGGAAGCGGGACCGCGGGAAACGAAGCGAGCGGGCGCAGGCGCCTGGCCCTGATTGGCCTCGAAGGCGAGCGGGAGCCGGCCGTAGGCGTCCATCGTAGGCCGGGAATCTGGGCCGCCCGCGCGCGGGACACGCCGGGATGCAAGAGCTCGTGAAGCCAGCGGGGGGAACGATGCAGTTCCCGGGTTGGCTGCTGCGAGGAAACCAGCGATTGCGTTGCAGCCTAATAGGGCTAGTAATGGGCGGACTTGTGGCCTTGCACTAAATCGTAGCTTCATGGCGAACCCCCTGCGAACGTCCGGGCCCACCGACTCCGTTGAGTCTATGGCGATTGGTCTGCGGGAACAATACAAAAAGGTACAGGTCAGAAAGAGGAACGGGAGTTATCGCGCCGGTGCGCGCTGATTTCCCTTTCCTGAAACGCAAAACCTGCGCTGCCGTCCAAATAGGGTTAGAATTTCGGGCTCTGTTTGCACCTCAAAATTGGTCGGGGGGAATGGAATGAAACTAGAAAGAAAAACTTCGGGCCTTGTTCTGGCAATGGCGGTGTGCGCGTTCCTCTTTCCGATGAGGCTCGGCGCGCAGGAAAAGGAAGCGAAGCCTGCCGAAAAACCAGCCGACCAGGCCGCCCCGGCGCCGCCGAAAGAAGAATCTGCCGTCACGGACCACACCATAAAGATCAACGGCCAGACAATCCCTTACAAGGCCACGGCCCAGACGATTCTTTTGAAGAACGACAAGGGCGAGCCCGAGGCGCTGCTCTATTCGACCGCGTACACGCGCAGCGACGTGAAGGACCCGAGCACGCGCCCGCTCGCCTTCCTCTACAACGGCGGCCCGGGCTCTTCTTCGATCTGGCTGCACATGGGCTCGTTTTCTCCCAAGCGGGTTGTCACCGTCAATGCCGGCGTCACGCCGCCCGCGCCCTACAAACTCGACGACAATGCCGATTGCCTGCTGGACAAGGCGGACCTGGTGTTCGTGGATCCGATTGGCACGGGCTTCAGCCACGCGGTGGGCAAATCGCAGGACAAGGATTTCTGGGGCGTCGACTCCGACGTGAAGTCGCTCGCGCAGTTCATCAACATCTACGTGACGCGCAATAACCGCTGGAACTCTCCAAAATTCCTGATCGGCGAAAGCTACGGCACGTTTCGCTCCGCGGCCCTCTCGTTCTATCTGCTCGACCACGACAATCTATATCTGAACGGCATCGTGCTGGTTTCCTCCGTGCTCGATCTGGGGACGATCTCGTTTTACCCAGGGCAGGACGGCACGTACATTTCCTACCTGCCGAGCTATGCGGCCACAGCGTGGTATCACAAGGTTCTTCAGGACCGGCCGGAAAATCTCACCGGGTTTCTGGAGGAGGCCCGCAAGTTTGCCGGCACGGAATATGCGGCTGCGCTCGCGAAAGGCGACGACCTAAGCCCCGCAGAGAAAGCCGACATCGCGAAAAAGGCGGCGCGCTTCACCGGCCTCGACGCCGATTACCTGGTGAAGGCCAATTTGCGCGTGAATCTCGCGCAGTTCATGCAGGAGCTGCAACGCAGCCGGGGCCTGACCACCGGCCGTCTGGACGCGCGTTTCTCCGGCCCCACCTTCGATCCCATCGGTGAATATGCGCAGTACGATCCGCAGGAAGCCGCCATCAGCGGCGCTTTTGTCGCCGTGTTCAACGGCTACGTGCGGGAAGACCTGAAGTTCGGCCAGGACAAGACGTATCAGGTGGGCGCGAATTTTGAAGGCGCGCAGTGGGATTGGAAGCATCGCGGCGCCGATGATTTCGGTTTTCCCGGCTCGCCCAACGTGGTGAACGACCTCCGCGCCGCCATGCTCGTGAATCCGCGCATGCAAATCGAAGTGGAGAACGGAATCTTCGACTTGGCGACGCCGTTCTATGCGACCGAACAAACCATGAATCACCTGGGCCTGCCGGACAACATCCGGAAGAACATCCACCTGCAATACTACGACGCCGGCCACATGATGTATTTGCACGAGGAGGATCTGGCCAAACTGAAGGCCAACGTCGCCGCGTTCATCGAATCGGCCTCAAAGCAATAAACGAAGCCGCGCCGTTTGCGCGGGCGCGCCAGTAGAGAGGAGGCGGCCCGTTGTGCCGCCGGCGGCAGCGGATCCCCGGCCTAGCTCTTGGCCATTACCAGGCGCGAATACCACAGCACCAAGACGCCGTAGTAAACCACCACCACGGCTGCAATGGTGCCGATGGTTCTCCACGCGTGACGGAATCCCCAGCGCTCCCGTCTCCAGAGGTACAGACAACTCGCGAACATCAGCGCCGAAATCAGAACGCACACGGCGCCGATGAAATTCGCGGGATAGTCCGGCGCCTGCAAGCTGAGGACGCGGCCAACCTGGCGCAGAATTCCATGCATGTTGGTCGCGGAGATCAGCAAGACCCAGGCTGCCGGAGCGGCCATCCCGACCACGAACGCCCACTCCTCCTCCTCGTACATCAGCAGGAACAGCAGGACCATGTAAATGGCCGATTCGTAGATGTGGAGCAGGGAAAACTGCGGATCGTACTGGCTGAGAACGAGAAAGGAAACAATCGCCGCCACGGCCAGCGTGGCAATACGTCGATGCGGCATTGCCCCTCCTTTGCCCGGCGGATGGCAGGAACAGCGGCAGGAGGCCGCGCCGTGCGTCCCGAGACCCCGATACGGTCCCGCCCGCTGGGCTCTCACCTTCCGATGTATCAAATCTAAAGGATTCATTTTGGCGGGCAGTGATTCAAATCACTGAACCCTGTGGCCGACCTCACAGCAAGCCACGCCGAGGCCGCTCAGAATGAGAAGGTCGGGAGGGGGTACTCATATGCCGACCACAGCCCCCAGCAGCACGCACACCGAAGAGCCCCAGGCCGCCAAAAGGCCCGAACCGCGAGAAATGCTGAACGCGGACGCCCGCGATGCGGATTCGTCTGCCCGGCCTTCTGCCGCGCCGCAGCATGTTCCGGGAATACCGCCCGGTTCCGCGCCGGCCCGCGGCCGGCTGCCCGAAATCTTCTACGGCTCCCTGCTGGATTTCAGCTCGACGCGTCCCCGCCGCGCCACGCGGGACTTTGCCACATCCATTTTCATTCACCTGACGGTCATCGGGATCCTCGTGCTTGCGCCATTCATGTTTACCGAGGCCATCGATCTTTCGCAGTTCAATGCGGTGCGGCTGGTAGCGCCGCCTCCTCCGCCTCCTCCCCCGCCGCCGGCCCAGATGACGGCTCGTCCGCGCACGCTTCCCAAGCGCGTCCTCTCCCTGGGAGGAAAACTTGTCGCCCCTGCCGTGATTCCGGAATCCGTTGCTATGGTGCATGAAAAGCCCCTCCCTCCCGAGATGGACAACACCGGTGTGGGCATTGCGGGCGGGGTGCCGGGCGGAGTTCCAGGAGGTCAGGCGGGAGGAGTGCTCGGCTCGATCCTCTCCGGCCTGCAAAAGGCGCCGCCTCCGCCGGTCGCCGTCGCGCGCACCGAACCGGTGCGCGTGGGCGGGCGCGTAAAGCCGCCGCGCAAGCTCTACGCCCCGCCGCCGGAGTATCCGGTTCTCGCACGCCAAGCGCGCATAGAAGGAACCGTGGTGATCGACGCGGTGATCGACATCAACGGAAACGTCGTGTCAGCGAAGGTGGTCTCCGGCCCTCCGCTCCTGATGCAAGCGGCACTCGACGCGCTCAGCCAGTGGAAATTCGAGCCGACCTATCTGGACGAACAGCCCGTTCCCATCCGGCTGCTCGTCACCTTTGAATTTCAACTTGGAAAGTAGCCGCCGGAGATCCCGCAAGCAGGCGATGCCGTGGGCTCGTTCATAGGCCCGCGCCTGGCAGTTTGATTCAGGCCTGAGGATTATCCGGCAAAGCCGTCTGGCTGGGTTTCCGCGCCCGTCCACACTTCTTTGTCCACGAACTGGCGTCCTGCTTCCAGGGCCTCGCGGTTGGTGTTCAACAATTCAATCTTTTTCACCTTCTCCTCGATCACACGGAGCGCTGTATCCGCGCCCAGGCTTCCCGTCTCTTCCAGCAGTGCGCCCAGTAACACCATGTTGGCCGCTTTTGTAGAGCCCAGCTTGTCCGCAATCTCCGATGCGGGGATGCACACCAAACGCGCCTCGGGCGCGGCGAAATCCTCCGGTAGTTTCTCGCGGTTGTAGAGGATCAGGCCGTGCGGGGCCACTTGCGGCGCAAACTTGCGCAGCGAGATTTCGTTCATGGCAATCAGCACGTCGGGATGGGAGATGAGAGGCGAGCCGATGCGCTCCTTCGACAGGCACACGTGGCAATGCGCGCTTCCCGAGCGCATCTCCGGCCCGTAGGAAGGCAGCCAGCTGACTTCGAGACCCTCGCGAAGCCCCATTTCCGCCAGCAGTTGGCCCAGCAGGAGCGCGCCCTGGCCGCCGCTTCCCGCCACTTTTACGGTCAGCGTCTCGAAGGAGTGGGAGGCACGTCGGATCTTGGAGGAATCACCGGCGGCGCGCGCTTCGATCTCCAGCACTTCCGCCAGGGAGCGCGGCTCCGGCCCGCCATCGGGCAGCGGCTCGGGTTTGCGGTCGCGAAACACATTCAACGGGAAAACGGGAACCATTTTCTCCGCCACCCAATTGCGCGCCGCCACTGCGTCCAGCCCCCAGATCGTTGGACAAGGCGAAAGGATTTCGACAAACGCGAATCCTCCTCCGTCCCGCTGAATTTCCAGCGCCTTGCGGATGGCCCGGCGCGCCTTCATGATGTTCCTGTTGTCGCACAGCGCCACGCGTTCGATGTACACCGGCGCTTCGAGCGTAGCCAGCAGCTCACACATGCGAATCGGATAGCCTTCGTTGGCGGGCCGCCGCCCCCAGGGCGTTGTCGTGCTCGTTTGTCCCACGAGCGTGGTGGGGGCCATCTGGCCGCCGGTCATCCCGTAAATCGCGTTGTTGACGAAAATCACGCAAATCTTCTCGCCGCGGTTGGCGGCGTGCACGATTTCCGCCGTCCCAATCGCTGCCAGATCGCCGTCTCCCTGGTAGGAAATCACCACCCGGCCCGGGCAGGCGCGCGCGATCCCCGTGGAAGCGGCAGGCGCGCGGCCGTGAGCTACTTGCACGTTGCCCACGTCGAAGTAGTAGTAGGCGAACACGGCGCACCCCACCGGACTCACCAGGACGGTACGGTCCTGCAACGACAACTCTTCGATTGCCTCGGCCACCAGCTTGTGCACGATCCCGTGCCCACACCCGGGACAGTAGTGCGTCTGCTGCTTCAGGTCCGATTTGCGTTCATACACGGGATAGAACACGGGCGACTTCGCATGCAGCAGCTCGAAGTCATCCTGCGCGGCGCCAATCTCTGCGACGGCCACCCTCGATTCTTCGCTCATGGCCATCCTCCCTCAGGCCGCAGCCTGCGCTCGCGTCGCGAACCGCGCGTGCACTTCCTCCGTCGTAGGAACATTGCCGCCCACGCGGCTATAGAACTCCACGGTCACTCGCCCGTCGAGCGCCAGGCGCACGTCTTCGAGCATTTGCCCGTTGCTCAGTTCCACCACCAGCACCTTTTTCGCGCGCGCCGCCGCGGCCACGAGCGCCTTCTCTGGAAATGGCCACAGAGTGATTGGCCGGAACAGTCCGGCGCGAAGCCCTTCCTGCCGCGCCTTCTCCACCGCCGAACGCAGCACCCGCGATACGATTCCATACCCTACCAGCAGCACATCCGCGTCCCGCGCCTGATACAACTCGTGACGAGGCTCCTCCCGCTGCGCCCGGGCGTACTTCGCTTCCATGTGCCGCTGGTGCGCCTCCAGCTCGTCGGATTCCAGGTAGATGGAAGTGATCAGGTTCTTTCGCGTTGCCGCTGTTCCTTTCACGGCCCATGGTTTATCCGGCGCCACCGCCTCGCGGTCCTCCAGCTCCACGGCCTCTACCATCTGCGCCACGAATCCATCGCAAAGGACCACCGCCGGGTTGCGGTACTTGTCAGCAAGCTCGAACGCCAGCATGGTCAGCTCCGCCATTTCCTGAACGGAGGCGGGCGCCACGACGATGTTCCGGTAGTTTCCGTGGCCGCCCCCTTTCACCATGGCGAAATAATCGCCCTGTTCCGGCGCGATGTTCCCCAGTCCCGGCCCTCCGCGCATCACGTCCACTATCACGCAGGGAAGTTCGGCGCCTGCCAGATAGGAAATGCCTTCCTGCATCAGGCTGAGCCCCGGGCCGGACGAGCCCGACATCACGCGCACGCCCGCCGCGGACGCTCCATACACCATGTTGATCGCAGCCACTTCGCTCTCCGCCTGCAAAAACGTGCCGCCGACCTGCGGCAGCATCAACGCCGCCGATTCGGCGATCTCGCTCGCCGGCGTGATCGGGTAGCCATAGTAGGCGCGGCAGCCGGCGAGGATCGCACCCTTGATGACGGCCACATTGCCCTTACAGAGCTGTCGCACGGCTGCCCCCTTGCCGGCGATCCCCCGCGGCCCTGGCAGGTGCCGCCCGGCGGTACACCACGATGGCTCCCGGTTCTGGACAGCAGTAGAAGCAGATGCCGCACCCTGTGCAGTCGCGCCCCGAGTATTGCGCGGGGTGAACGCCGTATGCGCTCAGCTCCGGCGCCAGGAACAGACACTTCGGCGGGCACGAATCCACGCACAGGCCGCAGCCTTTGCATTCCTCCGCGTGAATGATTACGTTTCCCGTTGGAGCCGCGGGCATAGTCACCTCGCTGCCGCAGCCGGCTCGCGCTGCGCGTGCTGCAGCCACTTGGTCCGTTCGCAATAGGCGTAGAGCTCATCGCGGAAATCCGGATGGGCGATCTCGATCAGAGCTTTAGCGCGTTCGCGGATCGACTTGCCGTGCAGGTAGGCCACTCCGTATTCGGTCGCCACGAAATGGATCAGCCCGCGCGAGGTCACCACTCCGGACCCGGGGGTGAGCGTCGCGACGATGCGGGAGAGCATGCCGTTTTTCGCCGTGGACGACATGGCGATGATCGGCTTTCCGCCCTTCGCGTGCGACGCGCCCCGCAGAAAGTCCACCTGCCCGCCGATTCCGCTGTAAAAATACGAACCCAGCGAATCGGAGCACACCTGCCCGGTGAGATCGATTTGCAGAGCGGAATTGATGGCCACCATATTGTCGTTGCGCGCGATGATCAGCGGATCGTTCGTGTAGGCGCTGGGCCGGAACTCAAATGCCGGATTGTTGTCCACGTAACTGAAAAGCTGCTTCGTGCCCAGCACAAATCCCAGAATGATTTTTCGCGGTTTATGCGTCTTGCGCGCCCCTGTGATCACACCCGCTTCGATCAGCGGGATCACGCCGTCGGAGACCAGTTCCGTGTGGATGCCCAGATCCTTCCGGTCCGTCAGGAAGGGAAGCACGGCGCCTGGTATGCCGCCGATTCCCGTTTGCAACACTGCGCCGTCGTCGATCAATCCTGCCACGTTTCGCGCGATTTCCACGTGCAGGTCGCTGATTTTCTCTTGCGGCAGCTCGCACAGCGCACGGCTGGACTCCACGAAGAGGTGAATCTGGCCGACGTGCAGAAAGCTGTCGCCGTAGGTGCGCGGCATCTGGTCGTTCACCTGCGCAATTACCAGCCGGGCGCATTTCGCGGCCGTGAGCGTCGTGTCGATGCCCACCCCCAGGCTGCAGAAGCCGTGCGGATCCGGCGGCGACACCTGGATGAGCGCGACATCCAGCGGCACCGCGCCGCTTTCGAATAACTCCTCCACTTCGCTCAGGTAGATCGGTGTGTAATCGGCCCGTCCGTCGTTCACGGCCTCGCGCACGTTGCCGCCGATGAAGAAGGCGTTATGCCGGAAATGACCCTCCATTTCCGGCTTCACGTAGTCGGCGCACCCCAGCGTGAGCAGGTGCAGCACCTCCACTTCGCGGACAAACGGCGCGCGCTCCAGCAGCGCTTCCACCAGCGTTTCCGGCTCCGCGCATCCCGGCTGGATATACACGCGCATTCCGGAGCGGACGGAACGCAGGGCCTCCTCCGGCGTGCGCAGCTTGCCGCGATAGTCCGATTCCCAGGACATGCCTCCTCCTCCCAGCCTCCGCGGAAGGGCCCGGTCGTCAGCGCCGGCCGGGCCCTCGCCCGCTGCATCTTCAGTCCGCCGCGACGAGCGCTTTTTGCGGTTCTTCGATGCGCTCGAACGGACGGCTCTCCTGCGCGTCCACTACGGCGAGCGTCGTGATGTTCACGATGTCGTCCGTATCCGACCCGCGCGGCAGGACGTACACGGGCTTGCTCATTCCCATCAGAATCGGCCCGATGGCCTCCGCTCCGCCCACGTGCGTCAGCAGCTTGCAGGCGATAGTGGCCGATTGCAGTTCTGGGAAGATGAGCACGTTGGCCGCGCCCTGCAGCCTCGAGAATGGATACTCCCGCGCCAGGATGTCGGGCGTCACCGCGGTATCCGGCATCATCTCGCCGTCCACCGTCAGCAGCGGGTCGCGCTGCTTCACGAGTTGCACGGCTCGCCGCACCTTTTGCGAGAGCGGGTGTTCCGTGCTGCCGAAGTTCGAAAACGAAAGGAGGGCGACTCGCGGTTCCACCTCGAACCGCCGGGCCACCTCCGCCGCGCACAGGGCGATCTCCGCCAGTTCCTCGGCGGTCGGCTCGATGTTCACGCTGCAATCCGCCAGAAAGAGCAGATCGCCTTTGCGCGTAAGCACCACGTACAGGCCGGAAACACGGTGCACGTCGTCGCGAACCTTGATCACCTGCAAGGCCGGCCGCAGCGTGTCGGGATAATGCTGCGTCACGCCGGAGACCAGCGCGTCTGCGTCTCCCAGGTGCACCATCAGCGAGCCGAACACGTTGCGGTTCTTGACGAGTTCGCGCGCCTCCGTCAGCGTCACACCGCGCCGCTGGCGCAGACGGTAATACGCCTCGATGTATGTGTCCCGGCGGGAGAACTTCTCGGTGTCCACAATGTTGATGCCGTCGAGCGAAATTCCCAGCTCGGCTGCTTTCGCCCGGATCGTTGGTTCGCTGCCGAGCAGGATGGGCCGCGCCACTTCTTCGTCCACCAGCACGTGGCAGGCCCGCAGGATTTTTTCGTTCTCACCTTCCGGGAACACCACGCGCTTCGGCGCCGCCTGCGCCCGGTGCGTGATTCCGCGCATCACTTCG
>JASHRU010000100.1 GCA_030037225.1 Candidatus Acidiferrales bacterium | reverse complement strand
ATTCCGCAGATGGACCTGCGCCTCAACTCGCGGCCGTTCCTGCCAGGCGATCCTGCGTTACTGATCGTACGAGTAGACGATCGCGCCGCCGCAGATCGCATCTCACTCCAGCTCCCCGAGGGCGTGGTGGAAACGGCACCTCTGATTCGCATCCCTGCCGATCGCGAGGTGATTGCGCGCCTGGAGACGCGTCTCGTCGGCCGCTGGGAAATTCTGGTGAACGACGGCGCCGCAAGCATTTCAAAGGAAATCGTCACCGGCGTTGGCCTAGAGCGCCTGTCCACCCGGCGCCTGCGCGGCGGCTGGCTTGATCGATGGCTAGATCCCGGCGAGCCCGGACTGCCGCAGTCAAGCCCTGTCTCCTGCATATCCATCCGCTATCCCGGCCGGCCACTGACGCTCGGGCCGGTCAGCACAACCTGGCTGCCCACTTACGTCGTGCTTACGCTGGTGGCAGCGATTGTTCTGAGGCCATTCTTCAGGACCGAGTTCTGAACGTGTCGGCCCGTTCCACTCGCCGCACGTTCCGGCTCAGTTGCTACGTTCTCTTGCTTGGCTTGCTGCTTCTCCCACAGGCAGCGAACGCCTATATCGGCCCTGGAGCGGGCTTCGCACTTTTCTCCTCATTTCTCACCGTGCCGCTTGCATTCTTGTCCGCGCTGATCGTGCTGTTGACCGGGCCAGTGCGGCTGCTGGTGAGCATCGGCCACAGCCGGAAAGCCTTGAAGAAGGCGCGCGTCGAGCGCGTCATCGTGGTTGGCTTCGATGGTATGGACCCTGAACTCGCAGCCCGCTGGATGCGCCAGGGGAAATTGCCCCACCTGGCGCGACTGGCCAAGATCGGAACATTCCGTCCTCTCGCCACCACGCATCCGCCTATCGGTCCCGTCGCATGGTCCACGTTCCTCACCGGGGTGAATCCCGGCAAGCACAACATCTACGATATTTTGAGCCGCGACCGGCACACGTACCTTCCATTTCCTTCCACCGCGCGTGTGTTGACTCCGCGGCGCTGGTTGCGTATGGGATGGCGGGCCATTCCGATGGGCGGGTCTGAAATCAAGGCATTGCGAAAGAGCAAACCCTTCTGGCACTACCTGGGTGAAGCGGGGGTTTTCTCTTCCGTCCTTCGCGTTCCGGCGACATTTCCGCCCGAGCCGTTCTCCGGCGTCCTGCTTTCGGGAATGGCCGTTCCCGATTTGCGCGGTAGCCAGGGCACCTTTTCTTTCTTCTCTTCGCGCGAGGGCACCGGCGGCAAGCTGGAGGGCGGCGTGCTGCTCCCACTGATTCCGCAAGACGGGGTGTTGTGCGGCGAGCTCCCCGGGCCGGAAAATCCGTTTTCCGAGCAGGACAACCGTGATCTCTCGCTGCCGCTGCGGATTCGTCCAGACGTAGTGCGCCGCCGTGCTCAAATCGAAATTGATGGCAAGCGCACTATCCTTCGTCAGGGCGAGTATTCCGGTTGGATTTCTCTGCGTTTCCGCGCTCGATACGGAATCTGCGCTTACGGAATGTGCCGCATATATCTGCGCTCGGTGCAGCCGGACGTGGAACTGTACATATCGCCGCTCCAGATCGATCCTCTCCGGCCAGCGCTCCCCATATCGCATCCCTTCGACTATTCCATCTACCTTGGCAAGCTCTACGGCCCCTTCTCCACGCTTGGCCTTGCCGAAGACGCCTGGGCACTTCATCACGGTGTGCTTGATGAGGCCGCGTTCCTCGAGCAGTGCTATCAGATCCAAGCCGAGCGCGAACAGGTGTTCTTCGATGCGCTCGACAAGACGCGCCGCGGCGCCTGCATCTGCGTGTTCGACATCACCGACCGGGTCCAGCACATGTTCTGGCGGCACTTGGAGCCGCACCACCCTGCCGCGCCGAAGGGCGAACCTCCCGATTCGAGCATTATCGAAACTCTGTACCAGCGCACGGACGCGCTGGTCGGGCGCGTACTCGATCGCGCCGGTGCGGACGCGCTTGTCCTGGTCGTTTCCGCTCACGGCTTCAAATCGTTTCGCCGCGCATTCAACGTGAATGCGTGGCTGCATCACGAGGGCTATCTCTCGCTCGTCTCCGGGAGTACGGTCAGTGAGCCATGGTTCCGTCATGTGGACTGGCAGCGCACACGCGCCTACGGCATGGGCCTCAACGGCATCTACCTCAACCTTGCTGGACGCGAGCGCCACGGTATCGTGCAACCCGGCAAAGAAGCCGATGCGCTGCTTGCCGAACTGCGTGAGAAGCTGGGCAGCATGACCGATCCCGGCAGCGGTCAGGTTGCCATCCGTGAGTTGTTCGACAGGCGCGAAATTTATGACGGTCCCTACGGTGAAAACGCTCCGGATCTCATCGTGGGTTACACTTCCGGCTACCGCGCCGCGTGGGAATCGGTAAACGGTTCGGTGCAGGGCGAGGTGTTTTTCGACAACACACATCCGTGGAGTGGAGACCACTGCATCCATCCTCAGGATGTGCCGGGCGTGCTCTTCGCGAATCGCGCTATTCTCGGCGAGCGCCACTCCATCGCCGACATCGCCCCAACGCTCCTTCAACTTTTCGGCATTCCTGTCCCACGCCACATGGACGGCAGGCCGTGGACGGTCCGGATGGAGCCCACCCCGGTCCCCGCCGGTCCGGTGGCCGCCACGGCTCCATTTGCGGGCGACTGAGCCATGGGTGTTGCGACCACCGACGCCGCAGTCGCCATCCGCGGCGCATCCTACCATCCGCCGGGCGGCCCCTTGCTCGTCGATTCGCTCACGCTCGACGTCCCTCGGGGCCTAACGCTTGTCTTGCTAGGCCGGAGCGGTTCCGGAAAGACCACCACCTTGAAATTAATGAATCGGCTGCTCGATCCCACGGCGGGAGATCTGCAGGTTGAAGGCCGGCCCGCGAACGAATGGGACCCCATTCGCCTTCGCCGTCACATGGGCTATGTCATACAGGACGTCGGCCTCTTCCCCCATTACACCGTCGAGCGGAACATCGGGATTCTCCCCGCCGTGGAGGGCTGGCCGTCCGTTCGAACGCGTGAACGCGTTCACGAGCTGATGGCTTTGGTGGGTCTCGACTCCACGCTGGCTTCACGTTACCCGCGCGAACTCTCCGGCGGCCAGCGCCAGCGAGTCGGCGTGGCCCGCGCCCTCGCTCTCGATCCTCCTATTTTGCTGATGGACGAACCGTTCGGCGCTTTGGATCCGCTTACGCGCGCCGAGCTGCAAGGCGAGTTTTATCGGCTCCAGACGCGTCTTGGCAAAACCGTGGTTCTCGTTACGCACGATCTGCGCGAAGCGCTCCTTCTCGGCTCGCAAATTGCGCTGCTTGATGGCGGCCGGCTGGCTGGTTGTTACGCCCCCGCTGAATTTCTCAGTACTTCCGATCCGCTCGCCGCAGCCTACCGCAACGCATTTGCCGCGGGGAACGAGCAACACCGTTTGCCGCCCGCGCCCGCATCGGGAGGAGTCCGGTGAATCTTTTCGACTATCTCATCGCCCATCCGCACGAGATCGTCACTCTTTCGGTCGAGCACATTTCACTCGCAGGCCTCTCCGTCGGCATCGCAGTCCTCGTCGGGCTGCCTCTGGGAGTGGCCATCGCCCGGCGGCCTGCGCTCGCTCGTGTGGTGCTCGGTACCGTAAACTCGATTCACGTTGTCCCCAGCCTCGCACTGTTCGGTTTTCTATTCGCTGTCCCCTGGATAGGCGACCGCGCGCCGCGCATGGCGGTTCTGGCACTTTCGCTCTACGCGCTGCTGCCCATCCTCCGCAACGTGTGCGCCGGAATTCTAGGAGTAGATCCCGCTGTGGTCGAAGCAGGGCGAGGGCTCGGCCTCACCGCGCGTCAGCTTCTCCTGCGCGTCGAGTTGCCGCTCGCGCTTGGCGTGATCGTCGCCGGCATCCGCGTGGCTGTTGTGCTCGCCATCGGCATCACCACGATTGCTGCGGCCATCGGCGCCGGCGGTCTGGGCGAGCTGATCTTCCGGGGACTCGCCATGGTCAACGACTCGTTGATATTTGCCGGCGCTCTCCCCGCCGCCGTTCTTGCCCTCTTCGCCGATCTTTCGCTGGGCTGGTTCGAGGGCCGTCTGCGGGAGCACGTTTAAATGTCGCGAAAGCGTCGGCCTCTCGGCTTGGTTCTGGGCGCAACCGCGGTCCTCGCGTTCTCCTGCGGCCCTTTACACCAGCGCGCGGTGGTGGTGGCTTCCAAGAATTTCACCGAACAGGCCATTCTCGGTGAACTTCTTGCTCAGCGAATCGAGCACACCGCACATCTTCCGGTAGAGCGCAGGTTCTACCTTGCCGGCACCTACATTTGCCATCAGGCGCTTCTGGCCGGCCGAGCCGACCTCTATGTGGAATATACGGGCACGGCCCTCACGGCTGTTCTGAAAGACCGACCCATCGGCGGTACCGCAGCCGTCTTCGACCGAGTGCGCTCCGAATACGCCCGCCGGTGGGGCCTCGCCGTCCTTCCCTCGCTCGGCTTCGAGAATAGCTTTGCGGTCGTCATACGCGGCGAGGATTCGCGCCGCTACGGAATCACCACACTCTCTGGCGCGGCCGTGCGGGCTTCTCAATGGCGCCTCGGCGTCGGCTTTGAATTTATGGAGCGCCCGGACGGCTATGCCGGCATGGTCAAAGCCTACGGGCTCACATTCCGCGAACCGCCCCGAGTGATGGATCTCGGCCTCCTCTATCGCGCGCTCCAGGAACATCAGGTGGATCTCGTCGTCGGCAACTCGACTGACGGCCTCATCAGCGCCCTCGATCTCATCGCTCTTCAGGACGACCGGCATTACTTCCCGCCCTACGATGCTGTGCCGGTGGTTCGCGAAGAGGCTTTGCGGGAGTTTCCCGGCCTTCGCGAGGCTCTTGAAGGACTCGGCGGCCGAATAACCGCAGACGATATGCGTCGCATGAATTACGCGGTTGATGGTGAACACCGAGACGCGGCTGAAGTCGCAGGCGAGTTCCTGCGCGCGCACGGACTGTAACGCACCGCATCTCCCCGTGTGGCATTCCCGCCGTCTCTAGGTTACTCTGTCACGTTCGCGCGCAGCCCAGGGCATGGCATCTGCGCGCGTCTCGCCGTGATGGCAACGAAACGCGAAAGCATCATTCTGATTGACGCGCACGACCAGCCCCGGCAGGAGCTCGATCAGGAGCTGCGCGCCGCGGGTTACGAGGTCTTTTCCACGGCAGTCTGCGCTGAGGGCGTGGAGGTGGCGCAGAAAACCGAGCCGGAACTTATCATTCTGGACGCGGGCGAAGCCGGCAGTTGCTGGTCGGATACGGTCACCCAGCTCAAAGGCGCAGCCGCCACGCGCTACGCCCGGGTTCTGGTTCTTTCCTCGCTCGGTCCCGCCGAACGCGCCCGCGCCCTCGATCTGGGCGCCGACGATGTCATCTCCCGCCCTTGGGAGAACCAGGAGTTCCTTGCCCGCGTCCGCAACCAGCTTCGCACGCGCCGCGCTACGCAGGCCATGCTCGACCAGGTCCGCATCGCCGAAGAAGGTCAGCAAATCGCCCGTACCGCTTTCGATGCCCTCGCCGTTACCGAGAAGATGACCAAAGATGCCTTCTCGCTCGATCGTCGCCTGCGCATCGGCCTGGCCGGCGTCCTGGGAGGCGCACTCTTGATGGCCGGCATCTTTTTCTTCTTCACGCGCCGGGTGGAGAAGGAATCCCGCCGCGCCTACCGCATCATTTCGCAACTGGAAGACACCCTCACCGGCCAGGAAAAGCTTTTGGCCAAGACAAATCAGACGCGCCAGGAAAACCAGTCCAAGCCGTCCGGCATTGAAGACGAGATGCAGCAGCTTCGCGACCAGAGCGACACCCTGAAAACCCAGATCGGAAGCACTTCCGACGCCGGCAACATCGCTGAGCTCCGCCGCCAGCTCGATGAAACTACGGGTCGCCTGAACCGGATCGAGGGCGAGAGCAAGATTGCCCAGGGCATCATTCGATCCTACGCGCGGAGCGTTTGCCTGCTGCACGTTTCCGTGGCGTTCCGCGACAAGGATAGCGGCTCACGCGTGCACTATGCCGGGCTGAACCAAAAGGGCGAGCCCATTGAGGACAGCGAAGGCAAGCCGGTTCTTTCGCTCGAAGGCCGCGGGCCGGAAGTCCGTCTGGACTTTTTCGGCAGCGCCTTCCTCGTTTCCCCTGACGGCCGGATGCTCACCAATCGCCATGTCGTCGAGCCTTGGTGGAAGAACGATGATCTCTCGGGGGTCAGTGAAGAAGGCATGGAGGCCGTCCTTGCCGATATTGAATGCTATTGCCCGGACGCGTCCCGGCCGCTGCACACCTCTGTGGACAAGATATCCGACGATGCGGATCTAGCCGCAGTTCGCGTGACTCTTGACGATTCCAAGCGCGCCCCACTCACACTCGACCCGAGCTCAAAAGGCGCCGTCAGCGGCACCCCCGTGGTCCTGATGGGCTACCCTACCGGTCTCGATGCCATCCTCGCGCGCACCGACGAAGACACCGTGCATAAAATCGTGGATACCGCGGGCGACAGTCCCACCAGCATCATGACCGCGCTGGCCAGCCGCAAGCTCATCCGGCCCATCACCACTCAGGGGCATCTCGGCGATATCTTGCCCGACAAACTCGTCTACGACGCACAGACCACGTCCGGCGGTTCCGGCGGCCCGCTCTTCAATGAGGACGGCAAAGTCATTGGCGTCAACTACGCAATCCTCAAGGGTTTTGGGGGCTCCAATTTCGGCATCCCCATCCACTTCGCAGAACCCCTGCTGAAGCACTGATTCGCCCTTTACGCCAATCATTTCCATCGCGCCGGCATGATTACAATTGAGGGTGCGCCTGTGCGGCGAGGCGGGCCCCGCGATAAGGCCGTCCATGGCGCTTCCGCCTACTGCTGGTCGTAGGTCTTGATTTCCTTGCCTTGTAGATACTTGTCAAACCAGGCCGTAATGTGCTCGAGTCGCTCGATGCGGTGCTCCGGCTTTCCCGAACGCGAT
Source organism: Candidatus Acidiferrales bacterium (assembly GCA_030037225.1). Lineage (GTDB taxonomy): Bacteria > Acidobacteriota > Terriglobia > Acidiferrales > UBA7541 > JOPF136. The sequence goes on along the minus strand of JASHRU010000100.1, from coordinate 34,986 downwards.
AGCTCGTGCGTTTCGCCAGGGAAGCGCACCATGACCGCCGTCTTCTTCTGCGCTTTGAGCGCGCGAAACATCGCCTCACCACCCTGGCTCGGGGGCGTGCGCAGGTCGGAGTCGCCTTCCACGAACATCATGGGCGTCGTGATCTTCGACGCGTACCGCACGGGCGAGCGCTCTACAAACTCCTGCGGATCCTCATAGGGATTTTTGCGGAACCAGCTCGGCGTAAAGAGCGAGAAGTCCGCCGAATACCAGAAGCCCGTCCAGTCCGCCACCGAGCGCTGTGAGACCGCGGCTTTGAACCGCTGCGTCTGCGTCACAGTCCAGTTGGTCAGCAGGCCTCCGCCGCTCCCTCCAGTCACGCCCATGCGCGTTTCGTCCACGTAGCCGCGCTTCAGCACCTCGTCCACTCCGACCATCAGATCGCGATAGTCGTCCCCCGGATAGTGATACTGGATGATGTTGGCAAAATCGCGGCCATAGGAGGTGCTGCCCCGTGGGTTCATATACACCACCACATATCCCTGCCCCGCGAGCCAATGAAACTCGTGCATGAACACATCGCCGTAAGCCGAATGCGGCCCGCCATGAATCTCCAGGATCATCGGGTACTTTTTCCCGGGCGTGAAATCCGGCGGTTTCTGGATCCAGCCCTCGATTCGTTTTCCGTCGAAGCTGGTAAACGTGAATTCCTCTGGCGCAGTGATTTCGAGCGTGTCCCATAGCGGGTCGTTTACGTGAGTCAATTGCTTGAGCCGGCCCGCCGCGACATCCAGGATGTAGAGGTCGCCGATATGCGTCGCGTCGCCGATGGTCAGCGCGAACTTGGCAGCGTCTGGCGTGGCCGTGTAGGCAATCACGTCGTGATCCCCCCTGGTCACAGGCTCGAACTGTCCGGTCACCGCGTCCACGCGAACGAGGTTGGACCTTCCCTCCACCGTCGCTGCCACGATCACCGCGCGCCCGTCCGCCGTCCACACTATCGGGCTCGATCCCGCCCCGCCGCGCGGTGGCGCCTGGTCTCCGCCGACGTCGGACCCGGCCTCCAAGTCCGCTTTCGCCGTCAGCTCGATTGCTTTCCCATTCGCAAATGTCATAACTCCCGTCTCGTAATTCGACCGCGCATGGGGCGGATTGATCCAGCCCAGGAACGCGACTCGCTGGTCGTCTGGAGAAACAACCGGCCCATTCACAGGGCCGTCGATGTCGATCACCGTGGTCAGCTCGCCGCCCGTCGCAGGCACCGAATACATGGCACGATGCGGCAGGTAATAGTAGGGCTCATCCACGCGGTCCGCGGTGAAATACAGCTTCGAGCCGTCTCGGCTCCATCGGATTCCAGCCTCATCGTATTTGTCTGTCGTGATCTGCCTCGCGGCCGGCGGCTCGGCCGCATCCGCGGGTACGGCAATCGTCCAGATGTGATCGGGGCGATCCGGTTCGAGCCATCCCTGTCCATTCGCGCGATAGACGGCGCGTGTGATCACCCGCACGTCGCTCTTCTTTTCGGCTTTTTTCGGGTCGCGCTTTTCGGCCAGGTCTTTCTCCGTTGTGTCGCTGGCGAAGGCGATGGTTCGGCCGTCCGGTGACCACACCGGGGGTGAAGCGGCTCGCGGCAGGTCCGTCCACTTCCGTCCTTCGCCGCCTTGCATCGAAAGCAGGTAAATCTGCGGGGGATCTTTTTCACCCGCGCGCAAAAACGCCAGCGTCTGCCCGTTGGGCGACCAGCGCGGCGCCGAATCTCGCGGTCCGGCTGTGAGCTGGCGTGGTTCGCCGCTCCCGCTCGTATCCACGCACCACAGGCCTGTATCGTACCGGTCTTCCTTCTCGTTCACCGACACGAGTACGTAGGCCACCTGTCGGCCATCCGGTGATATCTCCGGATCCGCCACCCAATGGAATTTGAGCAAGTCTTTTTCCGTGATTGGCCTCTTATCACTTCCGGCGGCGCGCATGGCAGTGGTTACCGCAAGCAGCAAAAGGATCACTCCACCGAAAATCGCCGTAAGCCCGGCTCTGTCTCTTGCATGCATGAGCTGTCCTCCGCGGCAGATTTGCGCCGCGGAGTCTATCCCGGCCCTCGAAATCCGTCCACCGTAGAGCCAGACCAACTGCTCCGCGACCTCCCCGCCCCACGAATTGACTCCCCTTCGAGTGGTCGTTAGAGTGGAAGCTTCCCGTTGCGACGTGGCTCAGGTTGTGGGGTGTCGCCCTGAAGACGGAAGCTCACAGCGGAACAGTTCTGGATCGAATTCTGGAGGCGCGGCGCGCATCCATGGAAAAGCGGCGGCGCCTGCATCCTCTGCCCGTGTTGCGCATGGCTGTCAAACAGGCCAGCCCTGCGCGCGATATTGAAACCGTTTTGCGTCGCCCCGGCCTCCATATCATTGCCGAGCTGAAAAAAGCTTCGCCCTCCCGCGGCCTCCTGCGCTCCGACTTCGATGCCAAGGCATTGGCTACCGCCTTCGCAGGTGCCGGCGCGGCGGCCCTCTCCGTGCTCACGGAAGAAGAGTTCTTCCAGGGCTCGCTCGCTAATCTTCGTGCCGCGCGCGCCGCAGTCGAAGTTCCGGTGCTGCGCAAGGATTTTCTGTTTGACCCGTGGCAGATCTGGGAAGCGCGCTCCGTCGATGCGGATTCCTTTCTGCTGATTGCCGCCATACTCTCGGATGCCGAGCTTTCCGAACTCCTCGCCACTGGCCGCGAGCTGGGAATGGAGCCGCTGGTTGAGGTGCACACGCACGATGAGCTCCAGCGTGTCCTTCGCGCCCGCGCCCGCCTCATCGGCGTGAACAACCGCGACCTGCGGACCTTCAACGTTTGTCTGGAAACTTCGCTCGAGCTGATCCGCGAAATCCCGCGTGACTGCGTAGCGGTCAGCGAATCCGGCCTGCACTCCGCCTCGGACATGGCTCGCCTGCGCGATGCCGGATTCAGCGCTTTTCTCATCGGCGAAAGCCTCATGCAGGCGTCCGATCCCGGTGCCGCGCTCCGTGCGCTGCTCACCGCGCCCGCGGCTGTAGAGTGATCTCATGTTTCGTGTCAAGATTTGCGGTATCACCAACTGGCCCGACGCGCAGCGCGCCATTGAAGCCGGCTGCGACGCCATCGGCTTCAATTTCTACCCCCGAAGTCCGCGCTACCTCTCTTTTCAGGAGGCCGCAGCCATCCGCAATCGGATGCCGAAGGAAATCGCCGCCGTGGGGGTTTTCGTGAACGAAGCCCCGGCTGCCGTCGCAGACTTCGCCCGGTCTATTCAGCTCGATTTCGTCCAGCTCCACGGCGAAGAAACACCTGCTTTGGCGCGGGCAGTGGCGCGCACCACTCCAGTCATAAAGGCGTTTCGCGTCGGTCCTCGGTTTCAAGCTGCGCGCATCGCCCGCTACGTTGCGGCGGCATTTCTGCTAGACGGCGCGCCTCCCAATGGGCGGCTCCGCGGAGGCACTGGCCACAGCTTCGATTGGGCCATCGCGCGCCCCGCCGCTCAATACGGCCCAATCATTCTGGCCGGCGGGCTCACTCCAGCGAACGTTGTCCAAGCCATCCGCGCTGCGCATCCCGCTGCCGTGGACGTCGCAAGCGGCGTCGAGAGCTCTCCCGGACACAAGGATCCCCGCAAACTTCGCGCGTTTCTCCAGGCGGTGGACTCCGTTCGCGAGGAGTTCGCATGAGCGGCGCTCCGCATTCCGTTCCCTCCACCGAGTGGCCTGACGCCCAGGGACGCTTTGGGCCCTACGGCGGCCGATACCTCCCGGAAACGCTCGTCGAACCCATCGAGGAGCTCGAGCGCGCGTACACAGCGGTCCAATCGGACAATACGTTTCTCTCCGCCTTCGCCCATCTGCTCCACACGTTCGCGGGCCGTCCGACTCCTCTCGATTTTGCCGCTCGCTTAACGGAACATCTAGGCGGCCCGCGAATCTACCTCAAGCGCGAAGATTTGCTTCATACCGGCGCCCACAAGATTAACAACTGCATCGGCCAGGGCCTCCTCACCCTGCGCATGAATAAGCGCCGCGTGATCGCGGAAACTGGTGCAGGCCAGCACGGCGTCGCTACCGCAGCCGTTTGTGCCCGCCTCGGCCTGGAATGTTGCGTCTATATGGGCACGGAAGACATGGAACGCCAGCGGCTGAACGTCGGCCGCATGAGGATGCTCGGTGCCACAGTAACCCCGGTGGATTCCGGCAGCCGCACACTCAAAGACGCCATCAACGAGGCCATGCGCGACTGGGTGACCAACGTTCGCACCTCGCACTATCTGCTCGGCTCCGTTCTCGGTGCGCATCCCTATCCCCGCATGGTCCGCGATTTTCAATCCATCATCGGGTGCGAGGCCCGCCAGCAGATGCTTGAAGCCGAAGGCCGCCTGCCCAACACGCTCTTTGCCTGTGTAGGCGGTGGCTCGAACTCGATCGGGCTCTTCCACGCGTTTCTCAGCGATTCCAGTGTCCGGATGGTCGGCGTCGAAGCTGGCGGAAGGGGCACGCATCTCGGCGAACACGCCGCGCGCCTGGCCGCCGCTGCAGGCTACACAGGGGCACGCCCCGGCGTTTTGCAAGGCACCTACACTTGGGTTCTTCAAACGGACGCCGGTCAGATTGCCACCACTCATTCCGTTTCCGCTGGCCTCGACTATCCCGCCGTCGGCCCCGAGCACGCCTGGCTGGCAGACCGCGGCCGGGCCGAGTACACGGCCGTGAGCGACGAGGCTGCCATTGATGCCGCGCGCACCCTCTCGCGCACCGAAGGAATCCTCTGCGCCTTGGAGACCGCCCACGCTGTTGCCGAGTTGATCCGCCGCGCGCCCACTCTCCCGCGCGACTCGGCCGTTATCCTCAACGTTTCCGGCCGTGGCGATAAAGACATGGAAACGCTGGCGCGGCACCTCTGAAGATTCGGTGTGTGCAATGGATGACCGACCCTTGTTCTTTGGCCGATTGTCGCGAATTCTGCTCGGGGTGGGCCTTTGCATCTGGCTGTTTGTTCACCCTCCGCATGGCCTTGTGCTGCAAGGCGTTCTGTTGTTCTTCGGAATCTCCCTCGTGCTCGGGGGGGCGATGGCCTACGCCGGTTGTGAAGTGCTTGCGCTCCCAAACCTGCTTACTGGCAAGCGCATGCACTGTTACTGACCGCTTTTCTCCCCCCTGGATCGGGTGGAACGTACGCTCCTGAGGAGGCCGAAATAGGTTGGGTGGGCTGGAACCAAACGCGAGGACGCGCATCGGGCGACGGTTTGAGGAACTCCGCCGCTCCGGAGACCTCGGCCTTGTCGCCTACCTCACTGCTGGCGATCCCTCGCTCGAGGCCACGCGCCAAATCGTCCTTGCTGCCTCGGAAGCAGGCGCCGACGTCGTCGAGCTCGGCGTACCCTTCAGCGATCCCCTCGCCGACGGCCCCGTCATCCAACGCGCCAGCGAGCGCGCTCTCAAAGGCGGCACCACGCTCCGCGGCGTTCTCGACCTCGTGCGCGTCATCCGGGAACAGAGCAATGTGCCGCTGGTCCTATTCAGTTACTTCAATCCTGTACTTCAATTCGGACTGGAGACATTCGCCGCCTGCGCCCAATCCGCTGGTGCCGACGGCACCCTTATCACCGATCTCCCTCCTGAGGACTCTTCCGACTATCGCATGGCCCTCCGCTCCCGTGGCCTCGATACGATTTTTCTTGCCGCTCCTACCACTGGTGAGGTCCGCATGCGCCAGATCGCTTCCGTTTCGAGCGGCTTTCTCTATGTTATCTCCCGCACCGGCGTCACCGGCGAACGCGATTCACTTTCGGACGACCTTCCGGCGCTGTTGCGCCGCGCCCGCAGCACCACTACGCTCCCTCTCGCCGTGGGATTCGGTGTTTCGCTCCCGGGTCACGTCTCGATTCTCGGGGGTCTCGCGGACGCAGCCGTTGTCGGCTCTGCCCTTGTGGCAGAAGTCGAGCGCGCCAGCTCGGCCGACGAAGCGGCCTCCAACGTCGCCGCACGCGTCCGCCTGCTCAAACAGGCCGGCATCCACGGGATGAGCCGCCGCGAGGCCGCGGCTGCCGAACGAGGCAGCGAGACATGAGCGATGCGCCGTTTGCGAATGTTGCCGTCCTAGGTACCGGCCTCATCGGCGGGTCGTTTGCTATGGCGATTCGCCGCGCATTCCCCCACATAAATGTGGTCGGATGGGATCGCCGCGAAGTCCTCCAACGGGCGCGTGAACAGGAGGCCATCACGCATTTGGGAGGGAGCCTTCTTGATGCCATCTCTGGAGCCGACCTTGTCTATGTGGCTCTGCCCATCGGCGCCACACTCGACCTGCTGCCCGAATTGGCGCGTCGCGCCAGCGCCAGCGCGCTGGTCACTGACGCGTCCAGCACCAAGTCCGCCGTCTGCCGCGCCGCCGCGCAACACTTCCATCACGGCGCCTGCTTCCTCGGCGGCCATCCGCTCGCTGGCAGGGAACAGAGTGGCATCGATCACGCCGATGCCGCGCTCTTCTGCGGCGCAAACTACGCTCTCGTCGGCGATTCGCAATCTCCCGCTGCCACCCGCTTCGAGGCCCTGCTCCGCACCATCGGCACCGAACCTGTGTGGATTGACGCGGAAACTCACGACTGGGCCGTCGGCATCGTTTCCCACCTGCCGCAACTCGCCGCCATTGCCCTTGCCAATGTCGTCCACGACGAAACCGACGAGACCGGGCTGCCGGTCTCTCTCGCCGGCACGGGCCTGCGCGACGTCCTTCGCCTGGCCGGCAGCCCTTACGAAATCTGGCGCGACGTATGCCTCACCAATCGCGATAACCTCGTCCGTTCGCTCGACCGGCTGGTCCAAGCCCTCGAACATCTGCGCGGCACGCTCACAAGCCGCGAACTCGAGTCTCAATTCGGTGCGGCCAACCAAGTCTACAAATCTCTCCGCGAAGTGGATTAAACTCGTTTCTGTTCTTCAGGGAGTCTTCTCATGTCGGGCGATCCCGCAATGCTATGGAAGCCGTCTCCGGAACGCATCGCCTCTGCCAACCTCACTCGCTTCCTAGAATCTGCCGAGGCCACTTCCGGATTGCACTTCGCTGATTACGAAGCGCTATGGCGCTGGTCCGTCAATTATCCGGCTGACTTCTGGCGGCTGGTCTGGTCGTTTTGTGGTGTCATCGGCGAGGGGCCGGGCGATGTCGCGCTGGAGCGCCCCGGCGAAATGCCCGGCGCGCGATTTTTTCCGCGCGCTCGCCTTAATTTCGCTGAAAATCTCCTGCGCCGCACGGGCCCTTCCGATGCGCTTGTATTCTGGGGCGAGCAGAAAGTTCGTCGGCGGACGAGCTGGGCCGCACTTCGTGCTGCCGTATCCCAGCTCCAGCAGGCCCTGAAAGCCGAGGGAGTGAAGCCCGGCGACCGCGTGGCCGCCATCGTGCCGAATATGCCCGAAGCCGTCATCGCCATGCTGGCCGCCGCGAGCTTGGGGGCTATCTGGTCCTCTTGCTCACCGGATTTCGGCGTGCAAGGCGTGCTCGACCGCTTCGGCCAAATTCAGCCCAAAGTGCTGTTCGCCGTTGACGGCTGCTTTTACAACGGGAAGACTCCGGATGCCCTTGGCAAGCTGCCGGAGATTGTCTCCAGCCTCCCTTCGCTTTCGCGCCTCGTTGTGATTCCCTACGTGTCAGAAAATCCCGCGCCCACGGGCATTCCCGGAGCGGTCCTTCTTCCAGACTACGTTGCAGGGCACGCGGCCAAAGCCGTCGAGTACACACGTCTGCCGTTCAATCATCCCCTCTACATTCTTTTTTCCTCCGGCACCACCGGGGCGCCTAAATGCATCGTTCACGGCGCCGGCGGCACGCTCCTCCAACACCTGAAAGAACACCGGCTTCATTGCGACATCATGCCGGGAGATCGGGTTTTCTATTTCACCACCTGCTCCTGGATGATGTGGAACTGGCTGGCGTCCGCTCTCGCCTCGGAGGCCACGCTTCTGCTTTACGACGGCTCGCCGATGCACCCCTCCGGCAACGTGCTCTTCGACCTGGCGGACGCGGAGGGCATCACGCTCTTTGGAACCTCGGCAAAATTCATTGACTCCTGCTCGAAGGCCGGTCTCGAGCCTTCGAAGACGCACAAGCTGGCCTCCGTACGCACGATCACCTCGACGGGTTCGCCGCTTGTGCCCGAGAGCTTCGACTACGTTTACCGCTCGGTGAAACAGGATGTGCACCTGGCCTCCATTTCGGGCGGCACGGACATCGTCTCCTGCTTCGTGCTCGGAAATCCCACCGCTCCCGTCTATCGCGGCGAGATTCAGGCACGCGGGTTGGGAATCGCCGTCGACGTCTTCGACGACCAGGGCAAGCCGTTGCGCGGCACCAAGGGAGAGCTGGTTTGCGTCAAGCCCTTTCCTTCAATGCCACTCGAGTTCTGGAACGATCCGGAAGGCAAGAAGTATCGCGCAGCTTATTTCGAGCGGTTCCCGGGTGTCTGGTGCCATGGCGATTGGACGGAACTGACTCCGCGCGGAGGGGTCATCATCTTCGGCCGTTCCGATGCTGTCCTCAATCCCGGCGGCGTGCGTATCGGCACGGCGGAAATTTACCGGCAAGTGGAGCAGGTCCCGGAAGTGCTCGAGAGCATCGTCATCGCGCAGGACTGGGAGAATGACGTGCGGGTCGTCCTCTTCGTTCGCCTGCGCGACTCTCTGACCCTCACCCCGGAAATCGAGCACAGGATCATCGAGCGAATTCGCAATAACGCCACCCCGCGCCATGTTCCCGCCAAGATTATTCAGGTCGCCGACATCCCCCGCACCAAGAGCGGCAAGATTGTGGAAATGGCCGTTCGCGACGTGGTGCACGGCCGTCCCGTCAAGCAGCGCGAGGCGCTCGCCAATCCGGAGGCGCTCGACCTTTACAAGGACCGCTCCGAGCTCAAGAAATAACGCTCCTGGCGTGACCCTCCGTGCCGTTCGCGTTACACTCTCGCAGGCGCTCTAGGAGCCCGCATGGAACTTCACTCCATCGTCGTCGTGAGTCTTCACACGCCGAAGGAGAAGGTCTGGGGCGAGCTCATTGGCATATCGCCGGCCGGCGTCACCATGCGCGGCGTCAGCCTGGAATCCTTCGATGAGTTCGTCCGCCAGGCGCGCGATCCCGATGGCGAATCGATCGGCCTTCCCACCATCTTTTTCCCCATGCTCCGGGTCGAGCGCGTCGCGCTCGACGAACGTCAGGGCTCGGTGTGGTCCATGGCCGATCTGTTCGAGCAGAAGGTGGGCTGTTCGCTCCCGGCCTATCTCGCCAAATTCGGGTGAGGCCCCGGCACAAACATGCGCCCTCCCTCTTGGACCGTCCCGAATCAGATCACGTTTCTGCGTTTCGTGCTTCTTCCCCTTTTTCTGATTTGCCTCTTCTACCAGAAAAACCTGTGGGCTCTGGCTTTGCTCGTGACCGCGGCGGCTACGGACGCTCTCGACGGCTGGCTCGCCCGCTGGCTCAATCAGAAGAGCGAGCTGGGCACGTTCCTCGACCCCCTGGCCGACAAGTTCCTGCTTTCTGGCGCTTTCGTCGTGCTCGCGTTCAAGGGAATCCTCGGCTGGTGGCTCACCATACTCGTGCTGGCTCGCGACGTCATCATCCTCGCGACCGGCGCGGTCATCGTCCTGGTCGTGGGGCCTCGTACGTTTCCCCCTTCCGTCTATGGCAAGCTGACCACCGGCCTGCAAATCCTGCTCGTCCTGGAGGTCATTACCGCGGCCGCCTTTCCCGGCTCGCCCCTGCACGAGATTCATCACGGGCTCGTTTACGCTGTTGCTGCGGTCACTTTGATTTCCGGTGTGCACTACAGCGTGACCATCGCCCGGCGGCTCCACTCTTCATAAAGGCAGGCAGACACACGCTCCCCGCCCCGGTCTCCGTTGCCGGTTTACCATCGGCTGACCACGGTTGGCACCTTCCGCACGCTTGTGCCATACTCCCCGCGATGGTAAACGTCTCGCGAATCCTGTGTCCGATCGATTTTTCTGCCACCTCACGACGGGCGCTGCAATACGCGGTCACTGTGGCGCAGAAATTCGGCGCGGAATTGACCGTGCTCCACGTGCTGGAACAGGTTCCCCTCGCCACCGCCTACACCGGCCGCCCCGAGATGAACGAACTCGCTCGCGCCGAGGAGACCGTGCGTAGCCAGCTCGCCGTTTGGATGGCCGCCGAGCAGGATACGCAGTTCAAACTCGAGCTCGGTCGCGGGCCCACCGAGGAGACCATACTCAAAGCCTGCGAACAGGGACGCTACGACCTGCTCGTCATGGGTACACACGGTCGCCGCCTGCTCGACCGCGCGCTGTTCGGCTCCGTCACGCACCGTGTGATTCGCAAAGCGCCATGCCCCGTCCTGCTCGTTCGTCTACTTGGACCCGCAATTCATTAATTGGGATTTTCCCGCTAGGCGAGATTCGCGGAATAGTGCAAGATCATCTCGGCAAAGCTGCCCACCACCACGAGCAGCGCAGCCAGCGCCAGCAGGATCGCTCGGCGCCGCTCTATCGCATCCGCGGGTTCCCGATCGGCGAATATCCGGCCGAAGAGATAGCCCGATGCTAGGCCTCCCAGGTGCGCGGCATTGTCGATTCCCCCCATCAGAAACCCGAAGGCGAAGATGATCACGACCCATTGAAGCATCTGCCTGCGAATCGACTGGAAATAGGCCCCGCCTCGCCGCCCGCTCACCGCCAGATACAGCCCGAGGAGCCCCATGATCGCGCCCGACGCGCCGACGCTTGCCCCCGGACGACGGAGCGCGATGTCCACCGCCGTGCTGAACACGTACCCGATGATTCCCGTCGCCACATACAGAAATAGGTAGCGAGCCGAGCCGTATAGCTCTTCGAGCGGCGGGCCCAGGTCCAGAAACGCCCACGTGTTCATCCCGATATGGAGCAGGTTGGCGTGGAGAAAAATGGCCGTCACTATACGCCACCACTCCTGGTGGAAGAGCAGGCTGATCGTCTCGCGCGCCCCCAGTCGCGCCAGCACCTCGCCGTTCACGCTGGCCATCATCGAAAGGTGGTTGGTGGCCGAGTACGTCGCCACGACGCTTACAAGGAACATGAAGAAATTCATCCCCAGGATAATCTTCGTCACTGGGTTCGGCTGAGGCATCAAGCCGGCAATTCCCCGGCTCGCCGCCGCCAGCGAAAACGTCATGCTCGTCCCGCAGGCCCCGCAGCGGTTCTGCTCCGCTCCGACCAATTGCCCGCACGCTGGGCACAGCCGCGGGCGCTTTTGCCGCTGCTCGCCCCGGAGCAGTCCGCTAAGCTCGGACTGCCAGCGTTCCAGCTTCCATCGCAACTGTGGCGGCAGAGGCATTTGGATTCCTTGCCGGAGTCCTCCGGCGCTCCTATAATAGCGGAAAATTTTGTAAGACCGGGGCAGGTGCCGATGGATAATCTGGAAAGCGTTGTCCGAGCACTCGAAGAAGAAGCCCGGCGCGTTCGGGACCTCTTCGAATCCGAGGTCCTGCCGCAATCGCGCCGCGCCGCTGCCGATCTTCTCCGCGGCGCCTCCAAACGCCTGGCCGAACTGGCCGCTGAACTCGAAGACCTCGCCACCCGCGATCGTCGCTCCGCTCCCTGACCCGGTGTGAGCCTGCCTGGCCGAGACATCGCACCCAGTATCCACCCCGCGGCCAGGGCCGCCTGCTCCCCGCTCCGGCGCGCAGGCGCCCGCTCCGCGGCCGGAGCGCTTTCCGTGGTGCTCGCCGCTGCATCCGCATGCGCGCCGCATCCCGTGCCCGCTCGTGCTCCGGTTCCAGCGGCTGGCCCGCCTCCGCCGGCCGTTCCGGCGGGCGGAACTGCGCCCAGACCCGGTCCGAGCGCTCCTCCCGCGCCGGTCCCTGCAAATTATTCCGAGGAGGGCATTGCTTCCTGGTATGGCGTCCCATATCACGGGCGCCGGGCTGCCAACGGCGAAATCTACGACATGTACAAACTCACCGCGGCGCACCGCACGCTGCCCTTCGACACTGTGGTGCGCGTGACCAACAAGAAGAACGGCAAGCAGGTTGACGTGCGCATCAACGACCGCGGCCCCTTCGTCGAGGGCCGCATCATCGATCTCTCGCTCGGAGCTGCGCGCGAGTTGGACATGGTGGGCATGGGCATCGCACCGGTGCGGCTGACGCTCGTGTCGAGCCCCGGCAATCCCCTCGCCGGATTCTTTACCGTTCAGGTTGGCGCATTCCTTTCCAAGGACAACGCCGAACACCTGCGCCGGCAGATGGAAGAGCGCTATTCATTCGCGGTGATTCAGGAGTACGATGCGCCCCAGGGAGTTTTCTATCGCGTGCGCGTGGGGAAACTTGCCTCGGAGGACCTGGCAAAAACGTTTGCCGACGAATTGCGCGGGAAGGAACACGTTCAGCCCTTCGTGGTGCGGCTGGACTCGGTGCCCCTGCATTAAGGGGCGCTCGAATTTCCATTCAAATTACGGAGGCTGGCGATGGACGATTGCCTGTTCTGCAAAATCGGCGCGAAGAAGATCCCGGGCAAGATTGTTTATGAGGACGACCGCATCTTCGCGTTCGAAGACATCAACCCGCAGGCTCCGACGCACATCTTGATCTCGCCCCGCAAGCATTTCGTGTCCCTTACCGACGCAACCCGGGAGGATGGTGCGCTGCTTGGGCACATTTTATTGGTGGCCGCGAATCTCGCGCGCGAGCGGAATTTGCTGGAGGGTTACCGCACAGTGTTCAACAATGGCGCCGGTGCCGGCCAATCCGTCTTCCACTTGCACCTGCACTTGCTCGGCGGCCGCACCTTCCGTTGGCCGCCTGGCTAACGCGAACTATTGCGTGACGGCGAGAAGCGTCTGCCCGGGATCGACCACCAGATGGTCGGGCTTTGCCGCCGAGCGCAAGCGGAAGGGCGTCTCCATCCCTGAGGTGACGACCCACCCGAGCAGTTCCGGCTTCGCGGTGCCTTGCGTCGTGTACAACGGCACCCGGGCGAGAAACGTGTCGGGCACTCCCTCCTGCGTCAGCGTTCCCTGAATCTGAAATCCCTTCGCTCCCGGCGACACTTTGTAATCCAGCGAGTACCGCGGGATTCCCGTCGCGTGCACCCATTCGTCGAAGAACCAATCCATCGAATGCAGCGACTCCAGGTCCATCTGCGGGGTCATCACCCGCGTCAGCTCCTGCCGCAGATCGGCTTCAGAGAGCGAGGAATAACGGTGCTTCTCAAGCAGCGCGTGGAGCATCCCGCGGAAACGCGCATCGGGATCCTTCGCCGCCGGGTCCTGCAGCATCATGCGCATCATATGCAGCACCCAGGTCCCCTTCGCATACACCACCCGGCTGAAGCCGTTGGGAGTGAGTGAGGAATCCAGCCTCGGTCCCAGCGCCAGCGGCCCGATCTGGTCGGACATTTGAGTCTCGTCCTTCAGCCGGCCGAGCAAATCGCCGCGATATCCCTCCAGCGCCCGCGCGAGCACATGCTCGCTCGGCCGCCGCGAGTCCAGATACAGCAAGGCGCAATAGTTCGCCAGCCCTTCCATGATCCAGTCGTCGCGGTACGAGGCGGGAACCACTAGATTTCCCCACCACTGGTGGGCCAGCTCATGGAACGGCATCAAATCCGAGAACGAAAAGCTGGCGCGCTCTCCAACTCCGGCCCGCTGCTGCGATTCTTTCGGAACGAAGGTAAGCGTGGACAGGTAGAGTAGCCCGGGCCAGCTCTGCCCCAGCGCCAGCGGCAGCGGCGAGACTTCCAGCCGCGCATACGGAAACGTGCCGTTCCACTGCTCCATGCTGCGCAGCGCGTCGCCGATGTCTGCTGCAAGCTGTCCAATCACCGGAGTTGGCACGGGCATGGCCGGCAGTTGGCCGGTTGGTTGCTTCGATAGTTTCCAGGCCTCCGAGGCTCGCCGCCACCCGATCGGCTCCACCGACACGCTCCCCATCCCGGGGTGCGAACGGAATAATCCTGCCAGCGCCTGCTCCAGTTCCTGGTTCGCGTTCACCGTGATGTGCACCGGCCCCGCATCCGCGCTCGCGCGCCGGTAAATTCCCAGGTTGAACCCGGCCATGCTCATCGGCGTGTCCGAAATCCAGTGTCCTGCCCGCGAGTCTTCCCCCTCTTCTTCCTCGGTCTTGCTGCCCGTCGCCACCAGATTCAGTCGGCGGGGCCACCGGAAGGTGAGATCGAACGAGCAAAAATGAATCACGTCCATGGGATGGGGATACCAGGTCCCGCGCGCTCCCACGTAGAACACCCCGTTCCCCGCTTCCGTGATTACGTTCCCGCTGTACTTCACTTCCCAATGGAGTTCCTGGCCCGCGTGCGTGGGAACGGGCACGACCACGAAGAGCAGGTCGTCGCCGCTCCGCAACACCTCTTTTTCGCTGAGGTCTTCATTTTGGAAGAAATCGAGTGCCTGTCCTGTTTCGTCGGTCACACTCTGCACGCGCAAGCCGCGAGAAAGCACAAGGGGAAACAGCCGTTCGCCGTCGCGCGCCGCGCGCAATACCATCTGCGTGCGCCCCCGGAGGCCCAAATCCTCCTGCACCGTGGTTTCTATCGTGTAGCTCACCGGCACGATTGTCTCCGCCTGCCCAGGCCCTTCCGCGCGTGGGAACATGGCCCATAGGTTGTAATAGCGCCCGCCTTCCCGGTACCGCACTTGTCCCAGCATCACCTGCTCGGGCCGCCGGTCGTCCACCGATACCTCAAAAATCCCCTGCTGACCGCCCGCAAGCGCAGCCTGGAAAAACGGAAGTGGGGAAGGGGAATCCAGGTCGCGTAGAGTTCTCAAGGAACTGGTCGGATTCAGGCTTCCAAGCACCGAATTCCAGTCTGAGAGAAACGAGGGATCATCAAGGGGCTTCGCGCCAGAGGCTTTCAAGAACGCTTCAATTTCCGCCGCCGTCCCGTCCGTGAACCTCAGATACGCCTTCGAGACCGGCTCGTCGAGCAGCGGCGTTCCCACGAACCGCGCGAGCGAGCGTTTTTCTGCCGGGTCGCGGGGTGTCGCCAGCACTCGCGCGGACCCGGAGAAGACGGCGCCGAGCACCCGCCCATGGAAGGGTTCGAGCAGGCCCAACGTGCCCTCTTCGAACACCAGCCGCACGGCGTCGCGCCGCAGCGCAAACTCCCGGATGTGATAGACGCGCGTTCGGTCCGTGCGCAGGCCGTTCAGCTCGTCATACAGCTTTCGTTCCGGCGAGCTCGCGGGGCGCGATGCCTGCGCCGCGGCAACCGCCAGGCACACAGCGATGCCCGAAAGCAGAATGCCGCGCATGTGCCTCACTGTAACAACTCGAACATAGCCGAACAAGCTTAGCCGCGCCCCCTCGGACAGCATTTGCTAGAGTTTTAGTATGCGCTTGGGGCTCACGAGAGTTGCCCTGTCCTTGGCCATGCTCGCGGTGGCTGCGCTCTCCGCTGCCGCCGACACAATTGTTCTCAAGAACGGCCGGCGTATTCATGCCACCAACGTGGTCGAGGAGGGAAGCCGCGTCAGTTTCGAGACCTCCACGGGCAAGCTGAGCCTTCCGCTCTCCAGCGTGGACCACATTGAACGCGGCGCCTCGACGGACATGGCCGCGCCCAGCGCGCAGTCTTCTTCCGGCGACACCAGCGTCATCGCTTCCTCGGCT
Source organism: Candidatus Acidiferrales bacterium (assembly GCA_030037225.1). Lineage (GTDB taxonomy): Bacteria > Acidobacteriota > Terriglobia > Acidiferrales > UBA7541 > JOPF136. The sequence goes on along the minus strand of JASHRU010000100.1, from coordinate 19,370 downwards.
CCGCCTCCTCCGCTTACCTCGGCCGATGCCGACTCGATTGCCAAATCGGTGCTGGCCGATGGCCAGATCGACCGCGCCTATATCGATCAGCTCGAATCTCAGGCGGACCACGGAGGACCGCGCGAGGCCGAGCGCGTGGCCATTGCACACCACATCGCGGCTCAATTCGAACTTGCCCACGGCGACATCATGTCGGCCACCGCCCATTACCGCCGTGCGCTGATTTACTCGCCCGAGAATTTGGGATTGCTCCTAAATCTTTCCTATCTGCTGCTCCGGCAGAGCGCCTACGGCGAAGCCCTCGAAGCCTTGGAACACGCGCGCCGCCTGGATCCGCAATCGGCCGACGTCGCGAAATTCATGGGCTGGGCCTACGCCGGCCAGAACAAGCTCGATCTGGCCGTTGCCGAGTGGCAAAAATCGCTGGCTCTCCGCCCGGATCCCGAAGTCGAGCGCGCGCTGGCCAAAGCGCAGCGCGACCAGCAGGAGGAAGCTGGCTATCGCGAAGGCTCTTCCGATCATTTCCAGGTGCGCTACAGCGGCGCTGCCGCCCCGCCCTCGCTCGTCCGCGACATCCTGAAAACTCTCGAAGCCGATTTTTCGGCCATCGAGTTCGTACTCAATTACACGCCGCCCGAGCCCATCGGGGTTGTCCTCTACACCGGCCAGGCGTTCACGGACATCACCCGCGCTCCGTCATGGGTCGGCGCCCTCAACGATGGCCGCATCCGACTTCCCGTCCAGGGGCTCAGGCAAATGAACCCCGAACTCAGCCGCACGCTCAAGCACGAATTGACTCACAGCTTTATCACCCAAAAGACGGGAGGCCGGTGTCCCACCTGGCTGCAGGAAGGGGTCGCGCAGTGGATGGAGGGGGCCACCGCGGCAGACTCCGCGTCCAGCTTCGTGAATGCGTTCGACCGCACTCACCAGACCCTTTCTCTGGGCGCCCTGGAAGGTTCTTGGATCAACCTGCCGGGCTCCGATGCCCACTTGGCTTATTCGTGGTCCCTCGCCATTGTCGAATTGATCGTGAAGCAGGGAGGGCCGGAAGACATCACTCGAATTCTCGACCAGATCGCTCAAGGCGCCGACACGCAGAGCGCTACAAAGAACGTGCTGCACATGGACTATCCCGACCTCGAAGAAGAAACCGTTCGCTACCTCCGCGAAACGTACCTACACTAATTCCTGTCCGCCAGGAACTGCCCCGGCTCCTGCTGGCGTGATGCAATCCCTCGTCGGGCGCTCCCACGCCCTCCTGAAATTCTAGCCCGCCAAGAATCAATCGCCGACGGCGATGAGTTCGTGGCCTGCACGCGCTCATGCGCCAGAATCAACCAGGGCGGTCAGAAGACGGAATGCTCCGACATCGTGATCCGGCCAATCGCAGAACGAAGTTACGTCGAGCGTTAGGCCGGCTTCGAAATGCCCCACCCGGCGCCTGTGCGGACCCGGCTTAGAATTCTTGCAATGGAAAGTTTGGGCTGGGACTTTCCTGTAGGAACTCAGCCCTGCGGGGCTGGCGTCACCGAGAGCGGCTTCGAGAGATGGAACACGAGCTGCGTCTCGGCAGGCAGGTGCACGTCCCTCTTTCCAGTGAAGAGCACCGCGACGGCTCCCGCTCCTACTCCGATTGGCCCGCCGATCAGCGCGCCTTTGCCGCCCGCCGCGATCGCTCCGATCAACATTCCGCCACCGGCTCCGCCTCCCATCCAGCCCGCGTTGTTGTTCTTGTGGTTGCCACCTTCGCGCGAATCTTCATGCGTTGCAATTTCGCGCCATTCGCCATCCACTTTGATTTTCGTCAGAGAGACTTCAAGCCGTCCGGGGTGGCTAAAGTGCCCCGACGGGCGCGCATCCTCGACGCGCCCGCGGACCGGCGCGTTTTCCGGTATCACTACGCGGTTGTCTACCACTACTGGCTCCGCGACGTGCGCTTCGAATACGTCGCCGGTCTGATTCCGCGCGCTGTCGAGAGTCTGATCCAGCTGGATGCGAACTGGTGTTCCCACGGGGATTAGGGTCGGATTGACCGGTGGTGGTGCGGGCGTTGTTGCCGCCGTGCCATTATCGGAATTGCCCGAATCCACGGTCGTTGCAGCAGGGCTGTTCGCCGATTTCCGGCTTTCGTATCGCGCTGTCGCCAGCCCTGCCCCGAGCACCATGACCGCGGCGGCCACACCCGCCGCCGACAGCCATCTCTTTGGAATGAAGTTCATCAGGTCCCTCCTCCTCAACTCCACCCATGGGCGTCCAGGGAAGTTAGGGGCAAGGGTGAGGCCACATCGCCTTAGTGTAACTGTTTGTAATTAAATGAGTTGGGGCAAGCCAGGCAATTTCTACCGGGTAGAATTTTCAAACCCATGGACTTCTCTTCCCACCCTCGCTACGCACGCCTGAACTTACGCTACACAGCTCGGCTCGTTCGGAGTAGCGCCAGAACGCCTCAGAGTTCGGCCAGTAGTGCGGCAAGAAGAGCAGCTCGCTCAGTGAGCGACCGCGTGCGGATAAATTCGCCCGGCGTGTGTGCTCCTGCTCCCGCGGCGCCCAGACCGTCCAGCGTGGGCACACCCAATGCCGCTGTGAGATTCCCGTCCGACCCGCCGCCGGTGGACGACTCTTCGATGCGCAATCCCATCACGTCCCCCAGCGATCTCGCCACTCCAAAGAGCCGCGCGGCCCTCCTCCGCTCCATCGGTGGCCGGTCGAAGCCGCCCGCAACGCGCAGCCGCGCGCCCGGCAGAATTGGCCGCAGGCTCCGGAAGCGGGCCTCGAGGCCCACAATGTCGCGCGCGCGGCCGCAGCGAATGTCCACTCGCGCCCGCGCGTGTTCAGCGATCACGTTCGTGCGCGTTCCGCCTTCGATGACGTCGGCGTTTACGGTGATCCCACGGCGTGCATCCGCGAACCGCGCGACTCGTGCGACTTGTAGCACCAGTTCGTGAATCGCATTGATTCCGTCCTGCGGGTTGACGCCTGCGTGTGCCGCGCGGCCGGTCACCTCCAGCCTGAACTCTCCCGTGCCTTTGCGCGCTGTCTTCAATCTTCCCTTCACGCCCGTGCCCGGTTCCAACACGAGCGCCACTGCGCTTCGGCGGGCCTCGCGTTCGATCATTCCACGCGAGCCGCCGCTTCCTATCTCCTCGTCGGGAGTCCACAGAAAAACCAGCCCCCGCCTCGGCACAAGACCTGCCGCGCGCAGGGCATCCACTGCCGCCAGAGCGATCACCAGTCCCGCCTTCATGTCCAGCGCACCCGGCCCATAGGCGCGACCACCGCTCGTGCGAAACGGCATCCGCGCCAGCGTCCCTCGTTCGTACACCGTATCCGTATGCCCCAGCACCAGGATTTGTTTCCCGCTTTTTTTTCCGCCGGGCAGTTCACAGCGCAGTACGTCTCCCCGTCCGGCCGTCCTTGGAGGCTTGATGCGGCTCACGCGCGCGCCGCGCCTTCCCCATTCTCTGGCGAGCACACTCACCAGGCGGTTGACGCCCTCCTGGTCGTAGCTGGAAGATTCCATGCGCACCAGCTTTCCCAGTAGGCGCGTCATCGCTCCTTCGCGCTTCCGGAGCCAGCTCAAAAGCTTTCGGGGATTTACCATAGCCGCGTATTATGCCAGCATCTCCCGGCTCTGGTCCCGGGCTCTCGCTAAAGATGAACCGGCCGCCACCAGAATGCAGCCGCTGCATCCAAGAGGATACGCGATGGTCTTTAGCGAGTGAGCGGAGCGGCCGGCCTTCGAGCTGGCGGATTTATCTCAATCGAAGGAATCTTATGAAGTCTGGAGGACGATTGTTCGTTCTGTTTCTCTTGGCCGTCGGCCTGAGTGTCCCGGCCTATCCGCAGGCCGGCTACTCGCCCGGGCAGCCCGGCGCGGCTCCGCCGCCTATGGTCTCTCTTCCGCAAACCTTTAACGGCAGCGTGCCTGTGGGAAAAGCAACGGCGGAGCCGCTGGTGCTTTCATTGAAGGAGGCCATCGAGCGCGGCCTTAAGCAAAATCTCGGCGCCGTGCTCTCCGAATTCAGTATCCGTGGTGCGCGCGGCGAAAAATGGCGCGAGCTCTCCTCCCTTCTTCCCAATGCCCAGTACTACCTTTCCGAAACCGCCTCGCAAATCGATCTCGCCACCCTGGGCTTTCGCACTCCGCTCTTTCCCAGAGTGATCGGCCCGTTCGGCTACATCGATACGCGCGCGACGCTCTCCGAGACCTTTTTCGACTGGAACCTGATCAACCGCGCGCGCTCTGCGGGTGCCAGTCTGGAGGCGGCAAAATTCAGCTATCAGGACGCGCGCGACATCGTCGTTCTCGCCGTCGGCAACAGCTATCTCCAGACTGTGGCGGGCGCGGCCCGCGTCGATACTTCGGTCGCCCAGCAGGCTACCGCGCAAGCCCTTTATGATCTCGCGCGTGACCAACTCAAGGCCGGCCTCTCGCCTGCCATCGATGTTCTCCGCGCCCAGGTCGAGCTCGAAACGCGCAACCAGCAGGTCATCGTTGCCCGCAACGATTACGAGAAAGAAAAGCTCATGCTCGGCCGCGTGATCGGTTTGCCCCCCGGTCAACAGGTCACCCTCAGCGACAAGGCTCTCTACGAACCTATGGAGGCGTGGACGCTCGACCAGGCCTTGGACCGCGCCTACGCCACTCGCCCCGACTATCTCAGCGCCCGCGCCTCTCTCCGTGCCGCGGAACTCGCGCGCCGTGCCGCCGGCGCCGAGTATTTGCCCTCCATCGGATTCACCGGCGATTACGGCGACGCGGGCGTCACCCCTGGCCAGTCGCACGGTGTATTCGACGCCAGCGTCCGTCTCACCGTGCCCATTTTTCAGGGCAACCGCGTTCATGGCGACGTCCTTATCGCCCAGGCCGCTCTTGATCAGAGCCGCGCCCAGGTGGAAAACCTTCGCGGCCAGGTGGACTACGACGTTCGCGCCGCCTTCCTCGATCTCCAGGCCGCCAAGGAGCGCGTGGCCGTCGCCCGCACGAACGTCAGCCTTGCCGACGAAACCCTCAAACAGTCCCAAGACCGCTTTCGCGCCGGCGTCACCAACAACGTCGAAGTCGTCCAGGCTCAAGACGCCGTGGCCAGCGCCGACGAGGCCCTTATCTCCAGCCTCTATGCCTATGATTTGGCCAAGATTTCTCTTGCCCGCGCCGTCGGCAACGCCGAAGTCGGCGTGGCAGAATACCTCAAGGGGAAGTGAGCGATGGACTCCGAGCGACATTACGATCCAGTGGCGGATGCGCCCCGCGATGAATCCGCCGAACTCTCCAGCGAAGCTCGCCCGGCTGCGCGCCGGCCTTCGATCGCTGCTCCGGCTCCGGCACCGCGCTCTCGCGCCCGCTGGATTGTTTTTGCTGTGCTCACAGTTCTGGTTGTGGCCGTCGTTGTTGCTTGGCTCCATTTCCGGCACTACGAATCCACCGACGACGCGCAGATTGACGGGCATATAAATCCCATCAGTTCCCGCATCTCCGGCTACGTGATCAAAGTGAATGTGGACGATAACCAGTTCGTGCACGCGGGCGATGTCCTCGTGCAAATCGATCCCACGGACTACAAAGTGGCCGTCGCCAAGGCGGAGGCCGACCTCGCCGATGCCATCGCAAACGCCGAGGGCCAGGCCATCAACGTCCCGGTGACCTCGATTAGCACGTCCAGCCAGATCCGTTCGGCGGAGGCAGACGTGCAAAGCTCGCGCGCCGGTACTGCCGCCGCCGACAAGAACGTCGAGGTGATGCGCGCCGATCTCGCTCAGGCCGAAGCTAATGATGTCAAGTATCAGGACGACCTCGAGCGCTACCGCCAGCTCGTCGAGAAGCAGGAAGTCTCCCAGCAGCAATACGACCAGGCCCTCGCTTCTGCTCGCGCCTCGACCGCTGCGGTGGCTGGTGCCCGCGCGGCCCTGGTGGCCGCCGAGCAGCAGGCCGAGCAGGCCCGCGAACGATTGAAGCAATCGCAGGCGGCCCTGGAATCCGCGCGCACCGGTCCTCGCCAGGTGGCCATTACCGAATCCCGCGCTCATTCCAGCTCCGCTCAGGTCGAGCAGAAGCGCGCCGAGCTCGACCAGGCAAAGCTCAACCTCAGTTACTGCTCCATTGTGGCTCCCTCCGACGGCGTTGTGAATCGAACCGTTGAACTCGGCCAATACCTCCAGCCCGGCCAGCAGATCCTCTCCATCTCCCCGGTGGACGACATTTATGTCACCGCGAACTACAAGGAGACGCAGTTGCGTTGGATGCGCCCCGGGCAGACCGCCACGATTACCGTGGACACGAACGGGCGTACCTACCGTGGCCACGTGGACAGCATTGCCGGCGCCAGCGGCGCGCGTTACAGCCTCCTGCCGCCGGAAAACGCCACCGGAAACTACGTCAAAGTCGTACAGCGCATTCCCGTAAAGATTGTTTTCGAGCCGGGTCAGAATCGGGACCATCAGTTGCGCATCGGCATGTCCGTCATTCCCGACGTGACGGTGCGATGAGTGCGGCAGACGCCGCAGCCGGTGCCTCGCCCGCGGAGGCGGCGTTCGTGCGTCCCGCCGTCAACCCGTGGCTCATCGCCATCACCGTAACGCTCGCTACATTTATGGAGGTGCTGGACACCAGCATCGCCAACGTCGCTCTTCCCCACATCGCGGGCAGCCTCTCTGCTGGCCAGGACGAGAGCACCTGGGTGCTCACCTCCTATCTGGTCTCCAACGCGATCATCCTCCCCATGAGCGGCTGGTTTTCTGCTCTCATCGGCCGCAAGCGCTTCTACATGCTCTGCGTGCTGCTGTTTACGGCCAGCTCGTTCCTCTGTGGCCTCGCTCCCAGTCTCGCAACCCTCATCTTTTTCCGGATTCTCCAGGGCCTCGGCGGCGGCGGCCTCCAGCCCAGTGAGCAGGCCATTCTCGCGGACACATTTCCTCCCGCCAAGCGCGGCCTCGCCTTCGCGATGTACGGCATGGCCGTAGTCTTGGCGCCCGCCATCGGTCCTACCCTCGGCGGCTGGATTACCGACAACTATAGCTGGCGCTGGATTTTTTATGTCAACGTGCCCGTCGGCCTGCTCTCAATCACCCTCACCTCGCGCCTCGTGCACGATCCGCCCCACCTCAAGCGCGAGCCGGGCTCGAGGTTCCGCGTGGACTATATCGGCCTCGGTCTTCTCGCCATCGGGCTCGGAGCCCTTCAGGTCGTGCTCGACAAGGGGCAGCGCGACGACTGGTTCGAGTCGGACTTCATCGTCTCCCTCAGCGTCATCGCGGCCGTGGCTCTTCTCGCCGCCATCTCCTGGGAATGGTTCCATCCCCACCCCATCATCGACCTCAAACTTTTCCGCGACCGCACCTTTGCGGCCAGCAACGCCATGATGTTCTTTGTCGGTTTCGCCCTGCTGGGCACCACCCTTCTGCTCCCTCTTTACTCGCAAACCCTCCTGGGATATACGGCGCAGGAGGCGGGGCTCAGCCTGATGCCCGGCGGCTTCATGATCATGCTGCTCATGCCGCTGGTGGGCTTCTTGCTCTCGAGGTACCAGCCCAGGCTCCTGCTCGTCTGGGGTTGGGCGTGGACCTCCTTCGCCCTCTTGCGCATGACGAATTTCGACCTCAACGCCGACTTCCGCGAAGTCGCTCTCGCCAGGCTGGTTCAGGCCGGCGGCTTGGCCTTCCTTTTCGTTCCCATCAACACCGCGGCCTACGCCTTCATTCCCAGAGACAAAAACAACGCCGCTTCCGGCCTCATCAATCTCGCCCGCAACATTGGCGGCAGCGTGGGCATTTCCTTCGTCACCACCATGCTCGACCGCCGCTCGCAATTCCACCAGTCTCGTCTCGCCGCCCATCTCAATCCCGGCTCCATCCCGCTCCGTGCCGCTCTCCGCGGCATCTCGCAGGCTTTCTTTGTGCGCGGCTCCGCTCCCGCCCTGGCCGCACAGCAATCTCAAAAATTGCTCGAAGTCATGGTCGGCCGTCAGGCCGCTATGCTCGCCTACATCGACGACTTCAAAATCCTGGCCATTTCGGCGCTCTGCATGGTTCCGCTCACCTTGCTCCTGAAGAAGACCAAGACCGGCGCCGAGATGCACGTCCATTGACGCGCCCAGAACGATCACCATGCGGCTGCGAATCCTGAGCATCGAGCGCGAATACGGCAGCGGCGGCGCCATGATCGCCTCCGAACTCGCCCGCCGTTTGGGCTGGAAGCTCTGGGACCACGCCCTCACCGAGGAGATCGCCAAACTCGCCCGCGTCAGTCCCGCCGCCGCCGAGCGCCACGACGAGCGCCCCGACCCGCTCCTCTATCGCCTCGCGAAAGTCTTTGCTCGCGGCAGTTACGAGCGCAGTATCCCGATCGATGAGGCAAACGTGTTCGACGCCGAGCGCATGGTCGCGTTCCTCTGCCAGGTAATCGAACGTGTGGGCGGAGAAGGAGAGTGCGTCATCGTCGGCCGCGGCGCTCCCTACGTACTCCGCGGCCGCCCCGACGCCTTCCACGTCTTCATCTACGCGCCCCGCGATATCAAAATCCGCCGCATTATGACGCTTGGCAAGACCGAAGCCGAGGCCGCCGATCTCGTGGACACCATCGATAAGGAGCGCGCCGCCTTCATCAAGCAATACTTCGGCGCCGACTGGCCCGCGCGCTATCTCTACAATCTGTGGATTAATTCCGCCGCAGGCGACGAAGCTACGGTCGAGACCATCCTCCAATCCATGAGGTTGTTCGACCAATACCGGCAGGTGTGACACACCGGCAGGCTAGGCGGGAATTGGTTTTTGCCCTTGCTTCGCTTCAGAGCACGTGCGCGGAAGCCAAGCGCGTCGCTCGCCTTTTCTCAGGCGGACGCGCACGGCCATCGAGGCCGTTCGAACACGCTCTCCTGACAACCAGCATGCCACCCTGCGCGCTCCGTGGCATTCAACAATCTGAATTGTCCGAGCGGACTGCGAATCAAGGGCAGGGAAATGCGTAAGGGCTCACCAGCGCGCCTTTTTGGTCGCAGGTTAGTGTCGTTTGCGTCTGCGTCAGCGCCAGCGTCGTCGCCAGGCCTGCGCCGGCCAGCCCCAGCGTCACCAGGGCTATGGTGGCCGGCGAGCCGACCACCGCGGCCGCCACTCCGCAGATGGGCGGATTTGGATTCGCCACGTCCGCTGCGGACGAGAGCGTGGCTTGCTGCGTTTGCCCTTCATTCACCAGCGCGCTCTTTCCGTCGTGCGCCGTGGACACCGTAAACGAGCCCTGCTGCGCGGTCATGTTTGCCGTCGCCGGCGAAGTGAGTGCCACGTTCCCGGTCACGAATTTTCCCGATGTCGGCTGGATCGTCGCGTCGCCCAGTTGCACGTGTACGGGCTGCTGCGGCGTGGATCGGAACGTCAGCTGGCCCCGCAGCAGTTGCACCACCGACCGGTCGCCGCACTTGAAAACCCTCACGACGCTGTCACTTGGCACATGAACCCACGCGTTGTGCCCCATCAGCAGCACCGTGTCTCCGTTCTGCGCCACCTCCACCGTGTCGCCGTTCATGATGTTCATTCCTTGCGCTACACCGTTACCGTGCACAGCCGTAGCTTTGCTCGGTCCTGCGACAGCCACAGTCTGCGGAGTAGCGAAAGAGGGGAGGGTTACTAGGAGCGTACTCAGAAAAACGGCCGACAGCTGGCGATGGTTCATGCCTTTGGGGCTCTCCTCGGCTCCAGACGCGCTGCGGTGCGCCCAAAGCCCAAGCCCTAATCGTCCACGGATGCTATCAAATCACCCCGTTCTGTCAAGCTTTGTCCGGACCAGGCACAGCCGCCAAGAGTTCGCCATGAGTTCGCTCCCTCTGGCTCCTACGTGGGCATCCAAATCGAAGTCTTGAAACACTTTCAACGTGGTTCCCTCTCACCTCATCGGCTTTTCCCTCGCACTGCCACGCGCCTCTGGCGGTCGATCCGAAATGCACCACGCTGTTCCATGTTGGCACATTGGACACCGCGTAGTACCCGCGTTCCATGTTCCTTTTCGGGGCTAACCGCCAGAATAGCTGCCGGGTTGGGAGAAGACTCCGGCGCCTCAGGCGCCGGGCCTCTGCAGATTGGCCGGAGGCAAGTAGGATAGGAGAAGTTGTATGAAGACGTTGAAAGCAATAGGGTTAGCCGTGGGCGTCCTGGCCCTCTGTGCCGCGTTCGGCGCCGTAGGTTCTTTCCTCTCGCAACCCAGTGTGCACGCTGCTGCCAAGCACGAGGTTGCGGCTTCATCGGAACAGAAGCCTTCGCCAGTTGCTGACCAGAGCCAGCCGACGAAGATGGAATCCCTCGCCGTTCAAACTGCGCAGGAAGCCACCGGTTTACCGCAGTAGCGCGCAACCCAAGGCGGAGAGGACCGCAGTTGTCCATCTCCCACTGAAGTTTTTTGTGGAGTTCTCTTCTTGCTGCAAAGCGCAGCTCCTATCCTTAATAGCAGTCCGCGCCGTATTTCTCCCTCAGTTCCTGCCCTGTTCTTTCTCTTTATTGTCTCTACGATTCGCAATCCTCGGAATCCCCGCCTGATTTCCCTCCTCTCGTCCCAGGTTTTCCACGTATCCTCTCGCTTTCGCATATAATTAGCTGCTTCTCTTGCACGCTCACTGTGTAGCGTCTGCCCCGGGGAACGGCGATGGCCGTGGCGGGCCGAGGGGATGCGATGATCCTGGACACGGTTGCGATCCAGCACTATCTGCCGCACCGCCATCCGTTCCTGATGGTGGACTCCATCGTCGAAATGGAGCGGCTGAAGCGCATCACGGGCGTAAAGGCCGTCACCGTAAACGAGTGGTATTTCCAGGGGCATTTTCCCGGGAAACCGGTCATGCCGGGCGTGCTGATTATCGAGGCCATGGCCCAGACGGGAGGGCTGCTCCTGCTCATGGAAGTCCCCAACCGCGAAAACAAGCTGCTTTACTTCGTGGCTGTGGACGGCGCGCGCTTCCGCCGTCCCGTCGTCCCCGGCGATTTGCTCCGTTTGGAAATGACCGTAAAAAACTGGCGCGGCGATTTCTGCAAGCTGGACGGAAAAGCCTTTGTCGGCGAAGAACTCGCCGCGGAAGCGACTCTCATGTGCAAGATGGCGGACCGGGAATGAGCGGAGTGGATCCGCGGGCCGCCGTATCGCCCCGGGCCAGGCTCGGCCAGGGTGTTTGCATCGGCCCGTTTGCCTGTGTCGGCGACGGCGTCGAACTGGGCGACGGCTGCGTGGTCCATTCTCACGCCACGGTGGATGGGCCCTCTCGCTTCGGCCGCGAGAATCACTTCTTTCCGTTTTCTACCGTCGGCTCCGCCCCACAGGACCGCAAGTATCATGGCGAGCCGACCTGGCTCGAAGTGGGCGACCGCAACGTGTTCCGCGAATACGTCTCCGTCAATCGCGGTACTGCCGGGGGCGGAGGCGTCACGCGCATCGGCAGCGATAACCTCATCCTGGCCTATGCGCACATCGCGCATGATTGCCTCATCGGCTCACACACTCTCTTTGTCAATGGCGCCACTCTCGCCGGACACGTCACCGTGGAAGACTACGCCACCGTCGGCGCCTTCTGCCCCGTCCACCAGTTCTGTCGCATCGGCCGCTATGCCTATGTCGCCGCGAGCACGGTAATCACGCAGGATGTTCTGCCCTACTCGAAGACCGTGGCGCCTCGCGAAACCCGCTGCTACGGCGTTAACTCGATCGGCCTTGAGCGCGAGGGATTTTCCAGGGAGCGCATTCAGGCTATTGAGCGGGCCTTCCGCCTGCTCCTCAAGTCGCGCCTCAACACCACCCAGGCGGTCGAACGCGTGCGCGCCGAACTGGGCGCCTCTGAGGATGTGGACGTCCTGCTGCGCTTCATCGAATCGGCAGAGCGCGGAATCGTGAAGTAAGCGGAGTACTATCCATTTGGCGAACGAGCCCTCGAGTTCCGGGTCCGCAGGCCAGTGGGGCCTGATCGCAGGCAACGGCCGCTTTCCCTTTCTCGTGCTCGAAGGCGCGCGCAGCCAGGGAATTGATATGGCTGTTGTCGCCATCCGCGAGGAGGCCTCGCCGGAACTGGAGAGCGCCGCCAAGCGGCTCCATTGGGTGAGCCTTGGAGAGCTGGGCAAAGCGATCGAGCTGCTCCATTCCGAGCGCGTCACCCGCGCCGTGATGGCAGGTCAGGTGAAGCACGCCAAGATTTTCAGCTCGATTCGCCCCGATTGGAGAATGGCCCGTCTGCTCATGTCGCTCGCGGTCAAGAACACGGATTCCCTCATCGGTGCCGTCGCTCGCGTTCTGGAAGAAGAGGGCATCCATTTGGTCGATTCCACCGCCTTCCTCGATCCGCTCGTGGCTCGTCCCGGAGTCCTCACCCGCCGTAGCCCCACGGCGGACGAGCGCGCCGATCTCGAATACGGCCGCCGCGTTGCGCGCCACATCGCTGCGCTCGATCTCGGTCAGACCGTCGTGATTTCCGCCTGCGCCTGTGTGGCCATCGAAGCCATGGAAGGCACCGATGCCACCGTGGAACGAGCCGCTCGTCTCGCCGCGGGACGGTCCCTCACCGTCGTCAAGGTGAGCAAGCCCGCCCAGGACATGCGCTTCGATGTTCCCGTCGTCGGTCTTCCCACCATCGAGGTGATGCAGCGCTCCGGCGCGACTGCGCTGGGCATCGACGCCGGCCGCACTTTGCTCTTCGACCGCGCCGAGCTCCTCGCTGCCGCCGATCGCGCCGGAATCGCGATCGATGCCGCGCAGCCTCCTATTTCCTCCGGAGCCGCGGCATGAGTGCGCGCCCGCCTCGCGTGGCTGTGATTGGCTGCGGCGACTTTGGCCGCAATCACGTGCGTGTCTATCGTGAACTCGGCGCCCACATCGCGGGTGTCTACGACATCGATCCGTCCCGCCGCGATCGTCTCTCCGCGGAATTTGGAGTGCCCGCCCTGGATGGCATCGGCGATCTGGCAGGGCGCGTGGATGCTGCTTCCGTGGCCGTGCCCACCGTCAGTCATGCACTTGTCGGCTGCGGCCTGCTCGCGCAGGGAATTGACGTGCTCGTCGAAAAGCCCATGGCCGCGTCTCTTGCGGAAGCCGACGATCTGATTGACGCCGCGCGCCGCCACGACCGGATTCTGCAGGTCGGCCACGTGGAGCGCTTCAATCCCGGCTTCGCCGCCGTTCTGCCCCACCTGGCCAGGCCTCTGTTCTTTGAAGTACATCGCCTCGGAATTTTCTCGCCGCGCAGTCTCGATGTGGACGTAATTTATGATGTGATGATCCACGATCTGGACATTCTGCTCTCGCTCGTCGCCGAGCCCGTCTCCGATCTGCGGGCCGTCGGCATTCCCGTGGTCACTCAGCGCGTGGACATCGCCCACGCCCGCCTCGAATTTGCCGGAGGCGCTGTCGCCAACGTCACCGCCAGCCGCGTTTCCACCGAGCGCGTCCGCAAATTGCGTTTCTTCCAGACGCACGAGTATCTTTCCGTTGATTTTGCCCGGCGCGATGCCGTCCGCATCCGCGTCGCCGATTCCGCGGCTCCTGGCCCTCCCCAGTTCAATTTCGAAAAATTGCCGGCCGAGCCTGTCGAGCCTCTTCGCATGGAGCTCGCCTCCTTTCTCGAAGCCGTCCAGTCGCGCAAGTCTCCGCTCGTCGACGGCGCCGCTGGCCGCCGCGCTCTCGAGCTCGCCGGCCGCGTCATGGCGGGCATCCTCGCGCACCGCGGCCGCGTCCAAATCGACGAATTCGTTCCCCAACATCCCGCATGATTCCGCGATTGCTAGTCCCGGAAAAGTTGTCGCCCGTCTCCCCGGCGCAGACGGATGGGCGCAAGCGCGCCTGGACCATTCTCGACGAACGTCAGCTCCTCCAGGCCGACATCCCTCTGAAACCCCTTGAAACAGAATCCAAGATCCCCCTGCACATGCCACTGGAAGTGCTCGGCGGGCGCATCCTGATTCCGCGCGAAGCCGAGCCCGGCACCCTCGAACTTCCTTCTCCCGGCGACCACATCCCCCCCACCGATGCGGACGAGCGCATGGCCGTGCCCGTGGATGCCCGCCCCAAGGAACTTGTCGCCGAGACCTTCCTTCCCATCGAGGTGCTCGAACAGGAAGACCTAGTCACCGCCGACGTCTTCACCACCGGGCAGGTCAAGCTCATGCCCAAGCAGGTGAGCGAACTGCCCAGCGACCGCAGTTGGCTCATTCCCGCGGGCTCCTTGGTCCTCCACCTGGTTCTGGCGCTCGCGATCTTCATTCTCGCTGTCGCGATTCCCCATCACGAGCCCACCGAGGCGGAGATCGACGCCACCTCGCGCGCACTCTCGCTGTATCTCCCTTCTAATTCCATGTTCAGCCAGCCGAAGTCCGCGCCCAAGCCTCCTGGTCCCGGCGAGAAACTGAGCGTCGATCCCGGCCTGCTCAAAAAGCTTGTGCCCGACGTTATTCCTACGCCGGCGCCCGCTCCGCCCACTCCCGCTCCGCGTCCCACTCAGGAATTGCCCAGTGCGCCCGTTCCCCAGATCCCCCAGCAAATTCCGGCCGCCCCGATCGAACGGCCCCAAGCTGCTCCGCGTATTGAGGCCCCAAAGCCTGTCCCCGACTCTCCTACGCCAGCTTTCAGGCTGCCTTCCGTCTCTCCAGGCCGTGCTATCGAGGATGCTATGAACGGCGCGGCGAACAAGGGCCAGACGCCCCCGGTCGCCTTCGGTGGTGCGATGCCCCGTGGCGGCGGCGGTGGAATGGGTGGCATGGGCGGCGGTGGGGGCAACGGCTATTTGGGTGGCGGGCTGCAAATGCTCACTCCCGACCAGGGCGTTGACTTCAGCAGCTACCTCAATCGCGTCGTGGACCGGGTGAGGCGCGAGTGGTATTCCGTGATGCCCGAATCCGCCCGCATGGGCGATCGCGGCCGCGTGGTCATCGACTTCAAGATCATGCGCGACGGTTCCGTTCCCCTCACCGACCCCAATCTTCGCGCCACTTCGGGTAAGGAACCATTGGATCGCGCCGCACTCTCCGCCATTCGCGGCTCCAGTCCCTTCGAGCAACTGCCCCCCGCATTTCCCGGGCCCTTTATCGAGCTCCGTTTCATCTTTTTCTACAACTACCGGCCGGAAGAAATTCAGTGAAGCCTACGCGCCCACAGGTGCTCGGCTCGTTGCTCGCCGCGCTCCTCGTCTTCGCGTATTTGCTGGTCCGCTACGCGCGTCTGTTCGAATGAGTCAGCCCGCTCCCCTCGTCGTCATCCTCGGTCCCACCGCTTCCGGAAAGTCCGCGCTGGCCATCGAAGTCGCGCGGCGCTGGCAGGGCGAGGTGGTCTGCTGCGACTCCACACAGCTCTACCGCTACTTCGATATCGGCACCTCCAAAGTGCTCGGCCCTGCACAGCGCGGCGTCCCGCACCGCCTGATGGATCTGCTCGAACCTCACGAAATTTTCACCGCCGGAGACTATCGTCGCCGCGCCCGCGAGGCGCTTGCCGGCTTGCGCCGCCGCGGGCGACTTCCCGTCCTCACCGCGGGCACGGGGCTCTACCTGCGCGCCCTGCTTGAAGGCCTGGCCGACGCTCCCGCCCGCTCTGAAGAGCTGCGCGACCGCCTCCGCCAGCGCGCAAAGCAGCGCGGCGCCGCGTATCTCCATCGCATTCTCCGCCGCCTCGACCCGGCCACTGCGGCTCGTATCGCGCCCCAGGACGCGGTCAAGCTCATTCGCGCAATCGAAGTCTGCCTCTCCTCTGGCCGGCCCATGAGCGACCTCTTGCGTCAACCGCGCCCGCGTCTCGAGGGCTTCCAGGTTGTCAAGATCGGCCTCCTCCCGCCGCGCCCCGCGCTCTACGAACGCATCGAGCGCCGCACCCGCGCCATGCTCGCCGCCGGCTGGCTCGACGAAGTGCGCTCGCTCTTCGCCCGCGGCATCGACCCCGGCACCAAGCCCTTCCAGTTCATCGGCTACGGTGAGCTGCGCGCCCATTTGACCGGCGTCGTCGATCTCGAGACCGCCGTTCGCGCCATCCAGCAGGCCACGCGCCGCTACGCCAAGCGCCAGATCACCTGGTTTCGGCGCGAGGCCGGCGTGGACTGGTTCGAAGGGTTCGGCGACGATCCGGCCATCACCGCGCGCGTCTTCGCACTGCTCGTGGTTCGCATCGGCCCTCCTGCCGTCGGAAGCGCCGTAGCGGGGGGCGCGGTATAATGCTCTTGAGGCATCCGGAGATTCTTTCTTTGCAGCTCGCAATGGCTGTTCCCACCCACGGTGCGCACCGCGCTTTCCGCTACGGCCCTCGCGGTCCTTTCGCGCTTCTCGCTGCTCCCGAAATCTAAATGAAGACGTCTCAACCCGTCGTTTCCACAGAGCGCGTCCTTCTGGTGGGCGTCGGACTCAAGCGTGGCGTGCGCTTTCCGGGCATTGCCGCTGCCGACTACGAGCGCGAACGCATCGAGGAACTCCGCGAACTCGCGGGCAGCGCCGGCGCCCAGGTCGCCGGCACGCTCGTTCAGATGCGCGACGAGCTCGATCCCTCCAGCGTCGTCGGCCGCGGAAAGTTGGACGAAATCCGTGCCGAAGCCTTGTCCCATCACGCTGGCGTCATCATCTTCGACCGCAATCTCACCCCGGCGCAGCAGCGCAATATCGAAAAAGCGCTCGACTGCCGCGTGCTCGACCGCACCCAGCTGATTCTCGATATCTTCGCTCGTCACGCCCGCACCCGCGAAGGCATGCTCCAGGTCGAGCTGGCTCAGCTCAATTACCTCCTCCCCCGTCTGGCCGGCCGGGGCGTCGAACTCTCCCGGCTCGGCGGCGGCATCGGCACGCGCGGCCCTGGCGAGCAGAAATTGGAGACCGACCGCCGCCGCATCCGCGGTCGTATCGCGAAAATCCGCGGCGAAATCGAGCTCGTTCGCCGCCGTCGCCGCATCCAGCGCAGCGCCCGGCGCGATGTGCCGCTTCCCTCTGCTGCCCTCGTCGGCTATACGAACGCCGGCAAATCCACTCTCTTCAACGCTCTCACTCGCGCCGGCGTCGTCACCTCGCCGCGCATGTTCGCTACCCTCGATCCCACCGTGCGCGCCGTCGAACTGCCTTCCGGCCGTCGCGTGCTCCTTTCCGATACGGTGGGATTCATCCGCGATCTTCCCCCCGGTTTGATCGCTGCCTTCCGCGCCACGCTCGAAGAAGCGCAGGAGGCCGCCCTGATCCTTCACGTCACCGATATTTCCAGCCCCCATCACACCGAGCAGGACGCCGAGGTCGTCAAAATCCTCGACGACCTCGGCCTCGCCGGCCGTCCCTGCATTCACGTCCTCAACAAATGCGACCGCCTCTCCGGCGATCAGCTCCAGGCCCTTGCTGGTGCGCACGGCGTGTGCGTCTCCGCCCTCCACGGCCAAGGCCTGCGTGATCTGCTCGCTCGCATCGAAGCGGCGCTTCCCTCGGAAGGGCTGGTTCGCATGCAGCTCGAATTGGCCCTCGACGACGGTCGCACCCTCGCCCGTCTTCATTCCCGCGGTCGCGTCTTCGCTTCGGAGGTGCGCGATTCGCACCTCTGGGTCGATGCTGAAGTTCCGCCATCCCTCGCCGCAGAACTCAAGCCCTCCAGTTTGGCCTCTGGGCGCGGTCACTCGTGACCACCGCTGTGTGAGCGCGCGCACAGAACCTTTCAGCCATTCCGTGCGTATCTAAATCCGAGGCTGCCCGCGCGGCCGGAGGGGACCATGGCCGGATTCTTTCTCTGGTGCATTCTGTTCGTCCTGTGCTGGCCCATTGCGATTCTTGCTCTCGTATTGTTTCCTCTCGTTTGGCTCATCCTTCTGCCGTTCCGCATAGTGGGAATCGCGGTCGGTGGCGTATTGGCCTTCATCAAGGGTTTGATCTATCTTCCCGCGCGCGTGCTGGGCGTGCGCCACGCCCGCTGACGTACCCCTGGCCCGTGGCGCTCGCAATCGCGCTTCATCCCTGCCGATACCAAGCTCAAAGGGCCCACCTTCGGCTGTGGAAAACTGTGTGGAAAAGGTCTTTTCCTCTCCCTGCACGCCTCGCCCTAACATTGCCCGGTGCGCCCCCTGCCACGCTGACCCTTCCCTAACTTCGTGAGTTTGCGTAGGTTAAGCGCGTCGCTGCTGCAAACGGGGGCAATCGAAACGCCTCGCTGCACTCTGCTTCGCTCCCCCCATTTTGCACAGATTTACAGCAACTCTACGCGGGCCTCCGCGCCCGTCCCCTTCAGCCCTTCTTGCCCTGCGGACGCGGTGCGGGTGGCCGCCCGTTACTGCGGGATTGGCTCAGAACCTGTTTCCCTTAATGCGGCGTGACCTGCAAGGTGGGCGCATTTGGCGGGGGAGGAGTAGTGGCCAGGAAGCCGTAAGCGGCAATGTTGCCCACGAGCGGGCTCGATTGCGTGCCGGTATTCGTCGAAGTCGCCTCCTGCCCGTCGGTCGCGTAGGCGTAGAGGATGTGGAAGCCGGGCTGGATCGCAGCAGTCGTTCCGCTGTACGCGCCGGCGCCCCCGGCCGTCGCGGCTGTCCACGAGCCCTGCCAGGTATCCACCTGGAAGAGGAGGTTGTCCGGCGTCGTGGCGTTGGGACTGAAAGTGCTCGTGGCCGTAAAGTTGAAGCTGGGCGTCGCGCTCGCGGTCTGATTGCCCGCCAGCGGCGTGATCGCCGCCTGGAGCGGGATGGGATTCGCCTGCGCCTCCTGGATCACCGTGACGTTGCTCGCAACAACACTGGACACGTAGATTGTGTTGGTCACCGGATTGACGGCCACGCCCTCGGGCTCGCCTTCGACGGCCAGTGTGATGGTCGAATTCGTCACCGCGTCAATCACCGTGAAGCTGTCGCTGTCCCAGTTAGCCACGTAGATTTTGTTGGTGGCCGGGTTGACGGCTACGGCGCTGCACCCAACTCCGATCGCGAGCGAACTAGTCAGGTTCGTCGCCCCGTCAATCACTGTGAAGTCGTCGCCATTGTTGGAGTCCACGAAGAGGTTGGCCACGTAGATTTTGTTGCTCACTGGGTTGACGGCCACGGCGCCGGGGAAGACTGCGTTCGGATCGGTCACCGTGATGGTCGAGTTCGTCGCCCCGTCAATTACGGTCACGTTGTTGCTGTTCTGGTTGGTCACGTAAATCTTGTTGGTCACCGGATTGACGGCCACGGCAAAGGGCTCGGCGGCGTTCGGATCGGTCACGGTAGCGGTCGCGTTCGTGGCCCCGTCAATCACCGTTACGTTGTTGCTGCCCAGATTGGCCGCGTAGATTTTGTTGGTCACCGGGTTGACGGCCACGGAATTGGGGTTGGTTCCAGCCCCGACCGAGGTGGTCGCGTTCGTTAACCCGTCGATCACCGTGACGTTGTTGCTCCCCGCGTTGGCCACGTAGATTTTATTGGTGACGGGGTTGACGGCCACGG
>JASHRU010000099.1 GCA_030037225.1 Candidatus Acidiferrales bacterium | reverse complement strand
CAATCCGATGTGGCGGCAGGAGACGCAGGGGAGCTTCATGCTGGTGATGAACGCGGCGCTCCATTGGGACCATCTGGGAGCGGGATGGAAACCGCCCGCGGAGGGGGCTGCTCCGGCGGGGACAAAAACGGCAGGAGCAGAGGAGCAGTAGGAAACTTCGCATCGCGGGACCGGAAGTTTCGCGGGCGTAATAATAAAAATTGGCGGCAGAATCGCGCCCGCGGGAAGGCCGCCGCTCGCGGCAATTCTATGTGCCGACATCTGCGGGCAGATGGATTCCGACCGGCGGGGGGAAAATAATGGCGGACTACTACCTGCTGAAAACGGAACCGTCGGAATATCCATTCGCGGATTTGATGAAAGACAAAAAGACGGTATGGGACGGAGTATCGAATCCGGCGGCGGTAAAAAACCTGCGCGAGATGCGGAGTGGAGCGAGGGTGGTGATTTATGAGACCGGGGACGTGCGGAGCGCGGTGGGGACGGCGCGTGTCCTTTCCGTGGATGCCTCGGATCCGAAGAATCCACGCGTGGAAATTGCGGCGGGGAAGGCGCTGGAGCGGCCTGTGACACTGGCGGAGATGAAGGCGAACAAATTGTTCGCGGATTCGCCGCTGCTGAAGATGGGAAGGCTTTCCGTGGTGCCGCTGACGGCGCAACAGTATCGCGCGCTGACGCGGGAATGAGGCGCAGCGGCCGCGTCGAGCAGACCGATCTTTTCGAGACCCTGCCAGCGGATCTATTTCGGAGTCAGATCGATAGCCTCAACGATCCGCTTGAAGGGAATCCGGGCCTTTTCGTTCAATTCCTTGACGACATCGGCACTGGCTGCCTCGAAGAAGCACATGCAATGCGCCTCGCCGGGCACAAACGCGCTGCGGATGTAACGCACCCGCTTGCCCTCGGAAGTCATTTTCTCGCCGAGGTCAATTGCCGCCTTCTGTGCGGCGGCTAGTTGCTCCATTTTGATTCCTGGCAAATCGCGATCAACCATATAAACGGGCATGGCAAACCTCCTTTATTGGATTTGAGCTGGGAAGATCGTATTCGGAATCCTCAATAATTCGGACAATTGCCCACGCCGGGCTGGTTGGCGGCAGCCAGGATATTGGCGGTCACCGCGCCCGGCGATCCCGGCAGTGTGGTGGACAACCAAAAGTTCAGCCAGGTGACTTTCGAATCCGGCATGGGCTGGTTGGTGGCGGCGGTGGGCGGGCTTTGGCAGACGTGCTGAATCACTTGTGCGCCGAACGGCTGCGCGGAAAAGCCGCTCGCGGTAGCCCAGTCGTAGGGAGAATCCTGTGAAACATGGCAAGTCCGGCAGCTCAGCTTGATCCCATTGAGGTAGTAGCTGCTGGAGGGGCTTCCCGCCCAGCCGGAGGGCACGAACGAAGAATTCTGCGTGCAACCGGCGCTGCCCAGACAGGGATACCAGCCGTTAATCAACTCCGTTTCGGCCGCGGAGGGATAAGCAGACAGAATCTGCTGGTTCATCAGCAGGAACTGTGTCTCCTGTTCCGCGCGCGAGTAACCCGGGGCCGCGGAATATCCGAAATTGTCGAGGTCGAAGGGAAGGAAACGAGCTTCGACATTCGCATTATGCGGACCAACCACTCCGGATGCGGTGAAAACGTTGCCGCCGCCGTTGTGGCAGATCTGGCACAGACCGGGCACGTATTTCTGGCCGCAGCCGTCCAGATTCGCGCTCAAAACCCGCTCCCCGTTTGCACTGTACACAAAGAACTTGATGAACGGAGCGCCCTGGTTGATTCCAGGAACCGGGGAATAGTCCATGGCCACGGTGGCAATGAGGTTGGTATTCAGGCGTGCGTCATCCACGGTCTGATAGTTGGAGACGTAGTAGGCGACATTGCCTCCCTGGACTCTCATGTGCATGTTTCTGCCGAAGGCCAGGTCGGCGGCGTTGAAGTAGATGGCATTCGCGGTGTCGAGGCTGTTGTCGGTGGGGCTAAAGCCGTTGGCGGACTTCCATGCGGTGAGCGAGGCTTTGCTGTTGTTTGGATCCACGGCGCTGTAGTAGGCCGAGGCGTCCTTCGCCGTGTTGCCGTAGCCGGTGGGTCCCAGCGCGGGTCCGCCGGTCCCGGGGCCGGGCCAGAAATTGCAGGCTGTGGCAGCAGCAGCCCCGGACTGGGGCGTGAGCGGAGTGGCCGGTGAGATGCTGACGAGGGCAATTTTGATCGGAGGGCTTACCAGGTCCGCGCCCACGTTGGTCAGGTCGTAGGATTCGTTCTCGATCTCGAGGACCACGGAGGGGCCCTGCAACTTGGTGGGTGGTGGAGCAACGAAAAGCAGGTCATCAGCTATCGTATTGCTGGAATTCAGCGAGGAACTCAGCACGGAATAAAAACCCAGGTTTTGCTGTTGCAAAGAGTCTTGCAGCGCCGGGCTTTGCGCTTGCTCGAGGACCGTCCCGTCGATCGCAACATTGATCTGTGAGCTGTACGGCACGAGAACCTCGACAATGACGGGATTCGGAAGCACCGCGTAGGCTCCGGAAACGCCCGGGTTCAGATAGGTCTGCGGGTTCCCCGGCAAGATCACGTTGAGCAGCACCGGAATTTGAGCGCGCGTGCATCCGGCAAGGAGAATCAGGAGGAAACAAGCGTTCGCGAGCAGGGCCGGCCCTCTCATTCCACCGGCCGAGCGGCGACGGGGCGATAGAAGGCCGGGCTCTCGAGAGAAGCCGGAGAGCCGGCTTTGAAATTCGGATTGTGAATTTCCGCACATTTCAGAATCTCCTGGAATTGACCACAGGGGTAAAGGTGATTGCGGCGCTCACGGACGCGCTGAATTCGACGGCGAGAGCGGCAGACTGGCCCGGCCGCAAGACGGTGATCCCGGGCATCGTGATATAGGGACTCCCATCGAGAGCCCCCGCGGCATTCAACAATTTACCGTTCTTGAGCGACTGGAAGACGATCTGGAACGGACCGGGGACGGATTGGGCGGAAGCGTTGCGGACAGTGATTGTGGCCCGATAGGTGCGGGAGAGTTCGTCATATTCGACCGGAGAGGCTTGCACCGCGATCTGGTCGGCCGAACCGGACGCAGCTGGGGCCGAAGCGGTGGCAACGGCCTCAAATCCGTGCGTGCCCGAGACGTCGGTGTAGGTGCCCACAATCTGGTTGGCGTTGTTGATGCCGAAGGCCTCGGTGCTGAGGGCGCCGGGAACGTCCAATTGCGAGTAGGTCCCGCCCTGATCGAGGAAGCCATGGGTCAGCCCCGTAGTGGGGTCGAAAAAGAACCCCACCACGTCACCGTTGTCGTTGATCCCGTAAGGACTGGTGGCGTAAGGCGAGCTGGGAACGCTGATCTGGCTAATCACCGTGGTGTTGAACGGCTGGAGAACGTAAGCGAAGAAGACGTTTCCGGGTGGATCGTGCGGATTGCTCTGATTCAGGGTGACCACGTTCGATGAACTAGCAGGCATGCCGAAAAACCAGGTATTCAGAGATATCAGGGGAAGAGAAGGTGTGCTGGCGACGCCGGCAAAGTCAACGAAAAATCCAATGCGGATGCCAGACGCGTTTGTAGCCACCCCGCTTATGCCGCCGCCGCCGTTGACACCGAAGAGGTTTGTACTCAGGGCGCCGGAGAGAACGGCGCAGTCGAACCCAGCGGCGCACGGAAGCGCCGAAGCATCCACAGAAGTGTAGGCTCCCTGAAGATAGATAAATCCGTGCTCTCCGGCTGCGTCCAGGTAGCGCCCCACAATCTCTCCGAAGTCGTTGATACCGAACGCGGCGGTTAGATAGGCGTTCGCAAAGAAAACGTTGAGCGCATCGAAATTTCCCGGCAGGCCGTAAAAGCCATGCGTGCCGGCCGGATCCTTATAGAACCCGACCATCGCTTGGTGATTGTTGATTCCCATGATTTGCGTCTGGCTGGCCCCCGGGAAATCGATGGGGAAGGTAAAGTTGAATCCGTTTGCCTGCTGTGGACCCTCGGAATCAATGGTTACCGGAGCGGAGGCTGAGCCGCTGAAGTTCGTGTCGCCGCTATATCTTGCGGTGATCGAGTCCTCTCCGATAGGCAGATGAGCCGCACTGAATGAGGCGGCTCCGTTTTGGAGAGGAGCGGCTCCCAGTTCGGTCAAACCGTTCCAGAAAGTTGCCGTGCCTGTAGGCGTGCCCGAGGTCTCCGAGGTGACTGTGGCTGTAAGGGAAACCGTGCCGCCAGCGACGACTCCGGAGGAGGCAGCCAGATTCACAGAGGTGGTTGCACGAGCCACGGAGAAAAGCAAGAAATTAGGGGTCCGGCTGGCGGCAAAAGTGGGATTGCCGCTGTATTCCGCGCTCACCATGTAGGAGCCGGCGCAGATTTGAACAGGCCCTGCGGCGGCTATTCCGTTGACCACCGTGACGGCAGGAAGGGAAAGCGGGCAGCCCGCATCCTCGATTCTGGCAACAGCAAACGTGACCATGCCGCCGTTGACCACGTACCCCGCGGACGATTGCACGCTCGCCGTGAAAGTGACCGGGCCGGGATAGGTAATCGTCGCGGGTTCGATGCTTACGCTGATGGAAGTCGGGACGTGGACGAGCGCCCTGACGGCGACCGTATCCGTAACCTTAATTGGTTCCGCATCCAGGATGTCGGCGAAGGCTACCGCGTCGGTAACGGTGATTGGCTCGTTGTCCACGACGGAGATGACGGCCGGCGGCGGAGGGGGCGGACCAACGGTGGCTGATCCTCCGCTAAGCGGAACGGACTGAGTGTAGTTCGAGGCGAATGCTGCCGATGGGAGGTTGCTCAGGGCAGCGTTGTCGGTG
>JASHRU010000098.1 GCA_030037225.1 Candidatus Acidiferrales bacterium | reverse complement strand
GAGGAGAATCATGAGCGACGTGCCGAGATCGGGCTCGATTACGACGAGCGCGGCGAGAATCACAACGGGCCCGATAGCAGGCACCAGCGTTTCCCAGAGGCGATTCACGCCGCAGCCGCCAGGCTTCACGCGCGGCTCGAGAAACCAGGCCAGGAAAATGATCGCGGCGAGCTTGGCGAACTCGGAAGGCTGAAGGCTGGCGGGGCCGAAGCGAATCCAACGATGCGTGGCGTGCGCCCTGTCGAGGAGGAGAACGCCGAGCAGGAGCACCAGGACGATGCCCAGCGTTGTGAATACGACGGGAGGCCGGCGCAGCACGCGGTAATCCAAGCGCGAGAGTCCGAACATGCCGGCGAGTCCGATGACGAGCGCGGCCATCTGGCGAAGAAAGAAGCCGTAGGCACTGCCCGTCTCGGTCTGGGCGGTCACAGCGGAGGCGCTGAACACCATCACGGCGCCCATCATGCAGAGGGCGAGGGTAGCGAGGAACAGCCAGCGGTCGGGACGCATGCCGCGGGGCATCAGCGCCTCCCGCCGGCAGAGTCCCGAAGCTTGGGGACCGCCGCGCCCGCGGCCAGCTCGCGAACCAGCTCGACAAACACGCGGCCGCGATGCTCGAAGTTCTGGAACTGGTCGAAGCTGGCGCACGCGGGGGCGAGCAGAACGATATCGCCCGGGCGCGCGGCGTCGAAGGCGGCGCGCACGGCGCGGTCGAGAGTCCCGCTGCGCTCGAAGGGCACGGCGCCTTCGATTTCGCCCGCGATTTTATCCGAGGCCGCGCCAATGAGAAACGCGCGGCGGGCGGCACGCTCCAGAAGGGGGCGAAGCGGGCGGTAATCGCTGCCCTTATCCTTGCCGCCGAGGATGATCAATACGTTGCCGGGGAAGGCCTCCAGCGCTTTTTCGGTAGCGTCCACGTTGGTGGCCTTCGAATCGTTGTAGAACTGCACGCCGGATATTTCCGCAACGAACTGGAGGCGGTGCTCGACGCCGGGGAACGTGCGCACGCCTTCGGCGATGGCGGCGGGGGCCGCGCCGGCCAGGCAGGCCGCGGTGGCGGCGGCGAGCACGTTTTCCAGATTGTGCTGGCCGCGGAGGGAGATATCGGCGCGCGAGGCCAGGCGGGCCTCGGCGTCGCCGTCGCAGAAAATGATGTCGTCGCCGCGGAGAAAGGCGCCGCGCGGGACTTCTTTTTTGCGGCTGAACCAGTACACGCGGGGGCGCGAAGGCGCGTAGCGCGCGGAAGGGGCATCGTCGGCGTTCATGACGGCGGCGTCTTCGCGCCCCTGGTTCTCGAAAATCCGCGCTTTCGCAGCGGCGTAGGCTTCCATGGAGCCGTGACGGTCGATGTGATCGGGCGTGAGATTCAGAAACACGCTCACGTCTGGGCGGAAGGCGATGATGGCTTCCAATTGAAAGCTGGAGACTTCAACGACGGCGATGCTCGCGCCCGTGGATTCCTCGACGAGCGAGATGAGGGGAGTGCCGATGTTTCCGCCAACGAGGGCGGAGAGGCCGGCGGTCTTGAGGATGTGGCCGGTGAGCGCGGTTGTCGTAGTTTTCCCGTTCGAGCCAGTGATAGCCACGAGGCGGCCGCGAAGGAACCGCCAGGCCAACTCGATTTCGCTCCAGACGGCGATGCCCTGTTTGCGGGCGGCGAGGAGGCCGGGCTGGTCGAAGGGCACGCCGGGACTGGGAACAATCAAATCCGCGCTCAAGAAGCTTTCGCGGGGGTGACCGCCGAGTTCGAGCGCGATTCCCGCGGATTCCAGTTTCGCGACGGCGCCGACCAGATCGGTGCGCGGGAGTGCGTCGGTGGCGGTGACGCGGGCGCCGCGGGCCGCGCAGAAGAGAGCGGTGGCCACGCCGGTGCGCGCCAGTCCGACCACCAGGACGCGCTTGCCGCGCAGCTCAACTTCGGGTTTTGCGGGCGTGTTCATCGCAGTTTCAGAGTGGTGAGAGCGAAAAGCGCGAAGACGAGCGAGGCGATCCAGAAGCGCACGATCACCTTCGATTCGCTCCAACCAATTTGTTCAAAGTGATGGTGCAGGGGCGCCATGCGAAAAATGCGCCGGCGGGTGAGCTTGTACCAGCCCACCTGCAGAATCACGGAGAGCGCCTCAATCACGAAGATTCCACCGATGAAAAACAGGAGAATCTCCTGCTTGATGATGACCGCGACGGTGCCGATCGCGCCGCCGAGCGCGAGAGAGCCAACGTCGCCCATGAAGACGTCGGCGGGATGAGCGTTGTACCAGAGAAAGGCCAGGGCCGAACCCGCGGTAGCGCCGCAGAAAATGGTGAGCTCGCCGACGCGCGGGCTGTGGGGCAGGTCGAGATAGGAAGCGAAGCCGGCATGGCTGGAGACATAGGTGAGGGCAGTGAGGGCGCTGGCCGCCACCACGACGCAGCCGATGGCCAGCCCGTCGAGGCCGTCGGTGAGGTTGACGGCATTTGAGGAGCCCACAATCACGAGAGTGAGAAAAACCAGGAACGGAAGATAGGCCACGCTCCAGAGATAGGGATTGGCCAGCAGCGGCGTGATGACCAGGTCCGGATGGATTTTTTTGAAGAACGGCATGATCAGCGCCGTGGAGTAGACGCCCTTGGCGCGCAGCAGCAATAAAATGATTCCGGCGAAGAACGCGGTGAGGAATTGGAGAAACAGCTTGGTGCGGCCGCGCAGGCCGAGATTCTGGCGCTTGACAATCTTCGCGTAATCGTCGGCGAAGCCGATGGCGCCGAAGGCGAGGACGGAAAACAGAGCGAGCAGGACGTACGGGCTGCGCACGTCCGCCCAGAGCACAGTGGAAAGCACGATCGAAAAAATGATCAGCAGGCCGCCCATGGTGGGCGTGCCGGCCTTCTTCTTGTGACTCTCGGGCCCCTCTTCGCGGATGAATTGGCCCACCTGGAGCTCACGCAGACGGCGCACGAAGGCGGGCCCGAAGAGCAGGCCGAGGGCGAGCGCGGTCATCCCCGCGAACGCGGTACGCACGGTGATGTAGCGGAAGACGTTGAGAGGGCTGAAGTAGGGTTGGAGCCAGCCGTAGAGCAGGTAGTAGAGCATCTCAGTGCCTGCCCTTTTCCGCCACGCCCGCGGCGAGCGGGCTGTGGGCGACGAGCGCGTCCACAACGCGCTCCAAATGAACGCCGCGCGAGCCTTTGAGCAGCACTACATCGCCGCGCTCGAGGAATCCCGCCAGAAACTCGGCGGCTTCCGCGGCGGTGGAGAAGAAGCGCTGGTGGGCGGGCGAGTGTCCGGCGGCTGCCGCGCCGCGGAGGATCTGAGCCCCATCACCCTGCACAGCGATGATCCAGTCGATGCTGCCGAAAGCGGCGGCCTGCGCGCCTGCTTCGCGATGCATCTGCGCGGAGGCGGGGCCGAGCTCGAGCATTTCTCCGGCAACGAGGACACGGCGGCGCGCATCGGGAAGGTGCGCAAGAGTCGCCGCGGCCGCGGCAAGGGCCGCGGGGCTCGAGTTGTAGCAATCGTTGATCACCGTATAGCCGGCATCGAACCGCAAAATCTCGCCGCGCATGGCGCCGGGTGCCATACCCGCAAACGCGCGCTGCGCGTCTGCGGCGCCGATTTCCCAGCAGCTCGCCGCCGCGAGCGCCGCGAGCGCGTTCAACGCGTTGTGGCGGCCCACCAGGGGCAGCCGCAGCGTGGCGCCTCCGGCGGGGCCGGCGTATTCCAACTCGGTGCCGTCCAGGCCGCGCTCGGTGATGCGCGTGGCGCGAAAATCGGCGGCGGGGCTGAGGCCGAAGGTAACCGCGCGGCCGCCTTCGCGGCGCTCCATCACGTGCGCAAACGCGGCAACGCGCGGGTCGTCGGCATTGAGCACAGCCACCGGTTCGTCGCCGGCGAGCCCTTCGATCAGTTCCCGCTTCGCCAGGGCGATTTCTTCCACCGAGGCGAAAAATTCCAGGTGCACGGGCGCCACGCGCGTAACCACGCCCACCTCCGGACGAGCCATCCAGGCCAGCCGCGCGATTTCTCCCACGCGGCTCATTCCCATCTCGACCACAGCAGCGTCGTGCTCCGGGCCGAGCCGGGCGAGCGTCAGGGGCACGCCGAACAAATTGTTCAGGTTCCCCGTGGACTTCAACGTACGGACCCGCGTGCCCAGAAGCGCCGCCAGGATCTCTTTGGTCGTCGTTTTGCCCACGGATCCCGTAACGCCTGCCAGAAGCCGGCGTGGCGCGGAGGGCCCGGCCGCCTGCCGGCCCCATTCCATGCGCCATTCGCGCGCCAGCCTTTGGAGCGCGGCCAGGGGATCGTCCACACAGAGGAGGCGCGAATGCAGGGCGGGGTCGTAATCCCGCGCGCGGCCGGGGGCAATGACGGCCGCGATGGCGCCGGCGGCCAGAGCTGCGGCAACGAATTTGTGGGCGTCGTGGCGCTCGCCGCGGACGGCGAAGAAAAGGTCTCCGCGCGCCACCGTGCGGGAATCAATCGAGACTCCCGCAAGGCGCGCTTCGAGCTTCCCCGCCGAGGCGGGCGCGCTGGGCACTGCGGCCATGGCCCGCGCCGCTTGTTGCAATGACCAATCCATAGACTCGAATTCGAGCCGGGTTCGCTGCGCGCGTTTCCGCTGTGCGGCACAGGCGGACGCGGGATTGGGCTGTCCCACGGTGCGAGTTCGCCATGTGTCTCCGGCTGTCGCTCCTCCGGCGGTAACGGCGGCCTCGCGGCTGCCGCTCCCGGCCTTACATCCGATTCATCCTGAATGTCCCAGGGTCTTCAGAACACGTCTTGCCTCCTCGCGATCGTCGTAATCGATGGTTCTGTCGCGGAGCACTTGATAGGTCTCGTGACCTTTTCCGGCCAGCAGGACGATGTCGCCGGGGCGCGCGCGTTCGATGGCCAATTGAACTCCCTTGGCACGGTCGGGCTCGACGAGATATCCGGCGCCGGTTCGCTGCAATCCTACGAGCGCGTCGTTGATGATGTTCAGGGCATCCTCGCCGCGCGGATTGTCGCTGGAGAGCACGACGAGATCGCTGAGCGTTCCCGCCGCCTCGCCCATGAGCGGACGCTTCGTGCGGTCGCGCTCCCCGCCGCAGCCGAACAGCGTGATGATGCGGCCAGATTTGTTCAGTTCGCGCGCGGTCTCGAGGAGATTGCGCAGCGCGTCGTCGGTGTGCGCGTAGTCCACGATCACCAGGAAGGGCTGGCCGCAATCCACGCGCTCGAAACGTCCCGGCACGCTTGCGCAATCGCGAATGCCGCGCTCAATCGCGCCGCGCGGCACGCCGATGCCCACGGCAGCGGCCACTGCAGCGAGAATGTTGTACACGTTGATCTTGCCCACGAGCGGGGAGACGACCTCGAGTTTGCCTTCCGGCGTTTCGACGGTGAATTCAAGGCCGGTGAACGAAAGAGAGAACCGCCGGGTGGTGACCTGCGCGCTGGGCGCGAGGCCGTAGGTGAGCGTGCGCTGCGCCAATCCGTTCAGTTGGCCGGCCCACGGGTCGTCTTGATTCACGACGCCGACGCGTGGCGCGCCCGCGCCCGTGCCTTCGAAGAGGCGCCGCTTTGCGGCTCCGTATGCCTCCATCGTTTTATGGAAATCGAGATGGTCGCGAGTCAGGTTGGTGAAGATGGCCGCGGCAAACCGGCAGCCCCACACGCGGTCGAGCGCGAGCGCGTGGGAACTGGCCTCCATCGTGACGTGAGTGCCACCCTCGCTGCGCACCTGCGCCAGAAACCTCTGGAGTTCGAGCGATTCCGGCGTGGTGTGCGTGGCCGGCGACTCGCTTTTCGGCGTGCGGTAGAGAATCGTGCCGAACAACCCGGTGGCGTGTCCCGCGGCGCGCAGAATCGAATCCAGGAGGAATGAGGTGGTCGTCTTGCCGTTCGTGCCGGTAATGCCAACGAGCTCCAGCGCGTCGGCGGGCCGTCCGTAGAAGTTCGCGGCGATGCGAGCGAGCGCCTGCCGCGGCTCTCCAACGCGCACCCATGCGACATCCGAGGGCACGCCGGCGGCGGGACGCGGCTGCGCGCTGACAATCGTTGCAGCCCCGCGCGCGAGCGCATCGGCGACGAAGAGATTGCCGTCGGCGCGTTCGCCGCGAATCGCGACGAAGAGCGACCGCGGCGTCACGCGGCGGCTGTCGTAAGCCACGGCGCTGATTTCGCGCGCGGCTGCAGCGGCATCGGGTGCGTCGCCCACGGCAACGGCCACACCTTCGAGCAATTCGCCGAGCTGCATCGAATTTCTTCCCGCTTCCACTTCTGTCTGCGCTGCGCTCACGTGCCGGCTCCGACCGTCTCGATCAATTCCTGTTTTGTGAGATGGCGCGCGCCCCCAAAGAGGCTGCAAATCGCACCACAATCCGGCTTCCGGCCCTTACACGCGTTCCGGAGGGCGGCGACTGCTCGACGGCAATCCCCGCTCCCACGGGCACCGGACTTAAACCAAGCCGCAGGCACTCCTCGACGAACGCGCGCACGGTCTGACCCTCGAAGCTGGGGACGGGAACGCCATTCGACTCGTCCAGCACCACCGTGGTTTCGGTGGGAAGCGACGCCTCCGGCTGCGCTCCGGGCCTGGAAGCCGTGGACTTCGCGAGCCGGGCGGTGGGATTGGTTCCCCCCGGCAGCTGCCGGGTGACGCCAGCCTGTGCCTCGCGGCCCGCTTGATTCGGGGCGGGCACAGGCGCAGGCACCGGCGGCAACATCTGATCGGTTCGCTCGGCATTCGGATCCAGCAACTGGCTCGAATCGAAGTCGCTAACATCCTCGGCTGTTGCCGCCCGCCTAGCCGCAGCGGCCTCCTGCGGCGGGGCGACGGGAATATCGGGAGGTACCCGCAGATAGCTCAGCGTCTGCTGCACGACCTCGCGGAACACCGGGGCCGCGATGTCGCCCCCATGATGCTTGCCCACGGGGGAGTCCAGCACGACCAGCACCGTGACGGCAGGGGAGTTCACGGGCGCAAAGCCCACAAACGACGCGATATAGTCACGTGTTGAGTAGCGTCCGGTCGCCGGATCGATTTTCTGCGCCGTGCCTGTCTTTCCCGCGACGGTGTAGCCGTCCAAACGGGCGAGTTTCCCGGTCCCGCTCAGCACTACCTCTTCCAGCATTTTTCGCAGCATTGCCGCCGCCTCCGGACGCACCACGCGATGGGCCGAATCGTCCGCGGAGGCCGACATCTGGCTGCCATCCGACTCGCTGGCATCGGGCGAGGCGGGCGGGGAAGCGCAATCCGCCCTTCCTGTGGCGCAGGCGCGCAAATCGCGCACGACGCGCGGCCGGTGGAGTACGCCTCCATTGGCGATGGCGGAGACGGCGCTCACCAGTTGCAGCGGAGTCACGCCCACCTCCTGGCCCATGGACACGCCGCCAATAGAAATCGCCGACCAGTTTTCCAGCCGGCGCAGCAGGCCCCGCGACTCACCGGGGAGCTCTACGCCCGTCGGGCTGCCGAAGCCAAAGGCGCGGATGTAGTCGTAGAACCTCTGCGGCCCGAGCCGCAGCCCGAGCTTTATGGCGCCGACGTCGCTCGATTCGGCAATCACCTTCGTGACGGTGAGCAAGCCGAAGGGCTTGTGGTCGTGGATCAGGTGGTTGGCGATGACGATCGAGCCCATCTGGCAGTCGATCACCTCGTCGGGGTTGGTAATGCCTTCGTTAAGCGCCGCCACCACGGTCACAATCTTGAAGGTCGAACCGGGCTCATATAGGGCGCTCACGGCGCGGTCCATGCGCGCTTCGGGCGCGGCAGCCCCGGCGGCATTGGGGTCGAAGGTGGGCCAATTGGCCAGCGCCAGCAAATCCCCGGTGTTGGGGTCCTGCACCAGGATCACGCCCGCCTTCGCTTGCGTTTGCGCAATAGCCGCTTCCAGGGCTTTCTCCGCGATGTACTGGATGTTGATATCGAGCGTCAGGACCAGGCTTTCCGCCTGACCGGCGTCCGGCCCGTGGCGCTCATACCAGCGCCGCCGGGCATCCGCCATCACCAGCATCTGAACAGGCTTGCCGCGAAGCTGGTTGTCGTACTGATATTCCACGCCGCCCAGCCCGCGGCCATCGATGTCCACGTAGCCGAGGGCATGCGCCGCCAGTTCGCCTTTCGGGTAGAAACGCTGGCTTTCCTTCTGGAAGTAGATGCCGCGCAGATTCAGGGCCTGGATGCGCTCCACTTTTTCGGCGGGAAGTTTCCGCGCGATCCAGACGAAGGATTTCGACTCGGTCAGGCGCGTCTCAATCTCATCCGGGTCCATGCCCAGAATCCCGGAAAGCAGCCGCGCCACCATGGAGGGATCGGATATTTCGGCGGGAACGGCGAAACAGGAGTCCTCCGGGATGCTCATGGCCAGTTCGTGCAGGTTGCGGTCGTACACCACGCCCCGGGCCGGACTCACTTCCACGATTCTTTGCTGCTGACGGCGCGCGCGCGCCAGGTAGTCGCCGTACTGGACGATCTGGAGCTGGACCAGGCGCCCCACAACGGCGCCGAGCCCCAATAGAATGATCCAGGCCAGTGAGAAAATCCGCGTGCGCGGGCGGCGCCCATCCATACCGTTCGCTCGAGCTACCCCCTCACACTACGAAGGGCGGGTCCCAACCATCGGGGTCAATCCCGCCGTATCCGCGTCGCATCCCCCCGGGGACATTCCCCTGGGGCCAAATTCCCCAGCGCGCCGGTGGCCTCTTACTGAGCCGTGCTCGAGCCCGAATCCGACCGGGGCGAGCGCTCCTGAGCAAACATGCCGTCGGCGGGCGGCGCCGCAGGGGCGACCTGGCCCGGTACGGGCACGGTGAGGCCGAGTTCGCCGCGCGCCAACTGGTCAATCCTGCCGGGCGCGCTCAATGCCGCCGCCTGCAGCTTCAACTGCGCGTTGCGCTCCACGGCTTCGGCCCGTTGGGCCTTGAGCTCCTCCAGCTGGTACTGCACGCGCAGGCAGCGGAAATGCTGCCCGGCATAAGCCAGCAGCAGCGCCACCAGCGCCGCGCCCAGTGCCGCATATTTGATCAAAACCCGCCAGTGGCCCCGCGACACGGTGCGCACCAACCGGGAATTGTCGATGCGCTTTACGGTGACGAATTCCATCATGCCGCGCCTTCCGCCACGGTCTTTTCCGCCACGCGCATTTTCGCGCTGCGCGACCGCGGGTTAGCCGCCTGCTCCGCTGCCGAGGGCACAATCACTTTCTTCGTGAGCGTGCGCAGGACCCCCGCACGGCCATAGCGGCGGAACGCCTGCTTCACGGCGCGGTCTTCGAGCGAGTGATAACTCAGCACGACGAGACGGCCGCGTGGATTCAGAGTGGCAGGGGCTTGCTCTAGAAACTG
>JASHRU010000097.1 GCA_030037225.1 Candidatus Acidiferrales bacterium | reverse complement strand
ATTTCGAGGGCTTCGGCTTTCCTGTGGAGCAGGGCATAGGTGCAGGCGGCGTTGTAGAGGACGTTCGAGTCATTGGGGCGCAAGGCTACCGCGGTCTGCAACTGACGCACCGCGTCTTCCTGCATGCCAAAGCCGGGATAGATGCAAGCCAGCAGCATTCGGGCGCGGACGTCTTCCGGGACCACCTCCAACTGCTGTTCCAGTGCGCGCTGATGGAGCCGGGAGTATTTTTCGTTCTCTTCTTTTCGTCCCAGGGCTGCCAGGGCGTTGCGAATGGGAACGAATACGTTGTAATCGTCGCCATTGAACTGGATGGCGCGGTCGGCCACGGCGACAGCTTCCTGATAACGGCCGGAAGCGAAATAGGCGCGTCCCAGGATGCTGTAGGCGCCTTCGCAATCGGGCTTTCGCTCGATGGCTTGCTTGGCGTACTGGATGGCGTCGTCGTATTTCCTTTGAGCCGTGGAGAGCCAGGCGCGGGCGGCCAGCACCTCCGCGAGCTTGGGGTCCAGCGCCAGGGCGCGCTCGCAGGCGGCGAGGCCGCGTTCGATCCAGCGGGGCTGCTGCTCGCGATATTCGTAGATCATTCCGCAGACGCTGGCGACGCCGGCATTGGCGAGGGCGAAATTGGGGTCGAGCTTGATGGCGTGCTCGAACATCTGGAGGGCGAAATCGAGGTCCCAGCGGCGAAGGTAGCTGCGGCCGCGCAGATAGTAATCGTAGGCCTGGAGGCTTTCGGTGGGTTTGTGGGTGATGGTCTTTTCTTCCTGCGGGGAAAGCGTGATGCGGAGGGCCTGGGCGATGCTGCGCGCAATTTCGTCTTGGATGGCGAAAACATCTTCGAGCTGGCGATCGTACCGCTCGCCCCAGAGGGAGTGGCGGGTGCGTGTTTCCACGAGTTGCGCGGTAATGCGCAGTCGATTGCCGGCGCGGCGAATACTGCCGCCCAGGACGTAGGCGGCGCCGAGACGGTCGCCGACCTCGGGCGCCGTGACCGGCTTGTCGCGGAAGGCCAGAATTTCCGAGCGCGGGAAGGCGCGAAGCTGAGAGATCTTGGAGAGTTCGGTGATGATGTCTTCGGTCATGCCGTCGCGGAAGTATTCGTCTTCCTTAGCGCCGCTCAGGTTTTCGAAATAGAGCACGGCGACGGATTTTTCTTGAGCAGGCGCGGCAGCGGGAGCCGATGCGGAACGCTGCCTGCCGGATTCGGCGGGGCGGCTCGCGGATTCCCGGTCGCGCTTGAGCCGCTTGAGATCGGTGCGAATCTCCGCAGCGGTCTGGTAGCGGAGGTCGCGGTCCTTTTCGAGCGCCTTGTTCATGATCCGTTCCAGCTCAGCGGGCACGGCGGAATTGAGCGCGAGAGGCGGACTGGGCGCGCGGTTGAGAATGGAATCGAAGACGGCGGCTGAGGTGTCGCCCGTGAAGGGAAGCTTGCCGGTGGCCATTTCGTAGAGGACGATGCCGAGAGAAAAGAGGTCGGTACGGGCGTCGAGCTCCTTGCCGAGCGCCTGCTCGGGAGACATGTAGGCCACGGTGCCCATGGCGGTGCCGGGGCTGGTGAGGTGCTCCGCAGCGATGGACAGCGTCGCCTGACCGGAATCGAGAGCAGGCGCGCCTTGGCCCGGCTGGGTGGGAGCCATCTTGGCGAGGCCGAAATCGAGGATTTTCGACGGGCCGTTTTGCGAGACGAATATGTTTGCGGGCTTGATGTCGCGGTGCACGATGCCTTTCGAGTGCGCCACGGACAGCGCGTCGGTAATTTCTATGCCGAGGTCGAGGATGCGGTCCATATCCAGCGGCTTTCCATGAATCAGGTGCTTCAGGGTCTGGCCCTCGAGCCACTCCATGACGATGAAAGGCCTGCCGTCGTGCTCGCCGATGTCGTAGATGGTGCAGATATTGGGGTGATTGAGGGCTGAAGCGGCGCGGGCCTCGCGCTGGAATCGTTCGAGTGTCGCCGCATCGTTGGGAGTGCCTTCGGGAAGAAATTTGAGGGCTACGAAGCGGTTGAGGCGCGTGTCCTGCGCCTTGTAAACCACGCCCATGCCTCCGCCACCAAGCTTTTCGAGGACGCGATAATGGGAGATGGTGTGGCCAGTGAAGGGCTGAGGGTTCGGCATGCGGGAGGCATATTAGTTGGGGGCCGGAGGCAAGTCAACGAACCAGGCGGGCGGGATTTCGGGGAGGCAAATCCGCGCTAAACTCTCGGAAACAGGAGAGCCAGGTGACGCCGCGGAGAGGGCACATAAGCCAATGTCAAAAGCCGAGAGGCTGGCTGGGCCGTCTTACTTTGTGGAACATGAATTCGAGGCACTCGAAAGTGACCGATTGGGGCTTGGCGCACGTTTCCGTTGGAAAGTACGACACGATTCTGGACGTCGGGTGCGGCGGAGGCCGGACGGTGAGCAAGCTGGCAGCGGCAACGGAGGGGAAAGTTTACGGAATCGATTATTCGGAGGCGAGCGTGGCGGCGAGCAAGAAGACCAATGCGCGCTGGATCGAGAAGGGGCGGGCCGAGATCCGGCACGGTTCGGTGTCGGAGTTGCCGTTTCCGGACGGCATGTTCGATCTGGTGACGGCAGTGGAGACGCATATC
>JASHRU010000096.1 GCA_030037225.1 Candidatus Acidiferrales bacterium | reverse complement strand
TGACACACGAAATCAAGGGTCCGCCTGGGACCGTTTTCGGCTGCGCAGGCAATTAGCTCTCCGGCCGGTCGAGCGTTTGCGGCGGGGTCCGGCTTTCATTTGGGGAGAAACTCTTCCGCTATTCCGCAGAGCGCCATCCTTTCTATTCGTATCGGAGTGCGATTACACGTCCTATTGGTTGGTGCCTCGCGAATTTGGCATAGCTGCATTCAGTACCCGATGGAACGGAGCGCGAACGCGGCGAGGCGGCGGAGTTCGGCTTTAGTGGCGCCGCCTGCGGCCTGCACGGCGAGGCCGGCGAGGATCATAGCAACGTAGCCGGCGAGCTCAGCGGGGTCAGCCGACGCCCTTAGATCGCCATCCTGCTTCGCCTCACGGAGGCGCTTTTCGATCATGGCTTGGCCGGTTTTGCGCCAGGCGATGGTAGCGCGCTTGGCGGACTCGTTATTTGTGCCGCAGGCGAGTCCGGCCTGAATGGAAAGACAGCCGGGAGGATTGCCGGGTGTGGAGAGGAATTCGACGGAAGAGTCGACGAGACTCTTGATGGCGGCGCGCGCGGTGGGGAGGGCGAACGCCTTGCCAAAATAGCTCATGGGACCCTGGCGGTAGCGTTCCAGGACGTGCCTGTAGAGCGCTTCCTTATCGCCGAAGGCCGCGTACATGCTGGAGCGGTTGATGCGCATGGCGCGGGTGAGGTCGGCCATGGTGGCGCCTTCGTAGCTCTTTGACCAGAAGACGCGCATCGCGGCGTCGAGAGCCACATCGGCATCGAAGCTACGCGGCCGGCCGGCGTGGCCGCGGGACGGGTTGGCGCTGCGCGTACTCTTTGCCAATTTCCCTCGAGCCGGCAATTCTGCTGTATCCTTCCTCTCCCACCGTACATCTGAACCGATAGGTCCAGAATACACCGGAAGCGCAAACCGGGCAAATCATGGATAAAGAGGAGGAGACGGGACAATGGGTAAACTCCAGGGAAGGGTAGCGGTAGTTACCGGCGGGAGCCAGGGAATCGGGCTGGCCATCGCGGCGCGGTTCGTCGATGAGGGCGCCTACGTGTTCATCACCGGACGGCGGCAGGCTGAGTTGGACAAGGCCGTGGCGGCAATCGGGAAGAACGTGACCGCAGTGCAGAGCGACGTAGCGAAGCCGGAAGACCTCGACCGCCTCTACAAACAGGTAGCGCAGCAGAAGGGCAAGGTCGACATCGTGGTAGCGAACGCGGGAGTCGTCGAGATTGTGCCGACGCCAAAGGCCACTCCTGCGGATTTCGACAAGGTGTTCGACATCAACGCGCGCGGCGTGTACTTCACGGTACAGAAGGCGCTGCCGCTGCTGAAGGACGGCGCCTCGATCATTCTGCTCAGTTCCGTCGCGTGGCTGAAGGGCATTCCCGGCTACAGCATGTACAGCGCGACGAAAGCGGCGCTGCGGTCGTTTGTCCGCACTTGGACGGCGGAGCTGAAGGACCGCAAGATCCGGGTCAACGAGATCAGCCCAGGCGCGGTGGAAACGCCGATGTTTACCGGACAATTCTCAAGCAAGGAGCAGGAAGAGGAGACACGGAAGTTCTTCATCGCGCTGACGCCGCTGGGCCGGCTGGGAAAGCCGGAGGAAATTGCCGCGGCGGCCGCGTTTCTTGGCTCGGACGAGAGCAGTTACATAGCGGGAGCTGACCTGGCGGTGGACGGCGGCGTGACCGCGTTGTAACCCGGACGATCCGTCGCCTTTTCGGGACGCACCCGGATTGCGGCTGACGCTCGCCTCAGCCGGCTCCGCGGCGCTGCCGGCCGATTCGACCGTTCTTCCGCTGCCGCACGAACGGCGCGGCATTCTTGACCCGCCGCGCCGCCTGCCTCAAACTGGTTGGCACCGTGGGCGTGTAGCTCAGCTGGGAGAGCATCTGCTTTGCAAGCAGGGGGTCGCCGGTTCGATCCCGGCCACGTCCACCAACCTTTGCGTGCCCCACAGTGTTCGGCTCAGCCGGCCACGCCGTAACGCCGGCGAAGGCGCGCAGTCCACTTTGTTCATCTCGCCTGTGGGATGAAGCCTGGAACGCCGGTGCTCACCACTGGATTCAGGCGTTGTCTGGTCTGAATTCGACTGATTTCGTCGAGCGCGTCTTCCGGAAGGCGCGAGATATCGAAATTCTCCCTCGCGCGGGCCGCAGATTTTGGGGTGGTGAGCACAGCGGTGCCGCGCTGGACCGCCCAAGCCAACAGCACCTGTGCCGGCGTCTTTCCAACTCGCGCGGCGACAGCCGAAATCACCGGATCTTCGAGCAGCCCTGGCTTCATACCGTGACCTAATGGTGCGAAAGCCAAGAACACAATGCCCTTCTCCTTGCAGAATCCCAACAGCTCCGTTTCCGGCAGATACGGATGTGATTCCACTTGCACCACGGCGGGCTTGATTCTCGCTGAATCATAGATGGGCCTCAGTTCGCTTAAACCGATGTCTGAAAGTCCGATGGCCCGGCACTTGCCGCGGTCCACTAGACTTTCCATCGCTCTCCAGGTGTCGAGCAAAGTCACGCCGTGGTCGTAAAGGACGTTTCCGTTTTGATCCCGCGGATCTTGGTTGTCGCCGGGTTGAAATGCGAATGGAGTATGAATGAGATAGAGATCCAGATACTCGAGCCCGAGGCTGTCCAGGCTCGCCTCGAAAGCCGGTTCGACGCGCTCGGGCCTGTGATTGGAATTCCACAGCTTTGTGGTTACAAAAATGTCTTCGCGCGCGATCCCTCCCGTGGCAAGTCCTGCCTGCAAAGCCCTGCCTACCTCGCGCTCGTTCCTGTACCGCTCCGCGCAATCGAAGTGTCGAAAACCGGCTTCCAGTGCGTCTCGGGTGGCCGTGATCGTCACGGCTGGGTCGGGAATCAGCGTGCCAAATCCGAGTGCGGGTAGATGGCCGGCTCCGTGGTTGAGTGGAATTCTCGTCATCCGTAGATCAGAAGATTCGATCATGCTTACCCCCCAAGCCATGCTTGCATCCGGCATCAGCGGCCGAGTTCCAGGATTGGATGCCACGCGGCGCAGACGGGTCGCAAACATCGTTGCGTAACTCCCCTACGTCCACCAACTCCCAAAGCAACGATTTGCAGGCTGGAAAGAGGCCGCGAAGACCCCCGAGGTGGCTCCGGAAAACATCAGACAGGCGCGCGGACCCTGCGGCCAAGGCCGTCTTACGGCCGCTTTTGTGCTCAATAGGTAACAAATTTCATCCGCATTTTGCGCCGCGTAGTACCTTCGTTCCATCCCGCCGCAGCAACTTTCCTCCCACACTTGGGTATTACCAGGCGTCAGGCAAGAGAACGACGCAAAGGAATGCAGGAGAGGAAGATCATGAGATTCA
Organism: Candidatus Acidiferrales bacterium; assembly: GCA_030037225.1. Taxonomy (GTDB): domain Bacteria; phylum Acidobacteriota; class Terriglobia; order Acidiferrales; family UBA7541; genus JOPF136. The sequence continues at coordinate 1,206 of JASHRU010000096.1, read as the reverse complement.
ACTGGAAGAAGTGGACCGCAGTACCCTTCGCCGTGCTGATGGCAGCGGGCGTCGCCCTGGGGCAGAGTTCGAACGGTTCGAGCAGCTCGACACCGGCGCAACAGGACACCAGCATTGCACAGCGCAAGGAAAATCAGCAGGACCGCATCGCCAATGGCGTGCAGTCCGGCCAGCTTACCGCCGGCGAGACCGCCAACCTGGAGTCGAAGGAAGCGGCGGTGAACGGCGAGATCAAGGCTGACCGCGCCGCCGACGGCGGGAAATTGACCACCGGCGAAAAGCAGCAAATCAACCAGCAGCAAAACCAGCTTTCCAAGCAGATCTACCAGGACAAGCACAACGCCAACACCGCACACTACGGCAACAGCGAAGTCGGCCAGCGGCAACAGAACCAGCAGAACCGCATCGCGCAGGGCGTCCGCAGCGGCCAGTTGACTGCCGGTGAAACCGCGCACCTCGAAAACCAGGAGCGTGGGATCAACCAGCAGGTTCGTGCCGACCGCTCCGCCAACGGCGGCAAACTGACCCAAGGCGAGCGCGCGCAGGTCAATCACGAGCAGAACCAGGAATCGCGCAATATTTACCGCGACAAGCACAACGCCGCGACGCAGGGCAAGGCGGCCAAGTCTCAATCCAAGGCCTCGGCAAAGAAGCCGTAAGCTGGCTTCCATCGGTTTTTCCAAGAGGTGCTCCGCGTGAGCGGAGCACCTCTTTTTTTTGGCCTGGCGGGGATCACAGGGATGGTGAGATGGGACGACGGGCAAGGCAGGTGCGCAGCCCTTCCGTTCTGGGGGAGACCTGGCCGGAACTTGCAAGGAAGCTAGCCGGCTCGCTTGCTGCTCGCTCGCCGGGACCTTCCTGCGGCAGGCAAGCTTAGGCTCTTGCTCTTGGCCTTCCGATTGAGCGCGATTGCAGCGCGGAGGAGAGCCTTCAAGGCCGCCCGCTTGATCTTATCGCCTTCGTGGACGTCGATGGCGCGCCAGGTGTTGCCCTTGAGGTCGGCGTTGAAGAGGCCGGAAGGGTCTTCCAGCGAGGCGCCCTTGGGAAAGGTCATTTTCACGTGGTTCTTGTAAACCTCTCCCGTGCAGATCATTCCGTCGTGATACCACACGGGAACCCCTCTCCATTTCCAATCTTCGACGATCTCGGGGTCAGCCTCGTGGATGATTTCGCGCACTTCGGCGAGCGTCTTACCGCGCCAATCCC
>JASHRU010000095.1 GCA_030037225.1 Candidatus Acidiferrales bacterium | reverse complement strand
GGTGGAAAGCGGCCAGATTCTTCGGATCGTCGCCGAGGAACAGGACCGCTTCCATCGCGTGCGCGAATCTTCGCTCGAAAAGTTGGAAGACGATCTTCGCCCGCTCGCCGCGCTCGTCGGCACGCCGCGGGAAAAAGAGGCGGTGTACGCGGGCGAGAAAGCGTTCAAGCTCTACGACACCTACGGCCTGCCCCGCGACTTCATTGAGGATTCCTGCCGCGACCTCCGCGTGCGCTTTGACTCCGCGGGCTTCGAGCGCGCGATGGAAGAGCAGCGCACGCGCGCCAAAGCTTCCTGGAAAGGCGCACACAAGGAAGTCGCCAGCCCTGTATTCACCAAGCTGGCCGCCGCGTTCCACACCGAGCCGGATTTTTACTTCGAATCCGCCGCGCGCGACTGCAAGATCGAAGCCATCATTATGAAATCCAGCTCCGCGAACGAAATCAAAGCCGGCGAAGAAGCCGAAGTCGTTCTCGATCGCACCGCCATCTACGCCGAATCGGGCGGACAGGTGGCCGACCTCGGCCGCTTCTACGACAATGGTGAATCGCTCGAACTCGCTGACGTGCGCGGCGCTTACTACCCCGTCGCGGGCCTCATTGCCCACAAAATCCTGGCCAAAGAAACGCTCTCTGTCGGCGACCGCGTCGCCACCGTCGCCGACGCCGAGCGCCGCGCGCACATCAAGCGCAATCACACGGCCACGCACCTAATGCACGCCGCGCTGCGCAACGTGCTCGGCACGCACGTGAAGCAGGCCGGTTCGCTCGTCGCGCCTGATCACCTGCGTTTCGATTTCTCGCATTTCCGCAACGTGGACCCCGCCGAGCTGCGCGAAATCGAGCAGCAGGTAAACGAGCAAATTCTGCAGAACCAGGAAATCTCGACCGACATTCTTCCGCTCGACGAAGCGCTCGCCTCCGGCGCCCTCGCCTTCTTCGGCGACCGCTATCCGGAGCAGAACGTCCGGGTGGTCACCATCGCCGACCCGCACTCACCCCGCGGCTTCTATTCGAAAGAACTCTGCGGCGGCACGCACGTTCGCCGCACGGGAGATATCGGCGTTTTCAAGCTGGTCAGCGAGCAGTCCGTGGCCTCAGGCGTGCGCCGCGTGCAAGCCATCACCGGCGTGCCCGCGCTCGAACGCTTCCAGGCCGCGGCCGCCGCGTTGCGCGGTCTGGCGGAAATGCTCAACGTGGCTGAAGAACAGGTGCCCGCCCGCCTCGCCGAACTTTCCGAGCACGTCGCCGCTCTCGAAAAGAAGCTCAAGCAGGAACAAAGCCGCGCCGCGCTCTCGCAGGTGGACGAACTGGCCGGCCGCGCCCGCAGTATCAAGGACGTGCGCGTCCTTTCCGCCCGCGTGGCGAGCGCCGACCGCGAATCCCTGCGCCAACTCGTCGACGCCCTCCGCCAGAAGCTCGGCTCCGCAGTGGTGGTTCTCGGCGCTGCAGACGACGGCAAAGTTTCTCTCATCTCCGGAGTCACCAAGGACCTCACGCCCCGCTTGCATGCCGGAAAAATCGTCCAGGCAGTGGCCAAGCAGGTGGGTGGAACCGGTGGTGGAAGGCCCGATCTGGCCGAGGCTGGCGGAAAGGACACAAACAGCCTGGACAAGGCCATCGGTGGGGTGTACGAGATCGTCGAACAAATGCTATGATTTCCAGAGCGCTGGAAGGTTTTTGACGGGAGATGCAGTCTCCTGACACGCCGCGTACGTGTCTCGCCCCTACGAAAGGACTATTTTCCTCCAACGGCTCCCACGGCATCCTGGCGAGACCCATGCAAGCGAATCCAAAGACGGGATTTCGCGCTGCACTCGTGGCGCTGGGTGCGTTCCTGCTGCTCGCCCCTGCTCCCGCCCACGCCCAAATCCGCAAGCTCGTTGAGGAAAACGGCCGCATCGTCTTTGTCAACGCCGACGACAACAACCCCGTCCGCAAAGGCCGCGCCACGAATTCCAATTCCGCTCTCTCCGCCGCCGCCAGCGCCGAGCGCGCCGATACGGGCGGCGATAGCGACGTGCGTTATCGCCCGCTCTCCCGCGCTGAAATCGACAAGTACGTCGAAGAGCTGGCCAAGAAGCACAACGTGGATCCCGAACTGATCCGCGCTGTCATCGCCGCCGAGTCCGGCTACGATCCTTCCGCCACCTCGCGCAAAGGCGCGCAGGGACTGATGCAGCTCATGCCCGGCACCGCGCAGCAGCTCGGCGTTCGCGACGCTTACAACGCCAAGCAAAATCTCGAGGCCGGCGTGCGCTACCTCCGCGCCCTGCTCGACAAATACAACGGCGACCTCGACAAGGCGCTCGCGGCCTACAACGCCGGCGAAGGCGCCGTGGAGCGCGCCGGCGGCGTGCCCAATATCCGCGAGACCCAGAACTACGTGCGGCGCATCACCGACCGCTATTACCACTCGGATTCCAGCGGCCGGCAGTCGTGGATTCCCGCGCCGCGGACCATCCGCCGCGAAGTGGATGCGGACGGCAAAGTGGTTTTTACGAACGAATGAGGGGGCGCCTGAACCTCGGAGCAACGATTCTCGCGGGACTGCTGGCGGCTTCCATCGCCGCCGCCGTGCCGGTTGCGGCGCAGTCTCCCGCCGCGTCGAAAAAAGCCGAAGCCAAAGCCGATCTCGCCCGTGCCGACAAACTGCGCGCCGATCTCGAGGGCCGGGCTCAGAATGACCGCTCCAAGCAGGACTACTCGAACGCCATCAATGCCTACCGCCGCGTGATTCACGCCGCGCCCGCTTCCTCCGAGGCGCAGACCGCGCTGGTGGCCATCGCCGATCTCTATCACGAGATGGGCCGCGCCTTCGACGACTCCTACTTCCAGAAAGCCATCGACACCTACCAGGCGCTTCTCAAGGAATATCCCGCCACGCGCTACCGCTCCGATGCCATGTTCACCATCGCCCAGATCCAGCAGGAGGATTTGGACCATCCCGACGACGCCGAAAAATCTTTCGACGACTTCCTGGCCAAATATCCCCGCTCGCAGAAGGCTCCCGCGGCGCAGGACGCGCTGAAAGCCATTGCCGCCGAGCGCGACCGCGCCGCGGCCCGTGCCGCCGGCACCGCATCCGCCAAATCCACTGCAGACGACCGGGCCCGCGACCGCCGCACGCCGCAGGTCACCGGCATACGCGAGTGGAACGCGGAGAACTACACGCGCGTGGTCATCTCGCTCGAAGACGAGGTGAAATACCAGGCCGCGCGCATCGCCAATCCCGACCGTATCTACTTCGATCTCTACACCGCGCATCTCAGCTCCGCGCTCGCCGGAAAAACGCTCGACGTGCAGAACGGCTTTCTCAAATCCATCCGCGTGGCGCAGAACCAGGCCGGAGTGGTCCGCGTGGTTCTCGAAGTCGAGAAGGTCAAAGACTATTCCGTCTTCCTGCTCAAGGATCCCTACCGCCTCGTTGTGGACGTGTACGGGGATACGACCACGGCGAAGGCCGGGGCCCCGCCCGCACCTCCTGCGCCCTCGGAGAAGCAGCCCGCGCAGTCGGCCAAAAACTCTGCGCCCGCGCAGGCTAGTGTGAAAAATTCCGCGCCCAACTCGCTCGACGCCGCCAACACGCCCGCCAAGCCTT
>JASHRU010000094.1 GCA_030037225.1 Candidatus Acidiferrales bacterium | reverse complement strand
AATCTACAACGAGTACAACGGCCGCGTGGGCGAGATGGTGAACTGCATCGTCAAGCGCACCGAGGGCCCCGACCTGATCGTGGACATCGGACGGACAGAAGCCAGGCTGCCGAAGCGGGAACAGTCGCGGCTGGAAAGCTACAACCTGGGCGAGCGGCTGCGCGTGGTGATCAAGCTGGTGGAGCGGGCGGCGCGCGGACCGCAGGTGGTGGTGTCGCGCGCAGACGGGATGCTCGTCCAGCGGCTCTTTGAGATGGAAGTGCCGGAAATCTACGACGGCACGGTGCGTATTCGGGCAGTGGCGCGCGAGGCCGGCGAACGGACGAAAATCGCGGTGGAGAGCCGTGACAAGGAAGTGGACCCGGTGGGCGCATGCGTGGGCATGAAGGGCATGCGCGTGCAGTCCATCATCCGCGAGCTGCGTGGCGAGAAGATCGACATTATCCCGTACTCGGAAGAAATCGTGGCCTTCGCGCAGAAGGCGCTTTCGCCGGCCAAAGTCACCCGCGTGCAGATCGTGGACACCGAGGAGAAGCGGCTGGAGGTGATCGTCGAGGACACGCAGCTCTCGCTGGCCATCGGCAAGAAAGGGCAAAACGTACGGCTGGCCAGCAAACTGATCGGCTGGAACATCGACATCAAGAGCGAAGAAGAGAAGCGGCAGGAGATCGAAGAGCAGATGTCGGCGCTCACGGCTCCGGTCACTCCGCTTTCCGATTTGAAGGGCGTGGGTCCGAAGACGCTCGAAAAACTCGAGGCACACGGCATCACATCCATCGAGCGACTGGCAGACATGTCCGCCGAACAGTTGCTCGAAATTCCCGGGATTGGCGAAAAGATGGTGGAGAAAATCCGCCAGTCGGTGGTCGCCCACTTCGAGGGTCTTGAGGCGGCGCAGTCCGGAGCGACCGCAGCGGCGCCGGAATCCGCCGAAGCGTCCGAGCAGACAGAGGCCACCGAAGCTGCTGTGCCGGCGGAGGCAGATGCGGCTGCGGCTGGAGCGACGGGCGAAGCGGCGGGGACGGCTCATGACACGGCCGCCCAAGATGAGCCGAAGGAAGACCCGCGCGAGGGAGAATCCGGCTGACGGGAATGTCTGAGCACGCGCAAATCCGGATCAACGAACTGGCCCGCGAACTCGAGGTCAAGGCGAAGGCCATTCTGGATCTCTTGCCGGGGTTCGGAGTCTCTGAGAAGAAGACGCACTCTAGCTCGATTGACGTGGACGTGGCGGAGAAGGTGCGCCGAAAGCTGCAAGGCGGCCCCGAGGATGTTTTAGAGCCCTCGCCTGCGCCGGCTGGCCCGAAAGAGGCAGATAAGAAAGTTCAGAAGGAAGTTGCAGTGTCCGCGCCCGTGGCTGTTGCTCCGCCGCCGGCGCCCGCGAGGATAGAGATTCCAGCGCGGCCAGCGGTGAAAGTTCCAGTGGTTGTGCCCGCCGAGGCCGCGAGCGCTCCACAGCCGCCACCGCTCGTCGCACGTCCTGCAACGCCGCCCGTGCCGGCGAAACCTATCGGCGCGCCGCCGCCCATTCCGACAAAGCCGCCCATCACAACCACACCCCCGAGCCCTCCGGCGCGTGTGCCATCGCGGCCGCCAACTCTTCCTGCAGCTCCTGCAGCGGCCCGACCGGCAGGCCAGCCACTCGTCGCGCGCCCGCAGGCAACCAAACCTCCTCCGCCATCGCTGCCGATGAAGCCGCCAATCACCGCGCCCGCCGCGGAACGGTCGAGCGGGCCAATGCCGCAGTTGCCGCGCAAGCCGCCCATCCCCGGCACCGCCGGCTCGACGGGCGCGCGACCGGGACGTCCGCCGCGGCTGACAGCATCGCCGGGCGTGGCGATGGGAGTGGTGCCTCCTGCGAAGCCCGAGGTGGGCAAGCCGCTTTACCAGCGTAAGGCGACGAAGTCCGCCGGAGGCGGGCGCCCGCTTGCAGAAAAACGGTTCGAGGAGGGCGAGCGCAAGCTGCATCCCGTGCGCGCGCGCGCAGACGCCGCGGGGCGCCGCGGTCCGTCGGGACGCAGTGGCGTTGCGGAGCTGCCGGCGCCGGCGCCCCGCGAGCCGCGCGAGGTGACCATCACGGAAGGCATCAGCGTGCGGCAACTGGCGGAAAAACTGGATGTGCGAGCAAAGGAATTGCTGGCCACCTTGCTGGTGCGCGGCGTGTTCGCGACCATCAATCAGCCGCTGGATGTGGCCACGGCCACGTCGCTGGCCGAGGCCTTCAATGGAATCGTGACCGTCAAGTCGTTTGAAGAGGAAGTCGTCGAAGAAGTTTCGCGCGAAGAAAAGACTGCGGGAATGGAGTCCCGGGCGCCGGTGGTGACCGTGATGGGCCACGTGGACCACGGCAAGACCAGCTTGCTCGACGCGATCCGGGAGACCAGCGTGGCGGCTGGCGAGGCCGGAGGAATCACGCAGCACATCGGGGCGTACGAGGTGCACGTGAACGACCGCAAGATCGTGTTCATCGACACGCCGGGCCACGAAGCGTTTACGCGCATGCGCGCGCGCGGAGCGAAGGTGACCGACGTCGTGGTGCTGGTTGTGGGCGCGGATGACGGAGTGATGCCGCAGACGCTCGAAGCCATCAGCCACGCGAAGAACGCAGGCGTGCCCATCGTGGTGGCCATCAACAAAATCGACAAGCCCGACGCACAACCCGAGCGCGTGAAGCGGCAGCTCGCCGACCAGGGCCTGCTCCCAGAAGAATGGGGTGGCGACACGGTAATGGTGGAGGTTTCGGCCAAGCAGAAGACGAATCTGGACAAGCTGCTGGAAATGATCCTGCTGGTCTCCGACCTGCGCGAGCTGAAGGCCAGCTCGGCGGTGCCGGCAAGCGGGACCGTTCTGGAATCGCGAGTGGACAAGGGCCGGGGGCCCGTGGCCACCGTGCTGGTGCAAAACGGGACGCTGCATGTGGGTGACTTCTTCTTCTGCGGAGCGGTGTACGGGAAGGTGCGAGCGATGTTCGACGACCGGGGACACCCGGTCCGTGAGGCGGGCCCTTCCACGCCAGTCGAAGTGCTCGGGCTGCAGGGAATTCCCGAAGCCGGCGACAATTTCCAAGTGGCGGACGAGGTGAAGGCGCGGCATATCGTGGACTACCGGCAGTCGAAGATCCGGGAGCAGTCGCTGGCGCGGACGGCAACAGGCCGGATTACGCTGGACCAGTTGCACGAGCAACTGAAGGCTGGCGAAGTGAAGGAGTTGCCCATCGTGCTGAAGGCGGACGTGCAGGGATCGGTCGAGGTGTTGAACGAAGTGCTGCCGAAGCTTTCGAGCGACGAGGTGAAAATCAAGATCATCCACTCGAGCGTAGGTGCGGTGACAGAAACGGATGTGCTGCTCGCGTCGGCCTCGAATGCGATCATCATCGCGTTCAACGTGCGGCCAGACCGGAAGGCGGCGGACCTGGCGCAACAGGAGAAGGTGGACATCCGGACGCACACGATCATCTACGAGCTGACCGAAGAGCTGAAGAAGGCGCTGGCCGGGCTGCTCGAGCCCGTGTACAAGGAAGTGCATCTCGGGCGGGCGGAAGTGCGCAACACGTTCCGCATCAAGGGAGTGGGCACGGTGGCCGGGTGTTACGTGACCGACGGAACCATCAAGCGCGACGCGGAACTGCGTCTGGTGCGCGAGGGCGTGGTGGTGTACACCGGCAAGGTGAGTTCGCTCAAGCGGTTCAAGGAAGACGCCAGCGAGGTGCGCTCCGGGTTTGAGTGCGGCGTGGGAATCGCCAACTTCAACGATGTGAAGGTGGGCGACATAATCGAATTCTTCACGGTGGAAGCGCTGGAAGCCGCGGCGGCGACGCGGGCCTGATCGTTCGGCCGTCCTCGTTCCCGCAGCCGCGGGACAGGAGAGGCGGGGAGGCAGACGATGCCCATCGGACTGCTCACACTGGAGATTTACATTCCCGACGCGAGATCGTTGAAGGACAAGCGGCAGGTACTGCGCAGCTTGAAGGACCGGCTGCGGCGGCAGTTCAATGTCGCTATTGCGGAACTGGATCACCAGGAGACTTGGCAGCGGGCGCTGGTGGGCGTGGTCACGATTTCCGCGGACACGAGGCACCTGGAGGATTCGCTCGAAAAAGTAGCCAATGAATCGGAACGGCTGCTGGGCAGGGACCTGGTAGGCAGCAGCGTCGAGGTTCTTTGAGCTGAGCATCCCCATCTTGCGAATTGAGGCGTGACATCCATGACTACCGTGCGCCACCGCCACGAGCGCGTGGCAGAGGAAATCCGGCACGAAATCGAGGCCATGCTGGCGGGTGAGTTGCGGGACCCGCGGCTGGCCGGCCCGGTGCGAGTAGCCGAAGTGACGGTGACGCCGGACCTGAAGCACACGCGCATCTTTCTGGCCGCGTTCGGGACGAACGAGGAGCGGCGCGGAGTGAGGGACGGATTGGCCGCGGCGATGGGATTCATTCGCAGCGAACTGGCGCGGCGGCTGGACCTGCGGCGTGCGCCGGAAATTCATTTCGTCGTGGACGCTTCGGGAGTCGAAGGCGGCCGGCTGGAAGAACTGCTGCACCGGCCACCCGAGACGGGCAAAGACGCGTCCTGACGCGGGGCCGTAATGCCACGCCAGCCCCAGCCACCGCCGATTGACGGCGCGATCGTAATCCACAAACCGCGCGGAAGGACGTCGCACGACGTGGTGGAGATGGTGCGGCGGCTCCTGGGATTCCGGCAGATCGGGCATCTGGGGACACTTGACCCGCTGGCGACGGGAGTGCTGGTGCTGCTGTTGGGGCGCGCCACGCGGCTGGCGCGGTTCTATGCGGGGCGGCGGAAGCGTTACGCGTTCACGATCCGGTTCGGATACGCGACAGACACCTACGACGCGGACGGAAAACCGCAAGGGGAAGACAAGCTGCCAGAGTTGACACGCGAGGAAATCGAGCCGCTGGCCGCCGAATTTACGGGGCATTTGTTGCAGACGCCGCCGGCGTATTCCGCGAAAAAGATCGCAGGGCGACCGGCGCACGAGCTGGCGCGGAAAAACCGTCCGGTGGAGCTGAAGCCGGTCGAGGTGGACGTGTACGAGTTCCAGATCGAGGAAGTGAAGGGCCCGCGGGTGCGGTGCGTGATCGAATGCGGAGCGGGGACATACATCCGTTCGCTGGCCCACGACCTGGGTGCGCGGCAGGGGACGGGGGCTCATCTGGAGGAGATTTCGCGCGTGGCCGTCGGTGAATTCACGATTGATCAGGCGGTCGCGCTCGACGAATTGCAAACGGCGGCACGAGCGGGACGGGCAACCGAACTGATTATCCCGCTCGAACGGATGCTGCCGGAATTGCCGCGCGCCACCGTGCTGCCTGTAGTAGAGCGGCGGGTGAAACACGGAGCAAAGTTCACGCTGCCGCTGGCGCAGATCCAGCCGGCGCAGTTCACGGCGCCGCCGGGAGCGACAACCCGTCTTGATTCGGGCGCGCCGGTGCCGCCAAGGCTGCGGGTGTTCAGCCAGCAGCAGAAGCTGATTGCCGTGGCGGAAGCAGTGGTTCCGCGCACCTATCAGCCGATCGTAGTGTTTGACGCGACGCCGTAGCGAATCACAAACAATCTGGTCCGGCAGCGCAGAGGTGGACGTGTTTGTCTGTCTTTGCGACGGGATAGGCCGAACGCGCATTCGCTTCCGAATCCGAGGCCACACAGTTCCTCTAGGGGCGCGTAGGCGAGGTGGGTGGCGCTCCTTGAGGATTCTCGGTCGGCGGTACGAGAAGTTGACCGGGAACGGCAATCTGCCCGGGCTCAGGGATCCGGCCTGGCGCAGGTGTCTGACCGGGAGGAGTCCGCTGACCGGGCACGGGTGGCTGGCCGGGCACAACCTCTGGCTGCTCCCGGGGCTCGGTCTCCCCGGCTCCGGCCGAGGTGGCCTGGCGTTCGCGTCCAGCGTAGAAGACTTCGGGTGAACGCGGAGCGATGCGCACGGTGCGGGGGTTTACGACGATGATGAGTTCCGTTTGCTGAGTTTGCGTGCTTCGATTAGAAAGCAGCTGCTGAAGAACCGGAAGGTCAGCGGCACCGGGTGCTGCCGTTACGCCGAGAGATTCCTGATCGGAATAAATTCCGCCCAAAACGGAAGGCTCATTGGGGCGCAACCGCACGGTCTGCTCGACCGTGCGGTTCGTGAGCACAGGAATGCCGTTGTAGTTGTCGGCGGAAAGGCCGCGGAGCTCGAGGTTGAGAGTCACGGTAACGTCGCCCGAAGGATGAATGTGTGGAGTGGCTTTGGCCTTCACGCCGATGTCTTCGTACTGGAAGCCGGGATAGGGGAGCTGTTCGTTGGGGTTCGCAATCTGGTTGGAATTGAAGACGACGGTCACAGTGTTGTTGTCGAAGTCGGTGACGGCGGCGTCGAGAAGGCCGGTGCTGGTGTTGTATTCGCCGGAAGCGATTCCCTGGCAGGGAGCGGCAGGCGCGGGAAGATTCGAACAGGTGACACCGGCATCGATCTGGATCGGGATGTTGGCGGGAAAGGTTCCGTCGCCGGCGCCGAAAAGAACTGTGACGGTGCCGTCGGAGCTGTTGGAGGAGACCAGATCCTGCGAGCCGGAGGAAGTGAACAGACCGGCGACCAGGGCGTCGGGCTCGTTGCCGACCGGGTAGTCGGTGCGCGAGGTGAACACGGCAGTGCCCGTGGTGCCGGTGTTGAGGAAAACGCTGACGGTGCCGTCGGTCTGATTGGCGACGGCGAAATCAGGCAGGCCGTCGCCATTGAAATCGGCAGTGGCCACAGCAACGGGGAGTGTCCCTGTATCGATGCCGGGCTGGGCGGTGAAATTTCCGTGGCCGTCGCCGAGGAGCAGAGTCGCTGTGTTGGTCAGCGCATTTGTCACGAGCAGGTCGGGATTGCCATCGGTATTGAAGTCGGCACTGACGATTCCCGTGGGGCCCTGGCCCGCCGGAAGGGCGATGTTTGTGGCGGGTAAAAAGGTGCCGTCGCCGTTGCCGAGCAGAATGGAGATGCTGTTGCTGGCGAAGCTGGTGACGGCGATGTCAGGATGGCCGTCGAGGTTGAAGTCGGCAATGACGATGCCGACAGGTTCAGAACCGACGGCATAGGCCTTGGGTGCCTGGAAGGTGCCGTCGCCGTTGCCGAGGAGGATCTGGACGCTGTTGGTTCCCTGATCTAGAACAGCGAGATCGACGGGCGGGGTGCCTGAGGCCGTGGTTGCGCGGAAGGTCGCCGTAGCGACGGCAACGGGGTTGGTGCCGGCGGGATAGTCCACGTTGGTCTGAAACGTGCCATCGCCATTTCCGAGGATGACCGAGACCGAGCCGGCATTGCTCGAGGAGTTTTCGGGGCCGTAGTTGGCAGTGATGATGTCGAGATTGGAACTGGTGAGTCGCGTCGCGACGGAGGTCGCGCTCCGGGGAGCAGTACCCGTGGCGAGGGTGGCCTCCGTGATGCCGGGCTGGGCGCCCTGGGTGGTGAATTCGTTCGAGAGAGTGGAGAAATTGATGGGATAGCGTTCGCCGACGAAAAAGCTGGCCGGCTCGCCGTCCTCGGCGCGAAGCAAAATGCGGTCGGCGGTGCGCACCACGCTCAGAGAGTCCGCGAAGTTGGCGGAGGCGCCGGGCAAGGTGGCGAGAAAAATGGTCTGGCCGCCGCCGAAGGCGATGAGTGGTGGAACCAGCGCGCTGAGCGAGGTGCTTCCGGTGCCGAGCAGAGCTGCAATTTGTTCGGTAGAGGACCCGGCGAAGGCCGTGGGGGTGCCGAAGATTTGCTCGATGAGCCCCACCAGCCCGTTGGTGGACTGCTCGGCCTGATTGAGCTCGGATTTAGAGAGGGTGACCACCTGTGCGCTCGATGGGGGCACGATGCCGAGGGTTTCGGCGGCGTTGCGGTCCACTTCTAAGATGTCGATTTCGAGCATGACTTCGCCGCGGGGCTGCTCGAGCTGACGGACGAGAGCATCGGCGAGAGCGACGTCGCGTTCCGCGCCGCGAATCGTGAGTGTGCGGGAGGCCGTGTTGTATTGTGTGTGGGTGAGACCGGTGACGTCGCGAACGGCGCGCACGATTTCGTTGGCTTGTTCGGGTTTTTCCGAATCGGGGAGGATCAAGGAGCGTTCGATCTGGGGCAGATACTCCTTGCGCTTCTGCGGTGTGTCGTTGACGACGAAGAAGGTGTGCGGATCGAGAGCGCGGACGAACGTGCCGGTTTGCTCGCCGAGCAGATCGAGCGCGGTGTGGAAATCGACGCCAGAGACGCTGAACTGGATTTTGGCGCTGGTGACATCTTCATCGAATATGGCGGACAGGCCGAACTGGCGAGCCAGTTCGTTATAGGCGTCTCGAGCAGTGCCGCGAATATTGAAGTCGCGAGTGCCGGGTTGCGGGGAAAGCTGCGGTGAAGAGGCGGTGTATTCGGGAGTGAGATTCGTTTCCTGAACAGCGTGGCGTTCGAGCTGGCGGAGGCGCTCGCGCGCAACCTCGTTCTCGGGATCGAAGCTAAGGGCGCGGCGGAGATCCGAGGCGGCCAGCGCGGGATCATCGGCGAGCATGGCGCGCTCAGCCTGATTCGAGAGGGAAGTAGCAAGGACAAAGCGCATGCGTTCGACCAGTGCGCTGTATTCGCGGTTCTTGGGGTCATCGCGGAGCGCTTCGGAATAGGCGGCAAGGGCCTCTTCGGGTTTTCCCGCGCGTTCCGCGTCGCGGCCCCTGGCCCAGGCGGTGTAAGCGGGGCTGTCGGGACGGTTCGTGAAGGCGTCCATACCTTCCTGGGCGAAGGCGGGAAGGGCAGCGGCTGCGAGAGAGCCGAGGAGGCAGACGAGCAGTGTAGGACGGCGAGTCATCGGTGGCTATCCAGTTTGGACGCGAATTGATTGTATCGGGAAGCCTGAAATGGAGGGGGAATTATCGCCGCGGCGGGTGACTGTGGCCTCCGAAATGCAGACGCCGCGGGCTTCAATTGGAAGTGTGAGATCCCAGTTGGCTGCGCCGGTGAGTGTGAGAAAGGTATCCATACGATAGACGGCGTGGCGGAGGAGTGGATTGGGGTGATTGGCGAGCCAATCGCGACGAAGCGCCAGGTATTCGCAAATCCATGCATGCTCGCCGGGCGAGGCAGGGCCGGTGCTCGAGGGGGAGCCCCCCACGGCAGGCAGGCCGAGGCGAGCGAGAGTGGCATCACGCAGGCGGGCCCAGGCACCGTGGATGAAGCTGTCATAGACGACGGCGGTGCCGAGAGCGCATTCGACGGCCAGAGACTCGGCAGCGCGGACAGCGGGTAGCCAATACGCGCGGTCAAAAAAATCGTCCTGGATCGAGCGCATGGCTCCGTCCCCGGCTGCATCGTGGAGGAGGGAGTGGAGTCCTGCGTCGAAATCTAGAGTGACGTCACGCGCTTCGAGGCGAGGCAGAAAGGCTCGAAGGCCGGTGGAGCAGCTTGCGCTGGGAGCGTCGCAATAGCAGGCGATGAGCCGGGCGAGATTGCCGCTGGAAAGTGTGGTCTGGGAGCGTCCGTAGGTGAGATGCCCGGGATCGCCCGGGGCAACGGTGATGTTGGCGTAGTCGCCGGAAGGGGAGCCGGTCTCGAAGACGTTTACGATTGCCTGGGCCGTCAATTTCTGAAGAGTCGTGAGCATGACGATCCTCTAGGAAATGACTGGAGATCGGTGAAGGTTGACTCGCGCGGAAATGCGGCAACAGCGAGAGACGCGAGATCTCCCCCGCCGTCGGCCGAGCGGAGCGTGAGGCGAACTACGGGCCATCATCGCGTTCGGTCACCTTCCGGTTTCGGGAAGTTGAAGTGCTCGGACACGACGGTCGTGGGACTGGTTGGGATTTTGTAATCGAGCGGCGGGAGATGCTCAAGAAGCTTGGTGACGCGGGCGGCCTCAATCGGATACTGCTTTGCGAACCAATGTTCGTATCGCAATTCCCGGAGGGAATGGAGCAGGAGATTGCAGGAATAAGCGATGACGGAAGCCCTGCGCGTGGAGATCGAATTCTCGGACAGGAGCTGAACCAGCCGGCCGAGGACGTGGTTGATGGCTGCGGCGGATCGCATGTCCGAAACGGGGCCGAACAACCGGTAGGCGACGTTGAATTCGGGACTGGTGCGAGCGGCGCGCTCGCGCTCCTCGAGGAGCTTGCGCTCCTCGGAGACGGCATGCCAGTGACAGAGATTGGGATGACTGGCGGAACGAATCATGCGGCAACGGCGGCC
>JASHRU010000093.1 GCA_030037225.1 Candidatus Acidiferrales bacterium | reverse complement strand
GATTCCGTCTATTTCCGCCGCCTGGAGCCCGAAGCCCATCTGTTGCTTGCCTCGCTCCGCGACGGCAAGAGTATCTCCGCGGCGGTCGCCGCCGCCTTCCGCAAGAGCGCGATTCCCATTGCGGAACGCGCAGAAACCGTTCGCGAGTGGTTCGAGCTCTGGTCCGCGCTCGGCTGGTTTTGCCGTCCCTCCGCCGGCCGCGCAACTGCGTGACGGCCGCGTTCCCGCCAAACCATTGCTTTGTGACCGTACTTCCCGCTACTCTGTGGCCTGCTTCGATAGAACCACCAGGGAAATCAAACGATGAGCGGCATCGCGGAAACGGCTAAGCGGTTATATGCGTTGTTTGAGCGCGCGGCCTCCGCGCTCCAGCCGCTGGTTTTGCTCGCTGCCCGTCTCTATTGGGGCTGGCAGCTCTTCGACTCCGGCAAGGGCAAGCTCGGCAACATCGGCACGGTCGTGGACTACTTTCGCACCCTGGGCATGCCCGCTCCCGAGGTTACTGCGCGCCTCGTATCCGGACTCGAACTGGTGGGCGGTGCTTTGCTGTTCCTGGGCCTTGCCTCCCGTCCCATCGCGCTGATTCTGACTGCGAATATGCTCGGCGCCTACTGGATGGGCGACCGCGAAGCGTTTCTTTCCGTCATCTCCGACCCCGACAAGTTCCAGGCTGCGGCGCCCTTTACGTTTCTGTGCGTCAGCGCGGTGGTGCTCGCCTTCGGTCCCGGCTGGCTCAGCATCGATGCTCTGATCGCCCGCCTGTTCAAGAAGCCCGAAACCAAGGCCTGATTGCGAGCGCTTTAATTCAGCCGTCCGCCCAGCGCGCGCGCGTACTGATCCAATCCCGCCAAGGGCACCAACTGGATCCGGCTTGCCTCCAGCAAGCTCACCGTGAACTCGTGCCGCGGATTGCCGCTTTGCGGCGGCACTTCCGTGATCGCCGTGAACTCCGCATCGGGAATCTTTTCCCGTACCGCCGCAGCCGTGTACGCCAGCACTTTGGCCTGCCCCGAGTCGCGTCCCAGCGCCACGGAATGCAGGAATCCTCGCGTGCCGTTTTCCCACCCGAAATCGAGCCGGAAGGGATCTCCTGCCGCGGTAAACTCCTCCACCTTCACGCCGTATCGCAGGCGCCCGTTGATGTGCGCTCGTTCGAAGATTTGCCGGGCCCGGTATCGGATGGATGCGCGGTTGTGCTCGCGCTCTCCGGTCCCGGCCGGGCGGTATGCGGCCGGCTCCACCTGGTCCTGAAACAATCGTTCGAGTTCCGCCTCCGCATTGGCGGTCAGCACCGCCTTCTGTGGACTGAGCTGCAGCGCGTTCGACAGCGTTTCCTCGAGTCCGGCCACGAGCGCCGCGCCTCCGCCCGGCCCGGCCGCCTTCGTCTCCAGATCGGCTTCGAGCGCTCGCAGCACCGTCACGTCCACGGCGGGATAGAGCCGTCGCAGCCGCGCATACTGTGATTCCTCCTCGAGCACGCGTACGTGCAGCCGTCCCTCCGGGTCCACCAGCAGCACGCCGATGTTCATCCATTCGTCGCGCACCAGGTTCGGCACGTAGCGCAGGATCCGGAATGTGCAGGTCATCAGAATTTCGTCAGCCATGTCTCACGTCCAGTTCCGGAAGGGCCTCCGGTAAGAGTTTTTCGCCTCCAAGATTAGGTCCGGCAGCCGCGCCACCCGCCGCACCAGCCGCTCCAGCAACGCATAGAGCGCGTCCAGGTCTCCGTCGTACCACTCCAGCGGGACGCCGCTGGCCATCTGGTCCAGTGTTCCGTCCTCGCCCGTCCGCTCCATTCGCGCCGTCCACGGCTCGAACGCGTCCATGCCTCTTACCGCGTCGTACACGCGTGCGCGGGCGTAGAGACCGCGCAGCGGCGCGTCCGGAAAATCCCAGTTTTGCGCGTTGAAGCAGAAGCCCTGATCGATCATCCAGGCCTGGTAACGCGCGCTCCCGGGTCCGCGAAAAAAGATCGCTTGCCGCCCGTTCGTGTTGCACGTCCATTTGTCAAACGCGTACATCCCGGCAAACAAGCCCAGATTTTCCACCTCGTCGAGCTGCTCGTCCGGCAGGAAATCGTGTACCGCTGTCTCCGTGGGCTTTCCCGGATAGCGCGACCCGAACTGCCGCCCCGCCGAGCACGGCTCGCGCAAATTGCCGACTTGCATCACCAGTTCCGCCGTGTTCTCGATCAATTCCCGCCGCACATTCACCACTGCCACCGGCGGCACCGGCAATCCTAGATGCCCTGCCAGCTTCGTCCCCAGCAATTCGTTCACCAGAACCCTCCGGTGCTGCGGGTTGTTCTGGAATTTCACCACGTAGTAGTCCCCGTCGTCGCACCGCATCAGGTGCGACTGTGCGCCCCCGCGCATTCTCCGGATATGCTCCAGCGCTAACGGCACGCACGTATGCTAGTGCTGCCGCATCGCGCCATCAAGAGCACTAACTTCAGTTTCGGGACTTGGATTACCGAGTCGGGAAGTGAAGCGGGCAGAATCTTGTCGACAAATCCAGCAGCGTTCCCAAATTTTCCATCACACGCAATTCAGGACCGAAGAGGAGTGGATAAGGCTCTTCTTCAACATGACGCGTCCCTGCAGAAATGGGCTGGATTGGGTTCTATCTTGGTTGTTGAGGAGACGGGATTCTTGAAACGCTCACCGCCGGCGCTTGCGCCCCTTCTTTGCCTTCTTCTTCGCGGGTTTCCGTGCCGCCTTCTTTTTCCGCTTTGGTTTTGCCTTCCGCTTTGCCTTGGCCTTGTGCCGCGCCCGGCGTTGGGGAGTCGCTGTCGCATGGGCAGACGCTTCCTCGGGTTCGGGCTCTTCGCTCTCCGACGCGGGTTCTTCCTCGTCCACGACCTCTTCCTCCTCCTCCTCGCTCTCCAAATCCTCGCTCTCCATGCCGCTTTCGTCGTCTTCGAATGGGAACTCTTTGTCGTGCTCGAGGATGTCGGACATTTCTACCTCCGTGAAAAAAGGGATAAGAACCGGCAGCGGATAGCCCTCGCGGATATAAGCGGACTTCAGCGCCTTTGTCAAGCCGCTGCTCGGCGCCCGCTTTCGGTGCAGGAACTCAGCCAGATTATCCTGGGAGCGGAATTCTGAGTACATCACCGGCGCGAAGAGGTCGTGTCGCGAGAAACGGATTCGCCCGCCGCAGCGCCTCTACGGTTATCCGGTAAGCGCGAGCCACCGACCAGAGCGATTCCCCCGGCTGGACGGGATGTGTCACCGAACTCTCTGGTGCTCCGGCAGGCCCGCTCGAATTTTTCACTAACTGCTGTGTTTGCAAACTCTTGGAAGTCTTCTGCGCGATTGCCCCCGTGTTCGGGCGTCCGCCCGGATAGATCTTCAACGTGGTACCCACCATCAGGCTCGCACCACGTGGAGTATTCCATCGCGCGATGTCTGCCGGCGTCACGTCGAACTGTCGCGCCAGCCGTTCCACCGTGTCCCCCCTGCGCACCCGATACCGCACGAGCACACCCAAGCCGGTCGCGGGGGGCCGGTTGGCGGGAATCGTTAGCCCCTCTCCGGCCTCCAGCGCGGCCCCGGCTTCCATCCCGTTCGCCTCTGCGATCGCCGCGGGTGTCACCCCGTATCGCCGTGCAAGCGCGGGCAGACTGTCTCCCTCTGCAACGTGATAGCGCCGCCAGGACAGCCATTTCTCCGGAGGAATTGCAGCGATCTCCGCCGAAAACTGTTCCGCCGTCCCCTTGGGCAGCAGCAATACAAAATCGGGGTCTGCGGGCGTCACCGGGCGAAGCAATTGAGGGTTGAGTGCCTTCACGAGCTCCACGTTCTCGTCGATCGCCTCCGCCACCAGCCGCAGGTCAATTGGGTGCCCAGGCTTTACCGCGTCGCACTCGAGTGGTTCGTCCTCCTGCACGTCGATTCCATGCTTCGCGGGATCCTTTGCAATCATCGCCAGAGCCAAAATGATGGGCACGTAGTTGCGCGTCTGGCGCGGCAGCGCGTTCCGGCGATGCAGTTCCCAGAAGTCCGCGTAGCCGGTGCGTTCCACGGCTTTCATTACGTTTGCTTCGCCCGTGTTGTACGCCGCCAGTGCCAGGTACCAGTCGCCGAATATTCCGTAGAGGTCCCGCAGGTAGCGCGCCGCCGCCCGCGTTGATTTTTCCGGGTCGCGCCGATCGTCCACCCACCAGGTGTGGTCCAAGCCGTACTTTGCGCCGCTCGAGGCCATGAACTGCCAAATTCCCAGCGCCCGTGCCCGCGATAAGGCCAGCGGCTCGAACGCGCTCTCCGCCTGGGCGACGTAGATCAGATCCTGCGGCAACCCCTCTTCGCGCAGCACGCGCGCGATCATTCCGCGGTAGCGTCCCGCACGCCGCAGCCCGCGCGCCACTATCGCTCTCCCCCGCGGGGTCTCGAAAAAATTAAGATAAGTCAGCACCGGGTCCGTCGCGGTCAGCGGCAGATCGTGTTGCAAAGCGGCCATCTCACGTTCGGCGATTTCCTTTCGCCGCGGGTCCTCCGGCAATGCCAAATCCGCGATTTCGTCGATCGGCGCTTCCGGCGCGGCGCCGGCCGCGGAATCGTTCGACTCGTCGCTCGCCACTCCTGGCGCGAGCTCCAGCGCTTCTCGGGCTGCAACGATCTGCCCATAGAGCTCTTCGAGCCTCGAATCGGAGTGCAGGTCGAACCCGCTCTGAGCCAGCCACGCCGCTCCGCGGTCAAAGTTTTTCCGCGCCGCATCCGGATGTCCGCTGGCGGCTTCCTTCTGGCCCTGCACAAATTCGGATTCCACGGCTTCGGCCAGTATGGCAACCCCGGATTTCGGCGGCCGGATGAACAGGGCCGCGCGGCCTTCTCTTGCAGAAATAGGCAGCGGGAGATCCGCCGAAAGAGCAGCGTCATCCGCAGGCTTCGGCGCCCGCGTCGCCCGGCTGATTCGAGCACCCTCATCGCAGGAAGTGAGAAAAAAGATTGCGACGACGGCAGCGGGCAGCGTGATGGCTTGTCGTTTCCATCTCATGGGATTGGCCGGACCGCCTGCGGCGGCAGAGGGAGAACTCTCCCTGTTCCTGCTTGGGTTGGCTCTCGGTCCGCAACTGGGCCGGGCCGCGTGATTTTGGATTTTACCCGGCGCGCAAGCGGCGGGTCAACGCATCCGCGTTGGGCCCGTTTCCCACAGGTCATTCCTGGCTTTGGAATGCCCCGCACAAGCCCCGGAGCCGCCCCGTTTCCCGATTGGCAACACTCCGTTGCGGCTCGGCGTCTAATCTATGCAGCCCTGCCCCATACTCAGGTGTCCAGTCATCGGGTGCCTTGCATCGCGGAGCAAAACTATGAGAATTCGCTGGGGAATCGCGCTCGGCCTGCTCCTGGCTGCCGTCCCTGCCTGGGCGGCACTCGGCGGGCCGGAACAATCGGTCCAGCAGGATTGTGAGCGGCTGGCTGGCCAATCTCAACGCACAGCTTTCCAGTCGTACACCCTCCACCAGATCACCACGAAAGATGGCCACGTGGTTCGCGAGTACGTTTCGCCGGGAGGGACAGTGTTTGCGGTCGCTTGGGAAGGGCCGACCTTGCCCGATTTGTCCGTGCTGCTGGGTTCCTATTTTGCTGCCTTCCAGCAGGCTTCTGCCTCTCCCGTGCGCCGCCACGGCCCTCTGCACGTGCAAGCGGGATCGCTCGTGGTGGACTCCAGTGGTCACATGCGCGCCTTCCGGGGACGCGCCTACGTCAACGATCTTATCCCCGCAAACTTCTCCAAGGACATGATCCGATGAACACGCACCCTAATCCTCTCCGGCGCGTGATCTTTCCCTCTTTCGCCGCGTTGCTCCTGGTCTGCGGCGTAATGGCCATCAGCAGCTGCAGTCATTTCCCGACTTCAAGTTCCACCACGACTACAGCCCCCAAGGTGAGTCTGCCGGCCGGCGTGGCCTTTGGATCCATACCCGAAGGCGTGATGAGTCCGGTCATGGCCGCGACGCTCATGAACACCGGGGGCGGTTCCCTTACTTTCTCAAGCAATCCGGCTGTCAGCGGGACCAATGCGGCCGACTTCACAATCACAAGTTCCTCGTGTTCCACCGCCAACCAGGTCGCGGGCGGATCGAGCTGCGCGGTTAGTCTTCAGTTCACCCCCTCGACCATGGCCGCGGAAACTGCGACCCTCACGTTTGCGGATAACGCCTCTCCCGCCACACAAACCGTCTCGCTGACCGGGACGGGAACCGCCGCGGCCCCCGTCGTTGGGCTTTCGCTTTCCTCATTGTCTTTTGGCATCATCGCTCAAGGCACCACCAGTTCACCTTCGCCCGTTACGATCGACAACAGCGGAGACGCGCCGCTCACCTTCTCCAGCAACCCCTCCATCACCGGCGCCAACGCTGCTGACTTTGCCATTTTTAGCTCCACGTGCTCGACGGCAGCCTCGGTCGCAGCGAACTCCAGCTGCACGGTCCAAGTGACATTCACGCCCTCCACCAGCAGCGCGGAGAGCGCCTCGCTCAACTTTGCCGACAATGCCTCTCCAGCCATGCAAACGGTAGCGCTTTCGGGCGGGCCCACGAGTACCACCAGCAACAGCGTGGCTCTCACGGTTGATTCCGGCCCGCTCGGCGGCGACGTAAACCTGGCCTTCATCAGCATCACCGTTTGCGCTCCGGGCAGCACCACGAGTTGCCAGACCATCGACCACATTCAGGTGGATACGGGCTCTTCGGGGTTGCGTATTGAAGCCTCTCAGTTGAGCATTTCTCTTCCTCAGGCCACCGACAGCTCCGGCGACCCTCTCGGAAACTGCGTCCAGTTTGCCGATCTGAGTTATGCCTTTGGGCCGGTCCAAACGGCCGATATTCAGATCGCCGGTGAGAAAGCATCCAGCGTGCCGATTCAGGTGATCGCGGCCACTGGTTTCGCGTCTGCTCCCGCCACTTGTGCGACTGCTACCGGGGTAAACCTGGACACCGTGCAAGCCTTTGGTGCCAACGGCCTCATCGGCGTCGGTCTATTCAAGCAGGACTGCGGCCAAGCCTGCGTCAGCACCGCCGTCTCCGGGACCTACTATAGTTGCCCCAATAACATTTGTTCGTCGACCACCGTCCCGCTGGCCAGCCAACTCCAGAATCCCGTTTGGCTGTTTCCCCAGGACAACCAGGGCGTGATCATCACGCTCCCCCCTATCTCTCCGAGCGGTGCGACCACGGCCACGGGCACACTCACCTTCGGAATCGGCACGCAGGCCGACAATACGCTGGGTTCCGCCCAGGTCATCACCACGGACTCCAGCGGCTTCTTCACCACCATCTACAACAGCCAGGAATACGCCGACAGCTTTTTTGACTCTGGCTCGAACGGGATCTTTTTCCTCGATCTTGGCCCGCCAAATTTCCCGGCCTGCAACGACTACCTGGGATTTTACTGCCCCACTTCGACTACTCAATTCGCCACGACGGTTGAGGGCGTCAACGGCATTCAGGCATCAGCCAATTTCAGCGTCACGGACATCGATACGCTGGGCTCGGCGTCGGACTTTACCCTGGCTGCATTCAGCAACGCGGGCGGCCCAGGCGCGGCTGGGCTGGGGTTCGATTACGGGCTGTCTTTCTTTTACGGCCAAACCATCTACACCGGCATCGAGGGACAGACGGTAGGAAACGTCACCGGGCCTTTCTTCGCTTTCTGAGTGATCGCTCCACCGCACGTAACGTGGCTATCGCCCTCTAAATCGATTGCTGCACCCGATCGCGGATTCCGCGCAAACGGGCCGCGGGCTCGTTGCTGAACACCAGCCGCACATACGCTCCGCTGTTCCGCTCGCCCCAATTCTTCATCGGCGTTGCGGCAATCTTCCCGCGCGCCAGCAGCCGCTCGGAGGCCGCAGGCCCATCGACTCCAAACCGGCGCACGTCCAGCACGGCAGACCACCCGCCCGCTGCGGAAATCATCCCGAATTCGCCCAATTCCTCGGTCAGCGCATCACGCCGCGCCTGCCACTCCGCGATGCATTCCGCGAGCCCGTCGTTTAGCGCGGTAAGCGCCGCGTGCGCTCCGGCCTGGCTGGCTCCAGGTGGCGTCACGACGTTGTAAATCCGCACTTTTGCGATGTCTGCCATGATGTCCCGTGGCGCTGTGATCCACCCGATGCGCCATCCGATCATCCGAAATTCCTTGGACACCGAACCAACCGTGATCGTGCGCCCGGCGAGCCCCTCGTACGACGCCGGATGGCGGTAGCGCCTTCCGTCGTAAAGGATGCGTTCAAATGCGGCGTTGTAGAGCAGCCACAAATTGTTCCGCTCGCAAATCTCCTCGATTGCCCGCCATTCTTCGTCTTCGAACACCGCCCCATTCGGTGTGCAGGGATTCATCAGGAACACGAGGCGCGTCCGTTTCGAAACTGCCCCGCGGAGCAGATCCAAATCCAACTTCCACCGGCCGCTCGATTCGACAAACGGAACAAATCGCGGCACACCCCCTGCGAGCCGGACCCGGTAGATCATGCCCGCGTAGGTCGGGTCGGTCAGAATCACCTCGTCGCCGGCTTCCACAGTGGCCAGCAACACATCCAGCATGCCCTCTGTTCCGCCCGCGCAAATAATCACTTCCTGCTGTGGATCGAACGTCCGCCCGCTCAGTTTCCTGAGGTGGCTGGCTACCGCAATGCGCAGGTCCTCGCGGCCTTGAAACGGCAGGTAGCTGTTGTACTCATCGGATTCGAGCGCGCGGCGGGTCGCTTCAATCGCCACGGCGGGCGGCCGCAAATCCGTATCGTAGTTTTCCAGCCGCAGGACCTCCGGATCGTGGCCGGCCGCGGCCGCCACCTTGTCGATGGAAAATCCCGCGATCTGCCGCAGCCTCTCGACGCTCATGGCACGCACACTTACGCGAGCGCTTGGCGCAGATCCTCGATCAGGTCTTCCGCGTCTTCCAAGCCCACGGAAACGCGCACGGTTCCCGCCGTCACTCCGGCCGTCTTCAGTTCTGCTTCGCTCATGTTGTAGTGCGATGAAAACGCGGGAAGGACTACCAGCGATTCCACTCCTCCCAGGCTTGCCGCGAGCAGGAAGACGCGCACGCGGTCGCAGAATCGCCGCGCCGGTGCCAGTCCGCCCTTAACATCGAACGCCATCATCCCGCCGAACGCTTTCATCTGCCTGCGCGCCAGCGCGTGGTCCGGATGCGATTTGAGTCCCGGGTAGTGCACGCGCGCCACGCGAGGATGTTTTTCGAGAAAGCGCGCCACCTTCATGGCGTTTTCCGAGTGCCGCGCCACGCGCACGCCCAGCGATTTGATTCCGCGGTCCAGCAGGAAGCCGGCTCCCGGGTCCATCGAGCCGCCGAGTTCGATGATCATCTCGCGCACTTTGCCGATCAGCTCGCCGCTGCCTACGGCAGCCCCCGCGATGATGTCCGAATGCCCTCCCAGATACTTCGTCGCGCTGTGCAGCACGGCATGGAATCCGAGTTCGAGCGGCCGCTGCAGGAGCGGTGTGGCGAACGTGTTGTCCGCCATGGCCACCAGGCCGTGCCGCCGCGCGAACTTCGCAGCTTTCTCCAGATCCACGAGGCGAAGCGTTGGGTTCGTGGGCGATTCCACATAAAGCACGCGCGTCCGGGGCGTCACCAGGCTTTCGATGCCCGTGAGGTCGGGCGTCACGTGGCGCACGACAATTCCCAGCCGCGGAAACGTATCGCGCATCAGGCGGTAGGTCCCGCCATAGAGCTGCGTGGAGGCGATCACCTCGTCGCCCGCGCTCAGATGGGCCAGAAGCGTGCTGGAGATTGCGGCCATGCCCGACGCGGTCACAATCGCAGTCTCACCGCCCTCCAGTTCGGCCAGTTTTTCCTCCACCACGGAGAGGGTCGGATTGCCGTAGCGCGTATAGATGTACGCTTTGCTTTTCCCCTCGGCCCATCGCTTCATCTCTTCCGTATCGACGAACGTGAAGTTGGAGGTGCGTGAGATCGGCAGGCCGACCGCGGCGTTGACTCCATGACGATCGGTTCCCGCGTGAATCGCCACAGTGGCGGACTTCCAGTGCTTTCGTGAGTTTTTCATGGTCATGACCAATCGCAGGATGCGTGAATCCAGGGCGAACGGAAGGGAACAGATTACGCGGCTCCGAGCCGGCTCGAAACAACCAAAATGGATTCCAGCGCGCGCGGCGCTGCCGCTATTCTTCCTCTTCCTCCTCGGGAATTCCGCGCTCCTTCTTCGCCAGGTCGATGATTTTCTGCGCCAGTTCGCCGGGCACGTAGTCGTAATGCGAGAACTCCATGGTGTAGCTGGCGCGCCCCTGCGTCATCGAGGTGAGCGTGTTGGCATAACTCAAAAGCTCGGCGAGCGGCGCCTGTCCCTTGACGATCACGTTTGAGCCGCGCGTTTCGTTGCCGCTCACACGTCCGCGGCGCCCGGAGAGGTCGCCCACGATGTCGCCCAGGAACTGCTCGGGCGCGTACACCTCGATGTTCATGATGGGCTCGAGGAGGGCGGCGCGCGCCATTTTCATGCACTCGCGGAAGGCCTTGGAGCCGGCGAGCTTGAACGCCAGTTCCGACGAGTCCACGTCGTGATATTTGCCGTCGTAGAGCACGGCGCGGAAATCGGTGACGGGGAACCCGGCCAGGAAGCCGCGCTCGGCGGCATCGCGAAGGCCCTTTTCCACGGCGGGGATGAAGTTGCGGGGAATCGCGCCCCCGAAAATATCGTCCACAAATTCGACGCCCGTTCCGCGCACCAGCGGCTCCATGCGGACGCGGGCGACGCCGAACTGCCCGCGGCCTCCGGTCTGCTTTTTGTGTTTTCCTTCCGCGTCTGCCTTGCCGCGGATGGTTTCGCGGTAGGGAACTTTGGGCGGTTTGAGCGTGAGGTCCACGTGATAGCGGTTGTGGAGTTTCGAGACCACCACCTCGATGTGCTTTTGCCCGGCGCCGCTCAGCAGAAATTCCTTGGTCTGCGGGTCGCGCGAAAAACGCAGCGCCAGATCCTCTTCCATGAGTTTGTGGATGGATTGGCCGATTTTGTCCTCGTCGGCGCGCGTCTTGGGCTCGACGGCAAAGGTGATGGAGGGCTCCGGAATGCGCGCGGTGCGATAGAAGAT
Organism: Candidatus Acidiferrales bacterium; assembly: GCA_030037225.1. Classification (GTDB taxonomy): domain Bacteria; phylum Acidobacteriota; class Terriglobia; order Acidiferrales; family UBA7541; genus JOPF136. The sequence continues at coordinate 2,218 of JASHRU010000093.1, read as the reverse complement.
CGACGCGGTTTTGTCGCCGAGCGTGTCGCCGGTGAACGTGTCCTTGAGCTTGGCCACGGCGCCGATGTCGCCGGCATGGAGCTCGGGCACGGCGGTGGGCGTCTTGCCCTGCATCACCTGGAGATGCTGGAAGCGCTCGGCGGAGTTGCGGTTGTAGTTCTGCAGCGTCGCGTCGTTCTTGACCACGCCGGACATTACCTTGAAGAAGCTAATGCGCCCGGCAAACATGTCCACCACGGTCTTGAAGACGAAGGCGGAGACCGGGGCAGTATCCGCGATGGCGCGTTCTGTTTCGTTGCCTTTTCCGCCTGCCTCGCTGGTGCCTTTCAGCTTGCCGTGATAGAGGGGCGAGGGCAGCATCCCGGCGATGAAATTCAGGATGGCTTCGCTGCCCGCGTTGTTGAACGCCGAACTGACCATCACGGGAAAAACTTTCTCGGACATAATTGCCTGGTGCAGTCCCTCCCGCAGGTCCGCTTCGGGAAGCGTGCCTTTGTCGAAGAACTCTTCCATCAGAGTGTCGTCGCCCTCGGCGACCATTTCGACGAGTTTGGCGTGCGCGGCGTCGGCTTCTTCGGCCATGTCGGCGGGTATGTCTTCGATTTTGGCCTTGCCGTCGCCGCCGGGCGAATAGACATGCGCCTTCATGGCGACCAGGTCCACGAGGCCGCGGAATGACTTTTCCTGGCCAATGGGGAGGTGAACGGGCACGACTTTGCGGCCGAAGGCCTGTTCGAGGGAGCTTAGGGCGCGGGCGAAATCCGCATGTTCGCGGTCCATCCAGTTGACGACGAAGGCTCGCGGGATGTCGTACTCGGTGGCATAGTCCCAGACTTTTTCGGTGACCACCTGGACGCCGGCGGCGGCGTCCACCAGGATGAGCGCGGAATCGGCGGCGATCAGGGAGGCTTTCGATTCGTTGACGAAGGTGGAATCGCCGGGGGTGTCGAGCAGGTTGATCTTGGTGTTCTGCCACTCGGCGTAGGCGACGCCGGTGGAAATGGAGATCTTTTTGGCGATTTCCTCGTCGTCCCAGTCGGTGATGGTGTTTCCTTCGGCGACCTTGGTGAGCTTGGGCGTCATCCCGGCGGTGAAGAGGAGCGCGGAGGTGAGCTGGGTCTTGCCTGTGTTGCTGTGGCCGAGGACGGCCACGTTCCGGATGGCATCACCGGCGTAGGCTTTCATTCGGTTCCCCTGGTTGTGCGCGGCGATCCGGATGCGAGGGAGCAGGCACGAATCGGCCGGCAGCGTGATGTCGAAATTGCGGATGATAGCAGAAGAGAGTGGCCCTTCGCCAATGACTCGGCATGCCCCTCGCTTGTCATCCCGAGAAGGCCGCGACGAGGGATCTGCTTTAAGCTCTTCCTGAATTACCATCTCTCGGGCCCCGTCATGTGCCGCACCTACTACGTCTACATCCTCGCCAGCCGCTCCCGAACGCTCTACACCGGCGTGACCAATAATATCGAGCGCCGGATGGCCGAGCACCGTGCAGGCCGCGTGCCCGGCTTCACAGCGCGCTACAATATCTTCCGTCTGATTCATGTCGAAATCTTCGGCGACATTCGGGTCGCCATCGCCCGCGAAAAGGAAATTAAGGGCTGGCGGCGCGAAAAGAAAATCCAACTGATTCAGCGTCGCAATCGCACCTGGCAAGACCTTTCCGAGCAAGTCTTCGGAAGCCCGGCGCCACGAAGACCAAAGCAGATCCCTCATCCGCTGCGGATTCGGGATGACATCGTAAAACCCTGAGCGCCCCAAATACGCGCGCCGGAGTCCGACGTAGAGAACTGCGGCGCGGCGGGCTGGAACTGTGAGCAAGGGACAGCGAGATTGTGCCAAGACGGGGTTTGCAAATGGCAGATTCGGAAGGGGATAGAACGGGGGTACTCCCACCCCCCGGGGAATGCGCAATCGATTGAGAAGAAAGAAGTTGGGAAAAATTGAGTGCGCAAGAGTGTGAAAACAGGCGGCTTAGAAAAAGCGGGGCTTTCCTAGTGGCTCCGGTGCGGCGCATCGGCGATTATCTAATCTAGAGTGTATCACATGTGGTTATCGTAAATCAATAGGAATTATTTACACGGCGGGCCCGCGTAGGAGTTTCAGTTTGAGACGGGAGTGGGCCATAGGCCCTTCGATTCGCCTGCCGCAGCGGGGACGGGAAAAAGCAGATCCCTCACCCCCATTCGCAGAGAACGCGACTGGGTTCGGGATGACA
>JASHRU010000092.1 GCA_030037225.1 Candidatus Acidiferrales bacterium | reverse complement strand
GTCGCATTCCTCGGCCGTCAGCGGAGGCGTCGAGCTCCCTCCCGGAATCACTGCCTTCAATTTCTTTCCGCCTGTCACCCCCCCGGCCACGTCGTTGATCATCCGCAGCAGGTTGTAGCCCATGGGCAGCTCGTAAATTCCCGGCTTTTCCACGTGACCCGACAGGCAGAACAACCGTGTCCCTCCGTTTTTCGGCGTGCCCAGTTTCGCGTACCAATCCCCGCCATTCAGAATGATGGCCGGAACGCTCGATAGCGTCTCGACGTTGTTGATTACTGTGGGGCAGCCGTACAGACCCACTACTGCGGGAAACGGCGGCCGGATGCGCGGATACCCTCGTTTTCCCTCAAGCGATTCCATCAGCGCCGATTCTTCTCCGCACTCATACGCCCCCGCGCCCGTGTGCGTGCACAGCTCGAAATCGAAGCTGGAGCCCAGGATGTTCTTGCCCAGCATCCCGCCGGCATAGGCTTCCGCGATGGCCTCGTCCACAATGTCCAAAACGTATCGGTATTCGCCCCGGATGTAGATGAATCCCTGATGGGAGTTCACCGCGCGTCCCGCGATCACCATCCCCTCGATTAATTGGTGCGGGTCCAGCTCCATCAGCGGACGGTCCTTGCACGTCGCCGGCTCGCTTTCATCCGCGTTGCAGATGATGTATTTCGGCTTCGGCGTGTCTTTCGGCACAAAGCTCCACTTCATTCCCGTCGGAAATCCCGCCCCGCCCCGGCCGCGCAGATTCGACTTCTTCACTTCGTCCAGAATCTGCTCCGGCGTCATCTTCGTGAGCGCCTTTTCCGTTGCCTTATAGCCGTCGTGCTTCTTGTACACGCCGATTCGCCGCGCATCGGGAATTCGCCACCGCTGGCTGATTACCAGCACTTCCTCCGGATGCTGCGGACCGGCCGCGCCCGATATGTGTTCCACCGGTGCCGGCGTGCGGCCGGCCCGCACCTCATCCAGCAGCTTGTCGAACTGTCCGGGCGTCACGTTCTCGTGGAAGTCGTAATTCAACTGCACCGCCGGCGCTCCCGTGCACGCCCCGATGCATTCCACCTCTTCGAGCGAGAAGACGCCATCCTGAGCCGTCTGCTTGTGGCCGATTCCCAGCCGTTGGCACGCGTGTTCCCACAGCTCTTTACCGCCGCGCGCCATGCACGAAACGCTCGTACACACCTGCACGTGGCACCGGCCCGCGCGCTTCCGCCGCAGCATCGAGTAATACGCCATCGTCTCGGTCACTTGCAGCGTATTCAGCCCCAGCCGGGCGGCGATCTCCCCGATCATTTCATCGCTCACGTGCCCGTATTCATCCTGCGCGTACATCAGCATGGGTATGAGCGCGGAACGCTTCACCGGATATCGCCCCGCGAGCTGCTGGAATTTCGCTTCGAGTTTCGGCGGCAGCGTCATCAGCGGTCGATTTCTCCCAGCACGATGTCCAGCGTCCCGATGCACGCCACTACGTCCGCCACCAGCCGCCCCACGCACAGCAGCGGGAGCGCCTGCAAATTCACAAACGACGGCGCGCGGAATTTCACCCGGAACGGTTTCGGCGATCCATCGCTCGCCAGGTAGCAGCACATCTCCCCGCGCGGCGACTCAATCCGTTGGTACACCTCTCCCGCCGGGGGCGAGAACCCCTCGGTGAAAATCTTGAAGTGGTAGATAAGCGCCTCCATCTCCGTCTTCATCTTTTCGCGAGAGGGAGGAATAATTCCGGGAGCCTCCGTCCGGATTGCTCCTTCGGCCGGCATCTTTGCCATGGCCTGCTTTACAATCGCCAGGCTCTGCCGCATTTCTTCCAGCCGCACCAGATAGCGCGCGTAGCAGTCGCTTTCCGTCCGCGTGGCAATCTGGAAGTCGAAATCCTCGTAGCTGGAGTACGGAAACGCTTTGCGCACGTCGTACGCCACTCCCGCCGCCCGCAGCATCGGCCCGGAGACTCCCCATGCCACCGCGTCTTCCGGCGATATCACTCCAACGCCCACCGTGCGGATCCGCCAGATTCGGTTCTCCGTCAGCAGCGCTTCATACTCCGCCAGATGGCCCGGAAAAGCTTCCACGAATGTCGAAACCCGCTCCAGCCAGCCCGCCGGCGGCTCCAGCGAGAGCCCTCCGATGCGGAAGTAGCTCGTCATCATCCGCTGGCCCGAGACCATCTCGAAAATCTTCAGGATGTCTTCGCGCTCCCGGAAGCAATAGAGAAAAACGGACATGGCCCCGAGGTCGATCGCGTGTGTCCCCAGCCACACGAGGTGCGACGCGATGCGCGTCAGCTCCGTCAGCAGCACCCGAACGTACTGCGCTCGCTTCGGCACTTCCAGCCCCAGCAGTTTCTCAACGGCCAGACAGTACGAAAGGTTGTTCGAGAGCGGGCACAGGTAATCCATCCGGTCCGTCAGCGTGATGGCCTGCGAGTACGTCTTCGCCTCACACGACTTCTCGATCCCCGTGTGCAGGTAGCCGATATCCGGCTTCGCTTTCACCACCGTCTCGCCGTCCAGTTCCAGCGCCACACGCAACACCCCATGCGTGGAGGGGTGCTGAGGCCCCATGTTCAGGACCATCGCTTCTGCGGCGCCTGCGGCAGTTTCGACGGTAGTGGGCATTAGCGGTGGCCTTCGGTCGGATAGTCTTTGCGCAGCGGGTGGCCTTCCCAGTCCTGCGGAAGCAGGATGCGCGTCAAATCGGGATGCCCCTCAAATCGGATCCCGAACAGATCGAACGCTTCGCGTTCGTGCCAGTTCGCTGTCGGCCACACGTTCGTTACACTCGGCACCGTCGGATTCATTCCCGGCGTCCAGGTCCGCAGCCGCAGCGTGTGCCGGTGCCGCATGGAAACCATGTGGTACACCACCGCGAATCGCGGCTCCGATGGAAAATGGTCCGTGGCCGTCAGATCGCTCAGAAAATCGAAGTCCAGCTCAGGGTCGTGCCGCAGGAAGCCCGCCACGCGTGGCACCTGCTCGCGTGGGATCGTTATGGTCAACTCGCCGCGGAAGGTCTCTGTTCTCGAGATGACGCTGGGGTCCCAGGCAGCCAGCCTCGCTGCCACCGGGTGCACCTGGGTCTCGACGGCCTCCGCCATACGCGATACCTCAATCCTCCTGATCGGCCGGCACTGCGGCTTACTTGTTCCAGTCGAGCGCGCCCTTTTTTAGCAGGTAGATGTAGCCCACCAGCAGGATTCCGATATACAGCAACATCTCGTAGAAACCGAACAACCGGGGCAGATTGCGGTACACGTAGGCCCACGGGTAGAAGAAAATCGCTTCTACATCGAACAAAATAAACAGGATTGCTACCAAGTAGAACTTCACGTCAAAAGGATGCCGCGCGTCACCCGTTGGCCGCATCCCGCATTCGTAGGCTTGCGCCTTTTCCCGCGACGGCCGGTGCGGTCCCACCAGCGCCGAAAGCGAAAGCAGCACGCCCGCCAGCGCCATGGCCACTAGGATATGGATTAGCAACGGCGCGTAGTTTCCAAGGTAGCCGGGGGACATGGTCGCGCTGGTATAATAGCGATGCGAGTGCAGTCCGGTCAATCAACTCCGCGTCCTCGCGCTTGGGCTTCGACGCTGCGGGCGGCGCGGTCCTTCCCGTTTGACCGGTCTCCGCGACGATCAGGCTTACGTGCCGCTCGGATTCAATAGCGACCTGAAGCTCGGCGACCTTGTCCTCCACGTCCAAACGGAGGATCGCAGGCCGCGCGCCTTCGTTGTGGACACGATCGTTTACTCCACCGGTCGCGTGGTGTATCGCCGTAAGACCAGCTACGAAGACCGCGCAAAGGAGCCCGGCTTCGACGAATCTACCGTCCGGCACATGCTCGAGCAGCAACACCGCGCTGTCCTCGAAGGGCTGCGCACCGCCGAAATCCCGGTTGATGCGACTCCGCAGCAGGAACTACGCACCGGCCGGACTACCGTGGGCGGCGCGGCAATCGCTGCGGCTGCGCGGGCGGCTCTGGCTCTGGTTGCCTCGCCCCCCAGCACCCCTCCCATCAGAGTCCTGTTGACCAATCCGGCTTCCTGGTTGACCGCGGGTTCCGCCAGGCTGCTTGTCGAGGTGAAGTCTCGCGATTCGGATCGGCCCATTCCGGATGCCGTGGTCGAAGTGAGCTTCGAAGGCGCTCCGCGCCCCTTCGTTTTCAAGACGACCACAGACGCGGAAGGTCGAGCCGAAATTGGCTTCCCGCTCCCCAAGTTTGGACCCAGCGGCGCCTGTCTCGTCATCCGCGCTTCCTGCAACGCTGGGCGCGACGAGATTCGCTATTCTCTGCGCCCCAAGTCGAACTCAGCCGGCGACTAGCTAGCCCTTTTCTCCAGAATGCGCGCGACTGTCTGTGCGTCCAAATGTCCCCACAGAGCTTCAGCGCGTTCATCCTGGCGCGGGAAAGTCTGTGTTCACCTTTTTGATCGTGGCAGGAAAGCCGAAGGTTTGGCTCCGGGGCTTGGACTCGAACCAAGATAGCGGGATCCAAAGTCCCGAGGCCTACCAGTTAGCCGACCCCGGAGCGGTACTCGATCAGCTGGAATTCAGTATAGCAAAGCGGATTCGCAACGCGGCAAACAATGACCTGCGTCTTCCCTTCGTATTTGAGAATCCGGCTGAGAACGCTCCCAAACCAGCGAGCACGCGCTCTGACCGCGGCTCAGGCATTCAGCGACATTCGGAACAGCGGCAATCCTTTGCGCGAGTAAGGTAGGCCGGGGATGGGAGTCGCCTGGCGCGGAGGCATGCCCACTCCAGCGGCATAGACGATCGACTCGTTCACTCCATCGATGCCAAGCGCCGCTTCGATCCGGCTGTCCGCCAGCGCCATGGTGCAGAACGGCGCAAGTCCCAGGCGTGTGGCCACCAGGCAAAACGTCTGGCAAATGTGGCCAGCGTCGGCCAGCACGATCCGATAAGCCCGCGGCGCCGGGTATTTCCATTGCGTTCGCGCGAACACTGCGGTCAGCAGCACCACGACGGCAGCGTCACCGAACCACCATTGGCCGTTCAGGAATCGAATTGCCTCGGCGCGTCGGGCGCCGCGGCGCAGCATTTCCAGCCGGTGCGTGTCGGCCGCATAGTGGTAGAGGCCGGGCCGCAGGCCGCCCACTCGCAGCACCAGCACGTAGGCTTCAATCGGATGCCGTGCCCCTCCCGATGCGGAAGTTTTCAGCGCAAGTTTTCCCACCGCCGGCACGCGCAGCCAGCCCTGCACTCCAAAGGTAAGCCCCAGCAGGCTCCCCATTTGTTCGAGCGAAACTTCGCCACGGGAGAATTGACGCCAAGTGCGCCTGGCGAGGAGCACTTTGGCGAACTCGTCGTCGTAATCCGGCGGAGGAAGAGGGAACTGCGGAGCCTTCGGGTAACGCTTCGTCACCGGCGGCATGGGCGTAGTTCGCGCGCGTCGCTGGAGCGTTCTCAGCGAGTCCTCCGGCTCGATGCGAGCGTGAACGTCCTTGGTGGAGAAGTGCAGAAAGCTTGCCGCCGGACTCCAGGCGCCCCATCCGGCAAGCGCATCGATGACGCCGCCCCCTTTTCCCCGGGCGCATTCCAGCAGGCGGGCGCGCACCAGCATCCGCACCGCGCGCTCCAGTGAGGTCCGCTCAAAATTGCGAAATTGTCGTGCGCACGCCTCAAACGTGCGCCACCGGTCGAAGAAATGAAGAATTTCGCACGTCAGGGGCGCCGCGTTTGCCCGCGACCGCGCAATGTAATTTTCGAAGATCAGCTTGCCGTCATTCCAATAGACGACCAGATGTCGCGCGCGGCGGTAGCTGTACTTCACTCCGGGAGTGACTCCCTGCGATCCTCAAATCGGCTTCACATTTCCAAGCTTGTGGATGCAGTACCTCAGGATTTTGAGTTCCAGATCGATACCTTTCGCTTTTGGTCCGGTGGACGTTGCTTTTCTCTTCTTCAGCGTGGCGGCTACCGCGTGGATGGCCCTGCGAACCGGCTGGAAATCCTCTTTGGCGCCGGGCGGAAGTTTTGGACCTTTGGGCATGGCCGTACCCCCTTTCGTTCGGGCTCGCAAACGGGCGCCAGCTTAGCTTTGGCCTGTTGGACTGTCAAGCAAACGGGACGCGGAGCTGTGTCTCAGCCTGCCGGGTGGCACAGGCTCCCTCACGGCTGCGTCTCTGCCGCTTTTGGCTGATGGGCGATCCGTCGGAGCAAGTCCTGGAAGCGCGGGTCGCTTCGGAGCAAATCGAACTCTGGTTCCACATTCAGCTGGGGCATCCAATCCGAACGTTCTTCGTAAGCCTTTTCCAAGAATGCTATCGCCAGTGATTTGTTTCCCATTCCCATCCGGATCAGTGCCGTGTACACGGGCGAGATGTAGCGCGACTGCGAAGCCTGAGCCAGTTTCCGCGCCAGCTGTTCGGCCTCATTCCTCCTGCCGGCCCGCCCATACGCATCGCCGAGCACGCCGAGGTTCCGCGCATAGTCGGGCAGCAGCACGTTGCTGCGCTCCAACTCGCGTATGGCCTCGGGCAAACGGCCCATCACCAGGTAGGTTTGACCCAGAATCATGTGCACCACCCACGCATCTGGTTCGCGCTCCCGGAGTCCCTCTAGAACCCGCACTGCCTCGTCATACTCGCGCGCGTAGTATTGGCATCGTCCCACGTTGACCTCGATGATTAACGACAGCGGATCGAGTTCATGCGCGCGCTGCATCTCGCCGATGGCCTGCCCGCGTCTGCCGTTCTGGCTCAGATAGAGTCCGTACCATTCGTGCGCGGTGGCGTCATTCGGATCCAGCGCCAGCGCGCGCTCGAATTCCCGACCCGCCGCGTCCATATCCCAGTCGTATGTCCAATGGATTGCCGCCAGTGAGGTGTGCGGTCCGGCCAGAGTCGCATCGAGATCGAGCGCCTTCTGCGCCGCGGCTTTCGCGAGCGGCATCGCTTCGCGGGCCGGTAACTCTCCTAAGTCCTGCAGCAAGATGTAGCTCTCCGCGAGGCCGGAGTAGGCCAGGGCGTAGGCCGGGTCGAGTTGCATGGCGTTCTGGAAGTAGGCCATTCCTTTTTTCACATCCTCCGGAGTCCGCCGGTTCCAGTAGTAGCGTCCACGCAGATAGGCTTCATACGCCTGCGGGTTTACCACCGTTTTCGCTTTCGGTTCGAGCGCGGAAGCCGGCAGTTGGGCGCGAATCTCTCCCGCGATTGCGCGCGCGGCCTCGTTTTGCAGATCAATCACTTCTCCCAGGCGGCCCTCGTAGCTGTCCGCCCAGAAGTTTCGGTCGGTCTGCGCGTCCGCCAGCTCCACGGAGATGCGCACGTGGTTTTCGGACCGGGTCACGCTTCCCGTCACCACCGCGTCCACGTTTAGCTCCCGCCCGATCTCGTGCACAGGTTTGCGGCCGCCCTTGTATTGCATCACTGAGGCAAGAGAAATCACCCGTACCGCCCGCGTCTTCGACAGATTGGTGATGAGTGCTTCCGTCATTCCGTCCGAAAAGAATTCCTCGGAGGAGTCCGCCGAAAGATTCGCGAGTGGCAGCACCGCAATGGCGTGAATCTCATGCGCCGCAGTCGCGCGGCTCCGTTTGAGCCACCAGCCGGCTCCGAGGCAGACGGCTAGCACCAGAATTGCGCCTGCCGCCAGCGGTGTCGTTTTCGACCGCCTGGCCTTCCCGATCGCGATCCCCTCAATCATGGCCGTGTTCACACCCAGCCGCCGCAGGTCGGCTAGGATTTCGCGTGCAGACTGGTAGCGGTGCTCCGGGTCCTTCTCGAGCGCCTTCAGAATGACGCTTTCCAGCTCGGCCGATATGTGAGGATTCAGTGTTTGTGGCCGCCGGGGCTGCTGGTGCAGAATCGCCGCGAGTTGCCGTTGCGCCTCCCGCTCATTCGGAAACAGCCGTTGCCCCGTCGCCATCTCGTACAGCACCGCGCCCGCAGAATAGAGATCGCTCCGCGCGTCCGTCGGCTCGCCGCTCAATTGTTCCGGAGCCATATAGGGCAGCGTCCCCGCCGCTTCCTGGATCTCCGCCTGCGTCTGCGTTGGCGCGGAGTCGCCTGCCGGCCCTAGAAATCGGGCTAGCCCGAAATCTAGAATTTTCAGGCGCCCGTCCGGTGTCACGCGAAGGTTTCCCGGCTTCAAATCGCGGTGAATCACGCCGTGTTCGTGCGCCGCAGCGAGTCCCTCTGCGAGTTGTGCGCCCATCGCCAGAATTTCTTTTTCGGCCAGCGGCCCGGACCCCAGTTTTTCCGCGAGTGTGTATCCCGCCACATACTCCATCACCAGAAAGTCCGCCTCCGGCTCGGTAACGAAATCGTGCACCGTAGCGATGTTCGGGTGGTTCAGCTTGGAAAGCGTCAGCGCTTCCTGCCGGAATTGCCTGCGCGCCGCCTCATCCGGCAGCCTTCCCGCGGGCAGCACCTTGATGGCCACGTCGCGCTCCAGATGCTGGTCTCTCGCGCGGTACACCTCGCCCATTCCCCCCGCGCCGATTTTTTCGAGTATGTGGAAGTGGCCTAGCGTCCGACCGATCATGGGCTTCGGCCTTCTGTTGTGTGCAACAGGCTTTCTCGCGATGTTAGGCGTCGCCTCTGGGCCTGTCAAGGCGGCGCCGCGCCGGTGGATGCGTGCCGGTCATTGGGTTAGACTCAGTTGTTCCCACTTGCGCGGAGAGGTGTCCGAGTGGTTTAAGGAGCACGCTTGGAAAGCGTGTGTTGGGGAAACTCAACCGTGGGTTCGAATCCCACCCTCTCCGCCACGCACCGTCCCGAGGCTTCGGGAGTGCGTGGCTCCGCCGGCCGCCTCACGCGAACCCCGCAACCGCGTGCGGAACGTACGGCTCCTCGAGCGCGGCAATCTCCTCATTCGCCAGCTTCACATTGAGTGCGCCCACCGCATCTTCCAGGTGATTGGGCTTTGTCGCCCCCACGATCGGCGCCGTCACCACCGGTTTCGAGAGCAGCCACGCCAGGGCCACCTGCGCCCGCGGCACGCCCCGCTTTGCTGCCACTTCACCCAAGCGTTCCACCACTCTCTTGTCCTGCTCGTTCGTTCCTTCATAGAGCTTCCGGCTCACATCGTCCCTGTCCATCCGGTTGGTGCGCTCGCCCCACGCGCGCGCCAGCCGTCCGCGGGCCAGGGGGCTCCAGGGCACCACTCCGATTCCCTCCGCCGCGCACAGCGGCAGCATTTCGCGCTCTTCCTCCCGGTTCAGCAGGTTGTAGTGATTCTGCATGGTCACAAACCTCGTCCAGCCATTCTGCCGAGCCAGGTGAAGCGCCTTCGAGAATTGCCATGCGAACATCGACGACGCGCCCAGATACCGCGCCTTCCCCGCTTTCACCACATCGTGGAGCGCTTCCAGCGTTTCTTCGATCGGCGTTTTGTAATCCCACCGGTGGATCTGGTACAGGTCCACGTGGTCGGTTCCCAGCCGCCGCAGGCTCGCGTCAATGTTCGTGAAAATCGCCTTCCGCGATAGCCCGCGCGCATTCGGTTTGGTGCTCTCCGCGAAATACACCTTCGTTGCGATCACCACTTCATCCCGCCGCGCGCATTCCCGCAGCGCCCGCCCCAGGATTTCCTCGCTCGACCCGTCCGAGTAGCTGTTCGACGTGTCGAAGAAATTGATTCCCATCTCCACGGCCCGCCGGAGAAACGGCTTGCTCGCTGCCTCGTCCAGCGTCCAGGAATGTGTCCCTCGCCCGGGTTCTCCATAGCTCATGCAGCCCAGGCAGATCCGCGATACGTCCAGTCCCGTCTTTCCCAGTTTCACGTAGTCCATTGGTTTCACTCTTCTCGAAGTTGCCGGCGCCATGCCATGCGCCCGCACTACTGTACAACACTGCCGCGCGCGCGGTTAATCGCCAGGCACCCGTACACCCCCCTGCTGTGTGCATCTCCCGGCGGGCGTATGCATCTAATGTGTATAAGCGCCTGGCGGCGGACTTCCACTACCAGGCAGGACGCGCCGGCTTCCGCTGATTGTCGCCGGAGCGGCTTAGGTCTATACTGAGGGCGTCTGGAAGCAGGAGCAGGCCTATGATTACGCGCCTCTCTCTCCGTCGCTCCATCCTACTGGTCGGCGCACTCTCCTGGACTCTTCTGCCTGTAAGTATCTCCGCGGGCCCTGGTGGCGGCCACGGCGGGGGCGGCGGTGGCAGCCACGGAGGCGGTGGAGCGCACGCCGGCGGCAATACCTCGCACTCGAGCAGCTCCTATCACGCGTCTCCCAATGGCAGAGTCGCCACTTCTGCCGGCGGCGCCTATTCGCGTGCTGGCTCCGAGAATCCCTACGCGAGATCGGATGCCTCAGGCCCTTACTCGCCCATGAACTTCGTGGCCGCGGAGGATGCCAGCCGTGCTGTTGCAGCCGATCCCAATCTTAGTCGCCTGGCAGGTCATGGATGGTCGTTTCTGCCGTCCTCGGGCGTTGCGGCCGTCACCGCCGCCGGCCGCCAGACCGCCAGACCTCTGCTGCCTGCGCGTGTCACCAACATTCCCGGCGTCCTTCCTCTACGCCCGCGGCTCCCGTATCGGTACGGTGTCGGCTTCGGCGGCTGTTTCTTCAGCGGATTCACGAGCATTTGCGGCTTGAATCCATTTTTCTATGGTGCCTTCGGGGCGAATTACTGTTTCTCGCCCATCGGCTTTTGGAATTGCACCTACGGTTACGGCTACGGACCGGGATACGGCTACTACGACGGCTATGGTTACGGCCCCGGGCCCGGCTACGGCTATGGTTATGACAACGGCGTCAACGGTTATCCAGCAGACGTTCCCGGTGATGCCCAAAACAACGCCGACAATCCAGACCTCTACGCACCCTATTTCGGTAACTTGAACGAAAACGCCGCTCAGAATCCGCCCGAAGAGGCTCCGCAAGTCGCTCCCGCGGCTCCTGTCCAGATCATTCTGAAAAACGGAAGGGCCTATCAGGTCACCGCGTATTGGGTGTCCAACGGCGAGCTTTACTATCGCCCGGTCACCGGAGGCCTCAATCATGTCCCGGTCGATCAGCTCGATCTGAACGCCACTGTCCAGGCCAACTCCCGCAACGGAGTCGCCTTCCAGCTCACCGACCATCCGCCCCAGCCGTGAGCTGCTCCGGCAGGTTTTTGAACCGATTTTCTCTTTTGAGCAACAACTCCGAAATCCCCGCCATCTAATCTTTCCTGTACAGGCATCATGACTTCTAGAATTGCGGGGTGGCTACGGACGCCCAGCCGAAGCCGCCGGATTCGGGTGTGGCGCTGTGCGACAGATTAAGCGAGCCATCAAAGCTGTCTTCGGATTCACACTTCTCGCCATTGGCCTGGTTCTGTTGGTCACTCCCGGCCCCGGCTGGCTCGTGATTTTTTCCGGGCTGGCGATTCTGGCCGCCGAATTTCTCTGGGCTCGCCGCCTGCTGGACCGGCTCAAGACCGGCGCTGGCCGTGTGGCCGGAGCGCTCCGTCCCGGCGGCAATCCCTCCTGATCTCGCTTTTTTCCGGGATTGGCTCACCGCTTCCGCGCGACTGTCATCTAGCCTGCCCTGAGCGGGCTCTGCTCTTGGTTGTTTGAACGGGATCCGGTCGAGACGAGGCGTCCTTTACGGATTCTGCGGGCTTGCCGGCCGCCGCTTCTGTTGCTGTTGTTGCTGCTGCCGCTGCTGGTTCGTGCCCTGGCCTTCTAGGAACGCGCTGCGGTGCGCCGAGGCCTCCAAGTACAATTTGAAGGGCTCTGTTCCGAACGCCTGCTCGATCTTCGAGTGGATTTCGTCGTCCGACGGCTTCGTGTACGTAATGCGCTCGCGGAACATCTTTCCGTTGCTTGTGCG
>JASHRU010000091.1 GCA_030037225.1 Candidatus Acidiferrales bacterium | reverse complement strand
CTCGAGTTCCGGTTCTCCGCCGCCAGTGGCGCATCGAGCTCTTACTCGCCATTCCTGTAGTCGGGCCGATTCGGGTCTCGCGCGGCTCTATTCCCGGCCCAGGGGCAGGTAATACTGCGTGCCTTTTACCGGCTCCTGCAAGCGCCGCAAGAGCTGCTGCAAGTCGGCGTCGCGCTCCACGAAGTCTATCTCCGAAGTGTTGACCACCAGCAAATCCGACGCGGTGTAGCGGAAAAAAAAGTGCTCATAGGCGCGCACCACTTCGTCCAGGTATTCGTCTGCCACGTGCGCTTCGGAAGGTTCCTTTTTCCGGCCGATTCTTTGCCGCAGCACCTCGGGCGTGGCCTGAAGATAAACCACCAGGTCCGGGAGCGGCAGGTCGCGGGCCAGCATCTCGTAGTAATTGTCGTAGAGCCGCAGCTCCTCGTTGTCCAGGTTGATGTTGGCGAAGATGCGGTCCTTCTCGAACAGGAAGTCGCTCACCACTGTACCGCTTACCGCGTCCACCGTTGCCTCTTTCAGCCTGCGGTGCCGCTCGAACAGGAAATACATTTGCGCGCGGAACGCGCTTCCCGGCACATCGTCGTAGAACGCCGAAAGAAAGGGATTGTCCTCGCAGTCGTAGATGCGCTTTGCGTGCAGCCGCTCGGCCAGGATGCGGGCCAGCGTGGATTTGCCCACGCGAATCGGGCCTTCGAGCGCGATAAAGCGCGGCCGCCGGAACGCCGGAGTTTTCGCGGCATGCTCGGGCATGTCGCGCAGCAGTATAACAAAGCGCATGGCAGCATCCTGCCGGCGCTCCGCCAGGCTGCTCGCGGCGCAGGACGCCGGGACAACCTGCCGCTGGCAACAGCGCGGCCAGAGGTGTAGTTTGTGGCTTCTCCCGCGCGCGGCGGAGCGCGCTCTTCGGATTTTCCCTGCATTCACGGCCGCTCCGCACCGGATTGGAGAGATCTGCCGTACGAGGTGACCTATGAAAAAGCTGATCGTGCTGGCTGGATTGAGTGCTGTGAGTTTGCTGGCGACAGCAGGATGGGCGCAAGCGCAAAGCGGCGGCAAGGCGAAAAAACCGGCCGCGGGACACCACTACACGCTCGCGGCCACGAAGGACACGGTGCAGTGGGGCTGGCTCGACCCGAACGAAAAGCCGAAGCTGACCATGGATTCCGGCGACACGGTTTCGATCGAGACCTGGTACCACTCGCTCGACGAAATCAAGCCGGACCTGCCCATGGAAAAAATCGTGGAGCTGCGCAAGGCAAATTCGCCGGGCGGGCCGCACTCGCTCACCGGGCCGATCTACATCAACGGGGCCGAGCCCGGAGACACACTGGAAATCCGCATCCTGAGGATCGTGCCGAAAGCGTACGGGCAGAACTTCAATCTTCCGGGCAAGGATTTTCCGACGGTGGGCATCCTAGCCTCGGAATTTCCCGACGCTTTTCTGCGCTACTACAAGCTGGACCTGAAAACGATGCAAACGGAATTCAAGCCAGGCATCGTGATCGATCTGAAACCCTTTCCCGGGGTGATCGCCACGGCACCCGATCCTGATGAGCCGAAGGAAAGGGCCGGGCCGCCGATCAAAGACGCCCGGGGGCGCACCAGTTCGCTTCGCCCGTGGAAGAACGGGTCGAACATGGACCTCAACGAACTGCAGGCGGGTTCGACGGTGTATCTCCCGGTGTTTGTGAAGGGGGCGCTCTTGTGGACGGGCGATTCGCATTGCCGGCAGGGAAACGGCGAGGTGAACCTGGAGGCGCTGGAATGCGCGTTCCAGGAGATCGAGCTGCAACCCATCCTGCACAAGGGAATGAAAACGGAATGGCCGTGGGCGGAAACAAAAGCAAACTGGGTGTTCACCGGTTTCGACGAGGACCTGAATGCGGCGGCGAAGATCGCCGTGGAAAACACGGTGAACTGGCTGGCTTCGCAGCAGATCGTTCCGATGAGCCGGTATGAAGCCTACGCGCTGACGTCGCTGGTAGGCGATTGCCGGGTGACCGAAGTCGTGGACATCCGCAAGGGCGTTCACTGCATGATCCCCAAGTCCGTCTTCGTGAAGCCCGCGGCGGCCAAGCCCGCAACGCAGCCCAAGAAGAGCGGGTAGAAGCGACGCGGCCCGCGGCTCGCGCGGTCCGCCGGCCGGGCCGGCGGAGTTGTTGCCGCGAAAACAGCAGAACGAACCCCGGGCGGCGCCAGCCGGACGCGTGTTACCATCGCGTCCGCCAAAAATGAGGAGAGGCCCCCGGGCGGCGAAAGAATGCGCCGCATCCAGCCGATAGCGATACATAAATGGTGGAGAAGAGAAAATTCCGGCGCGTTCCCCTGACCGCGGTCGTGCGTGCGGAGGCCGCGGGCCATCCCTACTCCGTCGAGGGGCGCAACATCAGCGCCGGCGGCATGCTGGTGAAGACGGAAAAAACGCTGGGTGAAGGGGAGCAGCTCCGGCTGGAGTTCCTGCTTCCCGGCGAGCTTCTGCCCGTACACGCCATCGGAGTGGTGCAGCACGTGATGCCCGGCTCGTTCATGGGCATCCGCTTTCTGGAGATGGCGGAAGCAGACCGGCGGCGCATCGAAGCCTACGTCAACGCGGCCGGCGCCGACGCTTAGATTCACGGCGCGCTCACTCTACTCGGCCCTGGCCAGTTCCACGACGATATCGGCGAGCGCATGAACGTCGCGCGTGTCTACGACTTCGGCGGGCGAGTGCGAATAACGCAGCGGCCAGCCGAGCGCCACGTCCACCACGCCGAAGCGCGTGAACATGGAGCCGTCGTTGCCGCCGCCGGTGGCGCCATACTGCACGGGAATGTGGTGCTCGCGCGCGAGGGCGACCACGCGGTCCACCTGCTCGCGCGGCACCACGTTGGAGCTATCCACGGCGCGCACCACGAATCCCTGGCCCAGCAGCGCGTGAGCGAAGCGCGGATTTTCCAGCGGCGAATCCGAACTGACAAAGGTATCGATGGCGTACACGGTCCGGAACGGCGGATTTTCCGCCGCCGCGGCGGCCGTGCGTTCCGCAAACTTCGCGGCCCCGCGCAGGCCGACCTCCTCCTCGGTGGACCATACAAAGGTCACGTCGCGGCCGCGAATCTCCGGGCCGAGTTTCCACGCCGCGGCGACAAGCGCGGTGCAGCCGACGCGGTCGTCGAAGCTGCGGGCATTCACACGCGTGCCGGCGAGCTGGTGATACTCCTTCTGGATGGTGATCCAGTCTCCCTCGTGAATCCCGAGAGCTTCCACCGCCGCACGGTCGCGAGCGCCAACGTCCACGCGCGCGCGGGCATCGCCTCGAAAGCTCGGCCAGGTGAACTGCGCCGTGTCCCAACCGGCAGGCAGCTCGATCAAGCCGTCGTAAGGCAGCTTCTCGCTGTGGACCAGAACCGGATGGCCCACGAAATACTGCGGTGCGCCGCCTCCCAGTTCCGCGACTTCGAGCCGGCCATCCTGGGCAATGGCTTTGACTTCGTAACCGATTTCGTCCAGGTGCGCGACAAACACGACCGGCGCCGCGGAGCCGGCTGCACCCTTGGTCGCGCCGCCGAAATGCAAGATCAGATTGCCCGCGTCGTCGGTCTCCGGCTTGGCCCACTCGGGAAGCAGGTCTTTTACCTCATCCCGAACATAAGCCTCATGCCCGCTCGCGCCATAGGCGAGCGATAGTCTCTTCAAAATCTCCTCGACGGGAAGTGGAGTGTGCGCGGGGTGGTAGTGTCCGTCCACGGCATTGCCTCCGGGCCCCGGCGGGGACAGAAGTTTTCCGGGCACCTCGTGGTCCAGCAGGTTTACGAGCGAATCCAGGTCGGAGTCGGAAATCGTTTCGATGGGTGTGACGGGCCAGGCGATCGGGAGCGCGAGTTGGACAAACCGGGCGGGGAGTTGGGGCGCCTGTGGCGTAGCGGGAAAGCGAAAGAGTCCCGGCGCGGCTTGCACATTCACGCCGGAAGCTTTCGCCGAAGCCTGTATCTCGGCGGCGAATCCCTCGAGCGGCTTGGCGGGATCGGCCGTGGCGATAAGCACGCCCGAACCCGGCTCGGCGGAAGGCACCGCTGCGCCTAAAGCCCGAGCGGAAGACAAGCGGCCGACGTAAATCATTTCGTCCGCGTGGCTCGTTTCGAGCGCGCGACGCAGCCCGCGCGCGCCCAGCCATTGCTGCGTCACAAAACAGAGAGTCACCGTGCCCGAGAATTCCTTGCGTGTGAGCACTTCGGCGAGCGAGAGCAGGGCCGCGGCGCCGTAGCGGTCACCTACAGCGGTTCCGGCCCGCAGGCCGTTCGACAAATTATAGAGACGCCGATCCACGATCAGCGGATCGAGCACGTCCACTCCGGCCTGCCGTGCCTCCGCCTCGCTCGAGGCGCCGATGTCCACGTACATTTCGTCGAGATGATCCATTTTCGGGGCGTCACGCCGGGCCGGTTGGAGATGGACCGAGAGCCCGGCGATTACGCCGCGGATCCGCCGGCCGTCGCGCGCGAGCACCGTCACCTGCTGCGCAAAGTGCAGGGCATCGAACAGAAACTGGGGGGACTGCTGCGGGAGCCGCTGGAGGCGGAGATAGCCGTCGGGAGTAATTTCGCTGACGACGTAGCCGGGCTCGTCGAGGGGCGCAACGAACCATCGCTGCGGGCCGGGGCCCTTCCCGCGGATTGTCACGGTAATGTTGCCGATGGGGTCCACGGCCACGGCCGGCGAGGGCTTCAGCTCTTCGATGCCCTTGCGGACCATCTCTGCGGGTCCACCCGCGACTCCCTCGTAGCCGGAGACGCCGGGAGAGGCCACGAGTCTGGCCAGGCTATCGCGCGCGGTCTGGGCAGCAGTGGAGAAGGCAACAAAAAAGAATGACAGCAAGATCGAAAAACGAGCAGCGGATTTCATGACCATCCCCCATTCCGGCTGACGGGCCAGCCTCAGGCCCGGGACTCTAGTCCAGCGGCTGCGCGCCTGCAAGACGCGTCAGAGCCGGACCGATGGACGCAGCCGGAGTCCAGCCGGCATTTCCCCCCTCGGCACTTCCGTTCCCCCGGCTCGCACGCTGCGAAATGCGCGGCGAGCTCAGGAATTCTTCGTGGCCGAGTAATACGAAGCGACCGTCTGCGGCACAATCACCGGCAGCACGGGCAGCTCGACACGGAAG
>JASHRU010000090.1 GCA_030037225.1 Candidatus Acidiferrales bacterium | reverse complement strand
GAGTGCCGCAGTGAACGCGCGGATCCGGGCCTCGTGGCGCGCGACGGCGCGGCGGATGGCCGCAGCGAAATGGAAATCAGCGAAAACCATGAGGGGATTGTGAGCGCGCCGCGCGGGTGAAGACAGCTCCAAAATGGACAGAGTGGGAAACAACCATGGGGCTTACGCCCCCGGCTACAAAAGCAACTTCAGATCCGCATCGGCATGATGACGTAGCGGTAGCGCGTGCCTTCTTCTGCGGACGGGCGCATCTGCCCCGCGGATTGCTCGTCTTTCAGCTCCAGGCTGATGGGTCCCTGGGGCGCTGCGGCCAGGAAGTCGAGCATGTACTTCGCGTTGAAGCCGATGGAGAGGTCGGCACCTTTGTATTCGCGCTCGATCACTTCACGCGCCTCGCCGTATTCGGGGCTGGAGGCGGAAATCTCGACGCCTTCCTTCGAAAGCGTCACTTTGACGGCCTGCGAGCGCTGGTCGGCCAGCTGCGAAACGCGGCGTAGCGCATCGGCCAACTCGTCGCGGTCGATCCCCACGGACTTCGTGTTGTCGCGGGGCAGAACAGCCTCGTAATTGGGGAATTGCCCGGTGAGCTTGCGGGAAATCAGCTGGCGCTCGCCGATGCGGAAGAAGAGGTTGCTTTCGTCCTGCGCGAACTCGATCTGTGCCTCGTCACCCGCTTCTGCCGCCAGGGCTTTCAACTCGTTCATGGCTTTCTTTGGAACCAGCACGCCGGCCTCGGTGTTCAGGCCGTCCACCTTCTGTGTTGCTTCCACCAGAGCCAGCCGATGGCCGTCTGTAGCCACCAGCGTGATGGAGTCCGGCTTGAGGATCAGCTTGGCCCCGTTGAGCGTGTAGCGCGATTCCTCCATGGAGATGGCGAAATAGGTCTTCGCAATCATGTCTGCGATGAGCGCTGCAGGCAGGCGCGCGAATACGTGTGGCATCGCGGGCAGGGCCGGGAAATTCTCCTTGGCCATGCCCACCATCTTGTAGTTGCGCTTGTCGCTGGTGATCTGAACCCAATGGTTCTCGAGGAGTTTGAAGCGGATATCACTGTCGGGCAGTAGGCGGATAATCTCCAGGAGCTTTTTTGCCGATACCGTCCCGCTGCCATCCTTCTTCGTCTTCACGTCGCACGACGTACAGATTGTCAGCTCGAGATCCGTAGCCGTGATGGCCAAGCGGCTCCCCTTCGCCTCGCACAAAATATTGGCCAGGATCGGAATTGTCGTCTTGCGCTCGACGACTCCCTGCGTCAGGCTCAATTCCCTCAGCAGGTCCGCCTTGCTCACGGTGAATTCCATCTCTTGGTTCCCTCGCGCTTGCGCGACTGCAGTGCTCGCTGCCACGGCGGTACTGTAACCCTTTTCCAAGAGCAGATAAAGACCGCAGTAGCAGTAGAGGCTGTGAAATTCGAGGAGAAGCGGCAGAAAGGGCAGTTCTGCGCGGCGTCCGACCACTGTGTGTGATGTGGAGAAGGCTGTGAATCCAGGGCAGGTTGTGCGGAAAATTCGGGCGAGCTAGCGCTGGCCACGTACTGCACGATCCTGCACCGCGCTCTCCTGCACACACATCCACAAGGTATGCGCAGGCTTCCCACAGAAGATTCACAACAGCCCTGCTTACTGATGGGACAGGCAGGCGTATAGACCGCTGACCTATGCGCGAGGGTGAGGACCGCGCTCACAAGAGCACGGGGTTGGGCCATGGGAGGAGGCGACCTGAGAGAGGGGCGCGCGGACAGGAGTGCCCGCGCCAGCGGTCATCCGAAGGAGTCGATCATCTTGGCGATCATGCGATGCAGGTCCTTGTCCTGCCGCCGCAACGATTCGATTTTGTGGATGGAATGCAGCACGGTGGTGTGGTGCTTGCCGCCAAACTGGCGGCCAATCTCCGGCAGCGACGCGGTGGTGAGCTGCTTCACGACGTACATGGCGATCTGGCGGGGATAGGAAATGGCCTTGGCGTTCGAGCGCATTTTCAGGTCCTGGATGCGCAGGCCGAAATGCTCGCTCACACGCCGCTGAATCTGCTCGATGGTCACTTTCTTTTCGGCCGCGTCGATCAGGTTCTTGAGCACCTGCTGCGCCGTGGGCAGCGAAATCGTGCCTCCGGTGAGCTGGGTGTAGGCAATCAGGCGGGTGAGCGCGCCTTCCAGCTCGCGGATGTTGGATTTAATCGAGCGGGCGATGAACTCGGCCACTTCGTCCGGAAGCGCCACGCGCTCGTTCTCCGCCTTCTTGTGCAGGATGGCCATCTTGGTTTCGAGGTCGGGCGGCTGGATGTCGGCGATCAAGCCCCATTCGAAGCGCGAACGGAGCCGCTCCTCGATCGAGTTAATCTCTTTCGGCGGGCAGTCGGAGGAGATTACGATCTGCTTCCCCTGATCGTAGAGCGCGTTGAACGTGTGGAAGAACTCCTCCTGCGTGCGTTCCTTGCCGGCGATGAACTGGATGTCGTCCACCAGCAGCGTGTCCACGGTGCGGAAGCGGTCGCGGAAGCTGATCATGCGGTCGAAACGCAACGAATTGATGACGTCGTTTGTGAACTTTTCCGCGCTGCTGTAGCACAGCCGCATGGAGGGCGACCGGCGCTTCATCAAGTGGCCGATGGCCTGCATCAGGTGGGTTTTTCCCATGCCCACGCCGCCGTAAAGGAAGAGCGGGTTATAGGCCTTGGAGGGCTGTTCCGCCACAGCCTGCGCCGCGGCGTGGGCGAACTGGTTGCACGCACCCACCACGAACGTTTCGAAGGTGTACCGGGAACTGAGCTGATGGTCGGCGGAATCGAAATCCAGCTTTGCCTGCGAGCCGGGCGCCGGAACGGCAGGACGGGCCGGAGCATCCGGGCACACAAACTCGATCTGCGTGTCCGCCGCGTTCAACTCATGCAGCGCGGCCTCCAGGACGCCTTTGTAGGTCTCGGTGAGGCGCTTGCGATGGATGGGAGAAGGAACCCGCACGCGAATCTTCGCCTCCCCCTCCTGGGCTTCTTCCTGTTCGGTCGGCCGGAACCAGGAGCCGAAGGCGTGCGGATTTACGCGCCGCTCAACGTGCTGCAGAATTGTTGCCCACGAAACCATGCGCCTCTCGCAGGCCTTTCGGCCATCGCGGGACGGTCGGGAAAACAGCCAGCCGCCAATTTCCACAGGTGTGGAAATAGTGTGGAAATAATGCCCCTCCGCGCAGGGGCTTCGAGTCTGAACTATCGTTTGAAGCTAGTTTGTGGAACGTCCCCTGTTCCACTGGGTCTCGCCCGGCGACGAACTCGGCTTCCGGGCCGTCCAAGTACCACCTGCCAAGACCAACGCGAGGGGAGATTCTGCACAACTCCCCTGAAACGGGCAAGCGAAAATTATGCGCGGCTCGAATGGGTTTCGCACAGAGCGTTCACAGTTTTTCCACAGTCCAGAGCGTTGTGGCGGACATCGAAAATCGCAGCTAAAATCCAGCCCTCCGCGCAGTTGCCGCGTGCAGCGCGCCGCAAAACCGGAGTGCTGCATCGTGGTGCTGTGGATATCTGTGCAGGAACCAGGTTTCGCGTCCTCGTTACGCCGCGTTGACAATCCATCTGCGGTGCGTGGGCTCATGGACCGCTAGCTGCCGGGCGCGGCAGGTCGAACACGCCCAGTGCGCTTGACGCCACGACGATTCGCCCCGATTCCAGCAGGATTGCGCTGGCCTCCAGCCGCGCTTCGTCCGGCGTGTAGATCAGGAAGGAGCCCAACTCCGCGCCGTCGGCCCGGAAGCGCAACAGCCGGCCTCCGATTCCCAGCCAGATGTCGCCATTCGCGGGATCCACGGCGACGGGCCCGAGCATCGAGTGCAGTTTCGGGCCGCCTTTGCTGTGCTGGGGACCTTCCTCGCGCGCAATCGTCTTGCGTGCCGCCATGGAAGCTCCTACGTAGTCCTGGGTGCTGACCACGAGCTCGAAGTCGGAATAGCCGTAGCGGTCGTAACGCCGGACCGTGGGCTCCGGCAAATAGGTGAACGAGTAGTAGAGCCGCCCCGAGGAATCGCGGCACAGCCGGCCGATATTTGCGTACCGGTTCAGTTCTTCCTGCCCGGTGATTTTCTCCGGCTCGCCGAATTCGCGCACTACCTGGCCCTCCGCGCCGAACACGGTGACCAGTTTCGGCGAGCGCAAACTGGCCACGGCAACCTCTCCCTCCGCAAGCGTGGCTACCGAGGTCGGTCCCACAATATGGATTGTGTGATCCAGGTTTCCATTCGGCGTGAAAACCTGCACCGCGTTTCCCGCGCGGTCGGCCACATAAATGTTTCCCTGGTCGTCCAGATCCATGTCTGCGCCGAAAGCAATCGACGAGGTTGGCGACGAATCAGCGGGCGCGTGTCCCGCCGGCTCGCCCTTGGCGTTGAACATCAGAACGCCGGCGCGCTCGGTGAGCACCACGTAACGTCCGGAGTTGTCGCGATGGATGGCGGTGACTCCCGAGCTGAGGGAGGGAAAGAGGCGCGCTCGGGCGATCAATTCGGAATCGAGATCGGCCCGTGCAGCGAGTGCGGCTGCCAGGACCGCCCCGGCTGCCGCGGCGACGCGCAGAATTGAGCGCACGGAGGAAGGATCATGCATGGCCAGAAATCTAGGAGCCACAGCCGCCGTTGCGGGGTTGCCCGGCGCATGCGCCGATTTAGGTCAGGCCCAGGCACAACCGCGAAATCGACCGCGCCAGCCCCGTTTCCTCGTCTGCGTCCAGTAGCACCGCGTTCATCCGCACGTCGCCCTCGCCTACCTCGAATCGCGCCGGCAACCCGTCGAGAAACCGTTTCAGCATGGCCTGTTTTTCCATTCCGATGATTGAGGCGTGCGGCCCAGTCATGCCCACATCGGTGATATAGGCCGTGCCTTTCGGCAGCACGCGTTCGTCGGCGGTGGCCACGTGTGTGTGTGTGCCGATGACGGCCGTCACGCGCCCGTCCAGATACCAGCCCATAGCCTGTTTTTCGCTCGTGGCCTCCGCGTGGAAGTCCACAATCACAATCTTTGCGGGTCCCGCTCCGTTGATGGGGCCCAGTTTCCCCAGCCGCTCCAGCTCGCGGTCCGCAGTGCGGAACGGGCAGTCGTTTGGGGCCATGAACACGCGCCCCTGCAGATTCAGGAGGGCAAAGGGAACGCCGTTCTTCGCCCGGCCAACGTACATCCCGCTTCCGGGCGAGCCGGGCGCGAAGTTTGCCGGCCGCAGCAGGCGCGCCTGCGTCGGAATATATTCCAGAATTTCCCTGCGGTCGTAGATGTGATTGCCGCCGGAGAGCACCTCGACGCCCACTCCCAGCAGCTCTTCCGCGAGTCAAGGCGTAATTCCGAAGCCGGATGCCGCGTTCTCGCAGTTGGCGATCACCAGGTCCACGCGGTGCTCCGCCCGCGCCGCTTCCAGCTCCGCGCGCACGACTTCCCGCCCGGGCGAGCCCACAATGTCGCCGATGAACAGAATTCTCATTCGCCCTGATGTCCCCTGGAGGAGTAGAGGAAAGGCAGGGGAGCGGTCCGCTCAGCCGTGCCGCGCACAATCCTGAACCTCGTGGAAATGGTGGCGTCCCGCACCTGCTTTCAGGCCTCTCGGAGTTCCCCCGCCCCGGCGGGGGCGACGAGCACGCGCAACCGCAGGATGACTCAGACGCCTGAGGTTCGGTGTTGGTTCAAAGATGTGTGCGCCAACACGCGCCTCGCAGGCCGCTCCCGATTAAGAGTCTAGCAGATTGCGGGGCGGGGGGCGCGAGCGCCTCGCGCCCCGTTCATCGCGGGACTTAGAAGTGGAAGCCCAGTTCCGCGGATTCCGTCCGCGGCGTGACGTAGTGCGTGCCGCTGAACGTGGAGAGAAAGTTGTAGAGCGCTACCTTGTTCGTGAGGTTGATCACGCCGAACCGCAGGCTCCACTTGTAGCGGTCGCCGTGGAACAGGTTGTCCTCGCCCATGGCGATATCGAAAACACTGCGTGGGGCGATGCGCGGCGGATTGAGATCGTTGTTCTCGGTAAACGGCGCGGGGATCTTGACCAGATTCGAACCGTACATCGATGCGGGACACAGGTTCGCGCCGAATGACGAGCTGATGGGTGCGGTGGGCGTCGCATGCACCGTGCCACAGAAGAGCCCTGCCTGGAACTGCTGGTCGGGGGAGAGCCCCGAGACGTCCACCAGATTGTTGGGGCCGCCGCCATCCGGTCCGTTGGCGCAGTCCTCGCCTCCCAGACAGGGAACGGGACCGGCCACCAGGCCGCTGTCGTAGCGCCAGTTGAATCCGAGCCAGGGGCCACGCTTCCACGGCTGGTATTGCACGTGCGTGGTTTGGTTGTACTTCTCATCGTGATCGATCCGAAATACGCCCACCGGGCCGGGCGTCGCGCCAACGCCGCTCACCTGTGGCGTGAAGAAGCGCGCCGCTACGCTGGACATCACGACGTATGCGGTCAGTCCGTGAAAGTTCGGCATGTTCGCGTTGATGGCGTACCCCGGAATTTTCGAACTGGTCCATTCGATGGGATAGGTGATCGGCGTATCGCCCAGCACGCTGAAGTCGAACGCCTTGTGCGTGTACTTCCAGATGTATTCGGCGTTGACCACCAGGTATTTTCCGAAGGCCTGCTGGAGACCGGCATGAAACTCATTGCGATGGCCGGGACTGAGCGGCGGCACTGAAGACGAGATGCACATGCCGCCCGGAACGGACTCCTGGAGGTCGAAGATCACCGGGTTGTTGCAGCCGGTGCTGGCCAGAATCAGGTTTTCGTTGAACGGCGTCTCCATGGTGCGGGCGTAGGAAACGCGCAGCACCGTGTTCGTGGCTTTGATGTTGTAAGCGAGGCCCAGGCGCGGTTCCGCCTGCGCGGCGCTGGCAAGGCCGTTGTAGATATCGCCGCGGATGCCGAGGTTGAACGACCAGTTGTGCACAGTGATGGCGTCCTGCACGAAGAGAGCTGTTTCCTTGATGTCGGCGTGACCATAAAAGTGGTAGAGGCCGCTGGTGGCTTGTCCCGCGGGGCAGCCGTCGGAGGCGGGCAGCGCGGCCGTGCGCGTCAAATCGTAGCAGCCCAGCAGCGGAATGAACGGCGCGACGGTAGCCCCGAGCGCGGCGTTGTTAGCCGCGGTGTTCGGCGAGAGCGTCCCGGTACATTGCGCGAAGCTGGTGATTGCTGGGCTCGTGTCTGGAGTTCCATCGGGGTTCAGGCATACGACGTTGTTGGTCGGATCCACGATGCCGAACCGATCGTTTTCCGTGAGGAAGGTGTGCTCGAAGTTGACGCCCGCCTTGAAGTTGTGGATGCCCTTGACGTAGGAGACGCTGGCGCGGGCACCGGCGTTCGTCAACGTGCGGTTCTGGCCCACGGTCTCGAATTGCAGGTCCGGCGTGTAGTCCGCGAAAGCGTCTCCGCTCGGGTAGTAATTGTATTGATCCCGTCGCACAAAAACGCCAAGTGTGAAGACCGTGGTCGAGCTGATCAAGCGTGTCCACGAGGGCGAGATATTGAAGGTGCCGATTTTCGAGCGCTGATCCTGGGACCCTACGGGCAGGCCGTTTGGTCCCAGGCCGCCGCAGTTGCCCGTTTGTCCCGGCGGGCAGGTCGGGTCTGCGGAAAGGAAGGTCCATGCCGTCCCGTCTTCCGCGTCGTAGGAATTCGGCGTCTGGAACCACGACCGGCTGTAGCTGAAATTGAGGCCGATAGTATCTGCCTTTGAAATTTTGTAGTCGACCCGATCGAACAAATTTTCTTCATTTCCCTTGTCATGCATCACAACGTATTCGGGTCCGTCGAGGAAGCGGCCCGTATTCAATCCACTCACGGACACGAAATTTCCCCAGTTCTTTCCCCCGTACGCAAGATCGAACCCAGTATTTGCGCTGCCGAAAGAGCCGTAGGAGGCCGTCAGTTCGCCATGAGGCTGGGTGACACCTAGGCCCGAGCGTGTGGTCACGTCTATGATCAGGCTTGTCTTGCCGCCGTATTCCGCCGGCGGAGCGCCGGTAATCACTTCCAGAGATTGAATGGAATCCTCGGGAATCTGGTTGGAGAAAACCTTGCTCTGCTGATCGGTAATCGGCTGGCCGTCCACGGAGAAGGAGTTCGAGGCATGGTCCCCCAAGCCGTGGAAGAGGCCGTTTGAATCCGCGGCTACGCCCGGCGTGGTCAGCGTCACCACCGAGCTCACCGAAGAGGACACGCTCTCCAGTGGCATGCGCTCGATCAGTTCGCGACCCACGTCCGTGTGAAAAGTTGGATCGACCTCAATCAGGTCACCTCCCGTTTCTTGGACCGTAACCGAAGTGCTGGTCACGGCCAGCCTGAGCGCGATGGCCAGCGTTACCGGCACGCCCGAGCGAACATCCACGTCCTGCGTAAATGCCGCGAACCCCGTGGCTTTCACTACGAGGTGGTACGGATTGAAGGGCACGTTGGGGAACTGGAACGAGCCGTTTTCATCCGTAGTCGTTGTGTGACGGTACGCGCTCACCGGATTTGCAATGTCCACCTGCGCGCCCGGGATGGAAGCGCCCAACGGGTCCTTTACCGTTCCCTGAATGGTCCCGGCGTTTGCGGACTGCGCCCGCGCAGGCTTGCATGTCCAAAAACTGAAGAAGCCAAATAGCAATACAGAAATGGCTCTCAATCCCTTCTGCATGTTTCCTCCCATCCGTCTCGCATGATCGGCCGTGGGTTTCTTCTGGGGCTCGCCCTAAGAGCGGACGCAACGCCAAACGGATGTGGCGGTGCGCGAAATGCCCCTCAGATTGGAGGAAAGGAGCTACGCGGCGGGGGGTGCGCGGGAGGGAGCGCTGGAGAGAAACAGCTCGGAATGGACGAACCGGACTTCGCCGGGCAAATCGGAGCGCTGGATAAGGGGCGCCGGGAGCTCGTCGGCTGCCAGCGTCGCTGGAACTCCAATGTGCGCGACCTGGCAGATGCGGCAGGCCCCGTCGCGCTGGCCTTCGGGATGGATATGGCTGGAGGAGACGACGACAAAGAAGATGGTGAGAGCGCACAACGCGAGAGCCAGAAGAGCTCTAGCGTTCTGCCTGCCAACCGGATTCCCTTGCCGTTTTACCAAAGGAAGCCCACCCCGGCTCGGTTAGATGCATGCGGATAACGCATAGTTTCCAGGACTTCGCCCACTCTCGCCAGTCTGCGCCGGAATTACCTACACAGCAAGATGATTTGTCGGCGCCGTTGTCCGCAGCGTTATTTTTCGGACTGCCTTTGCCGCGAGGCCGCGGCGCGCGAGGGGCTTTCCATGCCGCCGGCTAGACCTGCAGCACATCGCCTTCTCGCGCCACCATCTGGTAGAGCACCGGGCTCACAATCCGGCCCAGAAAAAGCCGCGAAACCAGCCCTGCCACAACGACGATGGCAAACGGCTTCTGGGAATCCGATCCGATGCCGGTTGAAAGCGCCGCGGGTAACAGGCCGAGGCATGCCACCAGCGCCGTCATCATGACCGGCCGCAGTCTTACCATCGATCCCTCAAATGTAGCCTTCGCGATGTCAAATCCTTCCAGTCGCAGCTTGTTGATATAGGAAACGTCGATTACCGCGGTTTCCGCAGAAACGCCGAGCAGCACGAGCAATCCCAGGACGGAAGACACGCTGAAGGGAGTGTCCGTTAGCTTGAGCGCCACAAGCGCGCCGACGGGCTCGGTCAGCACCACGCTCAGCACCACCGTGAAGGGGAACTTGAAGTTTCCATAGAGAGCGAACAGGATCAGGAAAATGAGCAGAACCGTGAGCGGGCCGATCACGTTGAGCTGCTTGCGCGCCTCCAGGAATTCGCTGTATTCCCCGCCCCAGGCCAGCCGGTAGCCCGAGGGCAGCGGCACGGCCTTTGCCACGGCCTTCTGCGCCTCCTCCACGGCGCCGGCCAGGTCGCGGGCCTCGATGCTGTACTGCACGCCGATGTAACGCGAATTGTTCTCGCGGTAAATAAAGGATGCGCCATTTCCCTGTCGGATGTCCGCCAGTTGCGCCAGCGGAATCTGCTGGCCCGTGGGCGTACCGACCAGCAGGTTGCGGATCTCCTGAGCGCTTTCGCGATAGCGCGGCTCCATGCGCACGACCAGGTCAAACAGCTTTTCGCCCTGAATCACCTGCGTGGCCGCCTGCCCGCCCACGGCCGCCTGGACGATCGCCTCCACGTCCGCCACATTAATGCCGTATCGCGCGATCTTTTCTCTGTCGGTCTCGACAATCAGGCTGGGCTGGCCCAGCTCGCGCACCACCGTCAGGTCGGTGAAACCCCGCACCGTCTCGAGTGTCCGTTTGATGGCGAGCGCTTTTTCCTGCAGCACATTCAGGTCCGGGCCGTACACCTTCACCGCCAACGCGCTCTTGAGCCCGGTCAGCGCCTCGTCCACTGCGTCCTCGGCCGGCTGGGTGTAGTTGAAAATCACGCCGGGGAACGACGCCAGTTTTTTCTGCAGCTCGGCGACGAATTCTTCCTTCGTGTGCGCGGAACTCTTCTGCCACGCCGGGTCGTTGTAGGCCTTGAGTCCCACGTAGAACTCGCAATTGAAGAAGCCCGTCGGGTCAGTGCCGTCGTCCGGGCGGCCCAACTCAGAACCAACTTCGGTCACCTGTGGATAGGCCATCAGGAGTTTGCGCACCTGCGGCGCGAACTTGGCAGCCTCTTCGAACGAAATGGTGTACGGCATCGTGGCGCGGACCCACAGCGCCCCTTCGTCCAGATGCGGCATGAATTCGCCGCCGATGTAGGGAACGAGCAGCAGGCTTGCGCCGAAAACTGCTGTGGCAATGACCATGGCCAGCACGGGCCGGGCCAGGAACCACTCCAGCTCGCGCGCATATTCCTGGCGGATCCAGTCGTAGGCGCGATTTCTCTTTTCACGTACGCCCCGCCGGAACCAGTAGGAGCACATCACCGGCACGAACGTCAGCGTAAGAATCAGCGCCCCCACCAGCGCGAGCGACATCGTGTCCGCCATCGGGTGGAACAGCCTTCCCGATGGCCCACCCAGCGCGTAGATGGGGATATATCCCGCGATGATGACCGCGACGGAGTAAAAGATCGGCCGGTCCACGTCGCGCGCAGCGGACCGGATTACTTCCGAAAGGCTGTATTGAGAACCCTGCCGCAGTCCCAGCTCGCGGTAGATGTTCTCGACCATCACCAGCGTGCCGTCGATGATGATTCCGAAATCGATCGCGCCGATGGACAGCAGGTTCGCTGCCACGCCCTGCGCATGCAGGAAAACGAACGAGAAGAGCAGTGCGAGCGGAATCGTGAGCGCCACAATCACCGCGGCGCGAACGCTCACCAGGAAAAAGATGAGCACGATCAGCACCAGGATCATCCCGCGCAAAAGGTTGGCTTCGACCGTGTCCGTTGTCAGCCGCACTAGATCGCTGCGGTCGTAATAGGGCCTTACCTTGATGTCCTGCGGCAGGATCTGCTCGTTCAGTTCCTTCGTTTTCGCTTCCACTCCCTCCAGAACCGTCTGAGTCTGCTCGCCGCGGCGCATCAGGATCACGCCTTCCACCGCGTCGTCGTTGTTCTGGAAGCCGAATTCGCCGAGCCGCGGCGCGTTTCCGATCGTCACTTGGCCCACGTCGGTGACGCGCACAGGCGTGCCGTTGACTGTCGCGATGATGATGTTGCCAATGTCATGCGTGTCGCGCACCAGGCCCAGCCCACGGACGTAGTAGAACTGGCCGCCCTGGGAATAAAATCCGCCGCCCGTGTTCGCGTTGTTCACCGACAACTGCTGAATCACCTGCGGCACGGTGATGTGGTAGCCGAAGAGCCGCACCGGGTCGAGCAGCACCTGATATTGCATCACCGTTCCGCCGAACCCGGAGTCGTCGGCCACGCCCGGCACGGACCGGTAGGCGCGCTCGATCACCCAGTCCTCGTACGTCTTCAACTCCTGCGGCGTGTGGTCGGGGCTTTCCAGCACGTAGCGGTACACCAGCCCGCTAGGACTGAACAGCGGCGCCAGCGAGGGGTTGACCCCGGCAGGCAGCGTCGGTTGCGAAAGCCGCTCGAAAACCACCTGGCGCGCGAAGTAGGGGTCCGTGGTCTCTTCGAATGTCAGGATGATGTCGGAGAGCCCATAGAGCGTGATCGAACGCATCACCTCCATCCTCGGCACGCCGTTCATCTCCACCTCGATCGGGAGCGTTACGAGCCGCTCGGTCTCTTCTGCGGCGTGTCCGGGCCACTGGGTGATGATTTCCACCATGGGAGGAGAGAGGTCGGGATAGGCGTCCACCGGCATGCGCCTGAAGGCCACCGCGCCGGCGACGGCAACGAAGACAGTAGCCATCAGCACCAGGAATTTTTGTTTCAGAGCGAATTGGACGATGTTATGGATCATCGGCTGTCAGCCCTGAACCCTGTTTTCATTCGGCGGCGCCCCCTGATGCCCGCCGGGCCGTTGTCCGCCCCTGCGGTTGCGCGTCCCGCCATGCGTGTCCATCATCGCTGGATCGTGTTCTGGAACTGCAGGAACAAGCTTCCGTCCGCAACGATTTTTTCGCCGGCCGCGAGACCCTGCAGGATCTGCGTTTGCCCGTTCTGGCTTTGTCCGATTTGCACTGCACGCCGCCCGAACTGCCGTTCCCCTGCTTCGACGAACACAAATGGCTGATTCTCGTCATCGCGGAGCACGGCCGCGTCCGGAACGGAAATGGCGTTCTCGATCGTTCCCGCGTGGACCGTCACGATTACGTACATGTCTTTCTTGAGCTTGCGGCCGCGGTTCTCCACCTCGATCCGGGCCTGGAGCGTGCGCGAATTCACGTCCACGGCGGGCGAGAGGTAGGAAATCTTCCCGCGAAAACTTTCTCCCGGATACGCGTCGGAGATCGTCTCCACCTCGTCTCCCACTTTCACAAACGGCATGTCGGTTTGATAGATGTTGGCCAGCACCCACACCGTGCTCATGTCCGAAATCGTGAACGCCTGAGTGGCCTGGGCCTGCAGCAACTGCCCGGGCGAGACCAGCCGCTCCACGATTTCCCCTTCGATCGGCGAGAGCAGCGGAATCCCGGACGACACGGGGGCTTTCTCGAGTTCTTCCGGCTTTGCGATTCCCAGAATGCGCAGCCCCTCTTCATTCGAGTCGAGGTCCGCTTTCGCCTGATTGCGATCGGACTCGGCCTGCAGCAAGTCGCGTTCCGCGATGGCGCCGTGGGCGTACAGGTCCTGCGCGCGCGTCCAGTTCTTGTCCGCAACGCGAAACGTGTCGCGTGCCTTCAGGTAGGAGCCGCGCAACTGGGCGTAGTCGGGGCTGGCCACTTCCAGCAGCGGCTGGCGGAGTTTCACCTGGTCGCCGGGCGCTACCAGGATTCTGCTCACCGGGCCGCCCACCATGCTGATCACCGGGGTCGTGCGGAACGCGTTGTAGGCTACCGCGCCCGAGAGCCGGAGCGTGCGCTGGAGCGTTCCCGGGGTCACCGTCACGATACGCAGGTGCGACATCTGGTCTGCCGGAACGCTGAAGAGTTGCGCGGTCTGCTCCTTCGTCGCCTTCGACGAATAGGAAGTCATCTCTTCAGCGGAATTGTGCGAACTGCACGCGGCCAGTGCCAGCACGGCGAGCGCGGGGAGACCGGCACTCGCGGAACGCATCATGCCGCCCGTGAACGGGGACTTCCGTCTCACAACATGCCTCGATTGCCCGTTGCCTCGCGCAATTGCTCTACCGCGAGCATGTACGAGGCGAGCGCCTGGCGATAGGCGAGTTGCGTGGCGCGGTAGCTGCGCTCCGCGTCCAGGAAATCCAGCAGACTCGCGGCGCCGTGCTGATACGCATATTCGGTGATGTCGAGTGAGAGTTTCGACTCGTCGAGATATCCGGAGCGGTAGAGGCGGACGATTTGGTCGTTCGAGGTCACTCCCTCATACGCCCCGGCCACGTCTCCATAGACGGTTTCTACCGCCGCGCGGTGCAGTTCTTCGGCCTGGGTGATGGCGAATTTCGTGCGCGCGATTTCGCCCTGGTTGCGGGTGAAGATGGGAATTTCCATATTGAAGAATGTGGAAACACTGCTCAATCCCCCCGTGTGCGTATAGACGACCTCGAGCGTCGGGTCGCGCTTTCCGTAGGCGATGGCCAGATCGTGCTGGCTGTTCGCCGCGGCCATTCCCTGGATCGCCGCGCGCAGGTCGGGACGGTGCTCGTTGGCCATGGCCAGCGCTTCGTCCTGCGTGGTTCTTACCGGCTCATACTCGAGCGTCCCGGCGACGTCATAGTCCACTGGAACCGATTCGTACCCCAGCAGCTCGCGCAGTCCCACCAGCGCCTGCACCCGCCCGAGCTCCGCTTGCGATACGTCTGTCTGGAACTGCAGCAACTGGAGTTTGATTTTCAAGTAGTCGCCTTCGCTCATGTCCCCGGCTTTGAACCGCGCCTCGCTGATGTCCACCGTATGCTGGAAACTCTCCAGGTCCTTCTGCGCGAGCGCGAGGTTGTCTTCCGCCAGCAGCGCGGAGACGAACGCTGTTGCCGTCTGGAAACTCAGCGTGCGCTCGTTGTCTGCCACCTGCGAGAGGGTCACCGCGGTCTGATCTTTCGCGGCCTGCAGGCGGTGCTGCCGCTTGAGCCCGCGCTCGAACAGGTAGCTCGCGCCCAGATCGAACTGCGCGTCCTCGCTGGTGTAGTCGGCGGTCCAGCGGTTGGGATTGAAGATCGGCAGGAACTGCGCGTCCGCCATCAGCACCGGGTTGGGACGAAGATTTGCCGTGATCTCCTGCGCCTGGCTTTGCTGGATAGTGGTGCGCGCCGCGGCGAGCGCGTGGTTGTGCGCCAAAGCCAGCTTCACCGCCTCGTCCAGTGTGATCCGCACAGGCGGCCGCGGAATGCCCGGCTGGGTTTGGGCGCGCAAGCCCTCCATCGGCAGCAACACCGCCAAACAAACCGCGAAGTGAAAGCAGCGTGAGCGCATGGAAATGCTCCCTTCCGTTCCGAAACTGAGGAGTCGATACTCTATGCGATTCGCGGAGCCGCAGGCAAACAGTTGCGGCCGGCGGGCCGAGGCGGAAAGCCCCGCGGTTTCAGGCGGATTGCCCCAGCGCGCGATCCACGATTTCCAAGCAGTGTTCGGCCCGTTCGCGAATCTGGCCCTCGAGCTGCTGTTGGCGGGCACGAAGCTGAAAGATTTCGTCGGCCAGGTGAAGCGCGGCGAGCACTGCCGTGCGGAGCGAATCCACCGCGCCGGTCACTTCTGCCACGGCGCGCATGCGCTCGTCCACGTAGCGCGCCAACTCCTGCGCGTGCGCCTCATCGGTTTCTCCGCGCAGGTGATAGATCTGGTCGTAGATTTCGACGCGAACCGAGTCTTCCACGCTCTCCCCCTTCGTCGCCGCGGCGCGGCCGGGCCACTGGTGTCGCTCTGATTCCGCGCACCATTCTGCGAGCACACGGCGTTTTGCGCAACCAGAGACTGCGCCTCCTCAGGCTCTCGTCATTTCCACGTACTGCGTGCGGCAGGACGGAAGCGAAGAAAGGCGGCGACTCCCACTGGAACGTTTCCATAAAGCGGCTGGAGCATCCCCGGAACGCCGTACACGGTTACCTGCGCGCCCAGCGCTGTGCGCGTGCGGCGCGTCACGAGGATGTCGCGATCGTAGCCGAACGAATACGCCTGGACGCGCGCCAGGAAATGCTCCACGAATCCCGGTGGCGCCGGATTCCCTGCCAGCAGCAGCTCGTTGCTGCGGTCCACGTTCTCGATGCGCGTCCACACCGCGTTGCGCGATGCGAAGCGCAGCCGGCTTTCCAGCAGGTAGCTTGAGAATATCGCGCCGCCGGGCAGCATTTTGTTCCGCCCCCAGACGAGTGTCGAGGCCCAATCGCCGCGAGCAAGCGAGCGGTGATAATCAATCGAGGCGGTCATGCGCAGGATGTCTTCCTGCGGGCTGATCGCCTCCGGGCTGTGCAGCCGGCCAATTGAATACTGCGCGCTCCAGTTGCGAAACGGATTGACGGTCAGCCGCGTAGCCCACGAATCAGGATCACCGGCCACAATCGTCCAGCGATTCTCGCCCGGCTCGCGTCCGTGGAACGCGGACACTTCCACTCGCACGATGCGGAACGCCGCGCCGGCCGTGAACACGCTGCCCGAGATATGCGTCGAATCCTGCATGTGATGGCCGAGCGCGGCGATGGGATCCTCATCCGCCGAGGCGCGATGAGGGAACGCCGGCGGGCCGAGCGCCGGATCGCCCACCGGAGCGGCGTAGAAAGTGATCAGGCCGTGATCGCCCGCGCGCAGATCGTAGATTCCCGCGAGCTCCATAAAAAAGTTATGCGGGTGCTGCCCATCCACGATCGGCCGGCCGAACGCCGTCTCGCCCACCTGGAACAGCTCGGGATACTCGCGTCCGGTAATCGTGGCTGGTTCGAGACTGAGCATGGCGCGGAGGGTGAGCGTGCCCGGACCCGCTTTGCGTTGCGCCATGCCCATCGTCCAGTTCGTGGAAAAAACCTTGTCGGCGCCGCGCGGCCCGGTCTGTTGCTGCGAGACCACGAAGGCCAGGCCGTGCAACATGAACATCCAGGGGCCGTGCATGCTCATCAGCATGGGCTCGTTCGATGAATCCGCCTCCACGCTCGTGCCGGAGTCGGAATGCTCTTCGATCTCGTCGATCAGCGTCGCCGCGGTGCCGTGCGGCATTGCCGCCTGCTCTTCCGGCACGGGTTGCGGCGCAGCGGCGGATTGCGGATCCTGCGCCGCTGCTGAAGACGCGAGGAGCGCAAAGAAGACGCCCAGCAGAAGTCGATCGCGCATACATTTTTTCACGCGTACCTTGCCGTCCTTTCGGCGAGATTCGTTTTTTCGATCACGAACTGCGTGCAGGCAGTTCGCGACGCGAAAGGCGCGGGATGGTCTGCGCCCGTTGCTCGCTGGGATCGGCGATGTGCTAGATGCGAAGCGGGATCGGGGTTGGAGCCGCGGCAATTTGCGGGGGTGAATTCTCCTGCCGCGGGCGCGACAGCATGGCGCTTGGCCCGGGCACCATTGTTGCGCCCGGCAGAACGGCCGTCATCGTGCTCTGTGCGGCCCATGGCAATTGCGCGGGGAGAACTGCGATTC
The DNA here is from genome assembly GCA_030037225.1 of Candidatus Acidiferrales bacterium. Lineage (GTDB taxonomy): Bacteria > Acidobacteriota > Terriglobia > Acidiferrales > UBA7541 > JOPF136. Next base: position 5,580 of record JASHRU010000090.1, on the reverse strand, counting down.
GCGATGCGCCCACGTGCTGGAGAGACGTGGCGGGGCAGTTGCGGCTGTGCCGGCCGCCTGCCGGCGCGCTGCCGGAGTGCCCGCAGTGCCCGTTTGTGGGCTCCGCATCGCCCGCAGGGAGTCCAGGGCATGCGCCCTTCGCACACTGCACCGCGCACAGCAGGACGCCTACCCACAGGAATTGCATCGAGAGCGCGGTAACCACGGCGGCGGCGCGGGCGGACCAAAGCCGTAAGCAACGGGGCGCGCGGTTGGGAGCGTTGTAATTCATGCTCGACCTTCGTCGCTCAAAAGGATGCGGCTCGCCAGCAGATGGTTTCACGAGCTGCACTCGGGGCTTCACCCGGTCCGCAGTGTGGCCCCCACTTCGCGTTCCAGCGCGGCCACAATGCGCGCGCTCACTTCGTTCACCTGCGCCTCAGTCAGCGTGCTCTCGTGGCTTTGCAGCGTGACGCGGACGAGCAGCGAATGCTTCCCCGCGGGAATCGCCCCGCCGCGGAACAGGTCCACCGCTTCGATGTTCTCGATTTCCGGCACGGCCAGCCCGCGGATGGTCTGTGCGACCCGGCCGAATGTGACGCCGTCCGCCACGACCAGCGAAAAATCGCGCTCAACCGCTGGAAATCGAGGCAGCGGTACAAAGTGCCTCCCGGCGCGATGTGCTGCAAACGCGCGGACGAGCGGATCGAGTTGCAATTGGGCCACCCATACGTCTTGCTTCAATTTGAACCGTTCGGCCACGCGGCGCGCGAGCTGCCCGCCGGCGCCAGCCCATTTTGTGTCCCCGGCTGAAAGCGCGCTCTTTTCACGCACCAGCGCCAGCCTCATCGCTCGCCCCGCCTGCAACCACGCCGGGCCGCCTGCTTCCGCCTGCACGCCTCCGCAGATTTCGAGCAGCGTTTCCAGATCGCCCTTCAAATCTTCGAGACCAAACGTGCGCGGCGAGTCGTGCACGCTTTTCTCGCGGGCCAGCCCTGCCGCGCCGAGCGTCAGCATGGGCGTCTCCACGGATTTGCTGCCCTCGATGCCGTACACTCGTCCTATCTCGAACAGGCGAAGGTTGCGCTGCCCGCGGTTCAGATTCCATTCGAGCGTGCGAACCATGGTGACGGCGCCGGTCGAGCGCAGCACCGCGGCGTCTTCCGCGAGCGGGTTCGCCAGCCGCGCGATTCCTGGAGCTCCGGCAGCCTCTTCGCGGAAGAGCACGTCGTGGACCTCATCCACGAACGGAATCGGCACCGCTTCTTGGTAGCCCAGCCCGATCAGGCGCTCGCGCAGCGCGTCCAGCGCGTTCGCGTGCGAAAGGCGGCGCGCCGGCTGCCGTGCGGCGGGAAGCCGCGGCGGAAATTTGTCGAACCCATGATGCCGCGCCACTTCTTCGATCAGGTCCACTTCGCGCGCCACGTCGTTCCGCCAACTCGGCTGCGTGCAGCGCCACGCGGCCACTAACGAATCGTGCCCGGCGCGGTTCGCGTCCGTGCGTTGCGGCTCGAAGCCGAGCGCGCGCAGGATTCCCTCGATCTCCGCATCGGGCACGTCTGCGCCCATCACGCGCAGCAACTCGCGCCGCGTCAGTTCCAGTTCCGCCGCGGGCTGGCGGCTCGGATAGACGTCCACCACTCCGGCCAGCACTTCGCCTCCCGCAATCTCCTGGATGAGCTGGGCGCACCGCCGTGAAGCGCGCTCCGCCATTTCCGGATCGGCGCGGCGCTCGAACCGGATGGAGGCCTCGGTGCGCAGACCCAGCGCCTTTGAGGTGCGGCGGATGGAAATCGGATCGAACCATGCGCATTCGAGCAGCAGATTGCGCGTCGCCGAGCTGATTTCGGTTTCTGCGCCGCCCATGATCCCGCCGATCGCCACGGCGCGCCGGGCGTCGGCCACCACGCACATGTCGCGCGTGAGCACGCGCTCGATGCCGTCGAGCGTGCGCATCTTCTCGCCCGGATTTGCGCGGCGCACGACGATGCGGCGCTCGGCGAGCGTGTCGAGATCGAAGGCATGGAGCGCGTGGCCCAGCTCGAACATCACGTAGTTCGTCGCGTCCACCACGTTGTTGATGGGAGTCTGGCCCAGCGCTTCCAGGCGCTGCCGCAGCCAGTCCGGAGAAGGGCCGATGCGCACGGCGCGAAGCACGCGCGCGGTAAAGCGGCCGCACAGGTCGGGACAGGTGATTTCCACGCGCGTCGCGTCGCCAGCCCGCTCCGCCGATTCCTTCGGCTGCGCCTCCGGCATCTTGAAGGAGGAACGCACAATGGCGGCCACTTCCCGCGCCACTCCCAGATGGCCGAGCAGGTCGGGCCGGTTTGTGGTGATTTCCGCGTCGAGTACTGGGCCCGCGGGCGACTCCTCGATGGCGTCGACGGCCACACCCGCGAGCGAAAGGCGCGAGCCCAGTTCGCGCGGCTCGAGCGGAATGGCCACGAATTCTTTCAGCCAGTGGTAGAGAATCTTCATCGCCCGTCACGTAGCACAAGCATTCTTGCCTGTGCACTTCATCCTCATTCTGACGTCGCACAGACAGGAATGTCTGTGCTACACGAACTGCCGCAAAAACCTCACGTCGTTCTGGTAGAGAAGCTGGATGTCGCTGATGCCGTAGCGCATCATGGCCATGCGTTCGACCCCCATGCCGAACGCGAAGCCGGAAAGCCGCTTCGCGTCGTAATTCACAAATCCGTACACCGCCGGGTCCACCATGCCAGAACCGAACAGCTCGATCCATCCGGCCTGCTTGCAGATGCGGCAGCCCCTGCCGTCGCAGGCAAAGCAGCTCGCGTCTACTTCCGCCGAGGGCTCGGTGAACGGGAAGTAGCTGGGGCGCAGCCGCGTGCGCGTTTTGGGGCCGAGGAATTCGCGGACGAAATATTCCACCGTGCCCTTGAATTCGCAGAAGGTGATATCCGTGTCCACCGCCAAGCCTTCAATCTGGTGAAAGGCGAAGGAATGTGTCGAGTCGGGATTGTCGCGGCGATAGCAGCGGCCGGGCACGATGATGCGCACCGGAGGCTGTTGCCGCTCCATGGTGTGAATCTGCATCGGCGAGGTATGAGTCCGCAGCAGGAGTTCCGGCGACCCCTTCGGCAGCGAGAGGTAGAACGTGTCCATGGTGTCGCGCGCGGGATGGTGCTCGGGAATGTTGAGCGCTTCGAAGTTGTAATAGGGCGTCTCGATTTCCGGGCCTTCCACGACGGAAAAGCCGATGGAGAGGAAAATGCGTTCGAGTTCTTCGAGCGTCTGGCAGATGGGATGGCGCGTGCCGAGCGCGCGGCGAAGGCCGGGGAGGGAAAGGTCCGTGCCGCTGGCTGCTGCCGCGCCGGTCTCACCCGCGGCCTCGGCGCGCACGCGCAGTTCTTCGAGCGTGCTCTCGACGTGGGCTTTGAGCTCGTTCAGCAATTTGCCCACAACGCGCTTCTGCTCGGGCGCCGAGGGCTTTAGCCAATTGTCGCCGATTGCGGTGATGACGCCCGAGGAGCGGCCCAGCCAGGAATTTCGCAGCGCGGTCCACGCCGCCAGGTCGCCCGCTGCGAGCTGCCCGGTTTCCCGGTCGAAGCGCGCGCGTACCTCGACGAATAGCGCAGAAATTCCTTCTGCCGACGTCGCGCCCAGTTCAGCGAGGTTTCGCTCCGGATTTGATTTTGCGCCGCTCAATGGGCCTCACCTGTACAAGGTGAAACCCAAGAGATTACACGAACCGGGCAGATTTGTGATGTAGGGCAGCCCACGGCTCCGCGTTGCGGCGAGAACACGGCCACGGCGAGCTCGTTTGACTCGACTTTGACAGCGACCGTAGAATGAGCGCCGCATGCCGGACATCCCATCTCTCATTGGCCGCACGATCTCCCATTACCGCATCCTGGAAAAACTTGGCGGCGGCGGAATGGGCGTGGTTTACAAGGCGGAGGACGTAGATTTACGGCGCCCCGTCGCGCTGAAGTTCCTGCCCGACCAGCTCGCCGGCGATCCCGGCCTGGCGCTGGAACGCTTCCAGCGGGAAGCACGCGCTGCCTCAGCGCTGAACCACGCCAACATCTGCACGATTTACGAGATCGGGCAACAAGATGGGAAATACTTCATTGCCATGGAGTTTCTGGAAGGGCAAACCCTGAAGCACTTTATCCAGGGCAAGCCCGTAAAGATCGAACTCCTGCTGGAGCTGGGAATCCAGATTGCCGATGCGCTGGATGCGGCGCACGCAAAGGGAATCATCCATCGGGACATCAAGCCCGCCAATATTTTCGTGACCTCGCGCGGACAGGCTAAGGTGCTCGACTTTGGCCTGGCGAAGCTGCTCCCCGAACATAGCGAGGACCAGGCCGCCGGCCTTTCCGCAGCAATGACGGCCACCAGCGACCAATTCCTCACCAGCCCCGGCTCGGCCATTGGCACGGTGGCTTACATGTCGCCCGAACAAGTGCGCGGAGAAGAGTTGGATGTGCGGACGGATCTATTCTCATTTGGCGTGGTGCTCTACGAGATGGCCACAGGACAGCAAGCCTTCGCCGGCAACACTTCCGGCGTGATTTCGCACGCGATCCTGGAACGGACGCCGGCTCCCGCGCGGAGCCTGAATGCGGAGCTTCCGGCAAGGCTCGAGGAAGTCATCAGCACCGCGCTCGAGAAGGACCGCGAACTGCGCTGCCAATCCGCTGCGGAGCTCCGCGCCGAGCTGAAACGGCTGAAGCGGGATGCGGACACCTCGCGCACGTCAGCCAGACCGGCGGCAGTCCGGGAGGCGCCGGTTGCAGGCGCGCCTGACGTTAGGAGAAGGCGCTCTCTGCCGGCATTGGCGGCAGCAGGAATTCTCGCCGCTGTGGTTGGAGCATTTTTCTTGGGCAAGCGGCAATCGGGGCCCGCGGGCGGGCAACCCGCGGCCTACCACCAGCTCACTTTCAGGCGCGGGATGGTGCGTCAGGCGCGGTTTGCACCCGACGGCCAGACGATTCTTTATAGCGCGACATGGGAGGCGGATCCTACCGAGGTCTTTTCGACGCGTTTTGGGAGTGTGGCTTCGCGTTCTCTCGGGCTCACCGGTGCAGAGATTTTGGCGGTCTCGCCCTCGGGAGAGATGGCTGTATTGCTCGGCAGCCACGAAGTCCGGTCGTGGGTTTACACGGGGACACTCGCGCGCGTCTCGCTGTCGGGTGGCGCGCCGCGTGAAATTCTCGAAGAGGTTCAATGGGCGGACTGGTCGCCGAACGGCGAGGATCTCGCGGTGGTGCGCGATGTGGGCGGCAGGAACCGCTTGGAGTACCCAATCGGCAAGGTGCTCTATGAGACCGTCGGTTGGGTTAGCCATCCGCGCATATCACCCAAGGGCGACCGGATCGCTTTTGTCGAGCATCCGATTCCCGGCGATGATGCCGGCACCATTGCGGTGGTGGATCTGGCCGGCAACAAGAAGACTCTGACTGGAAGCTGGACGACTGCACAGGGTCTTGCCTGGTCGGCCGATGGGAAAGAAATCTGGTTCACAGCCGCAGTAGTCGGCAATATTCGCGGGCTGTACGCGGTGACGCCCGAGGGGGGGCAGCGGTTGCTGGCGAGCGTGCCCGGCGCCTTGCAACTGCACGACGTCTG
>JASHRU010000009.1 GCA_030037225.1 Candidatus Acidiferrales bacterium | reverse complement strand
GGGGACATTGACCCAGCCTCCGTAGAAGCTGAGGTCGGCCATTCCGTAGCCCACTGGCGCGCTCATGTAATCCGTCGAATTCACCCGCGCATCATCTACAGACGTGTACCGGTCGGCGACCCAGCGATCCCACGCATCGCTGCGTGGATTTGTGCTCAGTGCGCCGCTGCCGGATCCGTCAGAGCGCAGCGCCAGCGTCGAATGTTTGCCCAGCCGTTGCGTGGTGCCGTTCGCAGCTACGCTCACCGTCCCGCTCAATACGCTCACCGCCGCCCCGTCGTCAAACACGTCCACGCGGAAACGCGCATTTTCCGTCGCGGCGATCTCCAAACGGCCGGCCTCGACCGCAAACGAATCATGCCGCCCCGGCTCCACGTAAAAAGTCGCGGTGCCTTGTTTCACGCCGAGTTGCGTCAGCTTTGCTCCGTCCTCCAGCGCGAGCTGCGGAAATTCGAGCACCGTGTTCGACGCAATCCAGGCCATCGCGCCGGACTCGAACTCCACCTCCGCGCGCCCGTCGCCCGTCGCCAGAGTGTTTCCTTCTCGCAGCGGAGTGTTCGCGATCGCTTTATGCCAGCCCGCCTGAGCGGGCCCGCCTGCCGCTCCGTCCGCGCTCATCTGCACGTCTCCTAATGCATAGCTCAGCCGGACGATTCGCGCGTGGCTCACTTCTCCGGCGCGCGCGTCAGAAACGAGCATCAGGCAGGCAACCGCAAGCAGAAACGTCAGGAAGGAAATCACCCGGCGGGACATAGCCACCTCCCAGACCAACTCGAACAGCGAGAAGACGGCCTTGACGGGTCGGCGCGACTCTCTTCTAAAATGCTGCTCCTCGGCCGGCCGCGCGTCAAGCACAGTGGCGCAGCCTCCCCGTTCTATTTCCCCCCGCTGCGGATAAAGTCCGCTAGGGCGCGCGCCCGCTGCCGCGCCATGTCCAGATAGCGCGAGTCCCCTGCGATTTGTTCGAGCAGCGGCAGGAACCGCTCTGGCTGGGCTACCACCTGGCGCCGCACGTCCTGATCCACCTGCACAAGCACTTCGTTCACGCCCAGCCGGTCGTATTTCATTCGCCGCGCAAGCACTTCAAAATCCTCCTGCTCGCGCGCGATGGCTTCGAAGATTTGCAGAAGCTGGCTGGCTTTGGCGTTGATCGTGTAATTGAATTTTACCTCGTTCGCCTCGCCGCCCTTCTCGTAGCGGAACGTCTTTTCGCCCAGGTTCGCGATGCGCCGCTTCACGTCAAGCGAGATGCCTCGAAAATCGTCCAAGTCTCCCGCCAACGCGAAGATCTTCTGTCTCAGCGCGGCCCCTATGTCCAGCGCCTCCGGGTTCGGATCCTCATCCAGCGCGCGCAGTTCGCAACTGCCCGTCCCGTTTTCCGGGACGCGGATTTCCGTGAATTCCGGCGAGCTGGATTTGAAAATTTTTCGGAATACGACCACGGCGCCGCCCGTGGTTGGGCTGCGCATTTGTCCCTGCCCGCTTGTCGCGCCCGCCACGGCCAGGGCGGAAAACACCAAGACCGCGATCCGCGACAGGCGCGGCTTCTGCCCAATTTGTGTCCTGCGGTTTTCGGCGCGGAGCCGCGTCGCCGGGGTCCCGCAAACATCGGCTTGAGTCAGTGAACCCATGCCTCTCGTCACGATTGTGCCGCTTGCGGCCGAGACCGGTCTCGTGGATGCCCTTGGCGGGTATTCGCTCAGTCCCGGCGCGCGCGGCCGTTCCCATTCTGTCCCTTTGTCCGGCAAACCGGGTTGGTGCTCCGCCGCCGCGCGGCATCCGAAGCCATTGCCAGCGCCATCCGCATCTGCCCGCGCCGGCTGTGAATGTGGCACAGCGCCACGGCCAGCGCATCGGCGGCATCGTGGGGCTCGGGCATCTCGGCCAGCCGCAACTCCGACCGCACCATCACCTGCACCTGCTCTTTCGTTGCCTGCCCGTATCCCGCCACGCTCGCTTTGATTTCCCGCGGCGAATAGCTTTCCACCGGCACTCGGCCCTGCGCTGCGGCCAGCAGCACCACGCCCCGCACTTCCGCCAGTAGCATCGCCGATCTTAGGTTCAGTGCCGCAAATGGGGCTTCCACCGCCACCGCTCCGGGCGAATATTCATTCAGAAGCCCGGCAACCAGACGATGGATGGCTTCGAGTCGTGCAGCCGCGCTCGCCGCGCGCGGCGGCCGCGCCGCGCCGTAGTGCAGCACGCGGCACGCGCGCCCGTCGGTTTCTACAACGGCGTATCCGGTGGCACCCGCCGCCGCCGGATCGATCCCCAGCACTCGCTCCCACGCTTCCCCGGCCATGCGTGGAGTGTACTGCGCGACAGGATTTGGGCAAAGCGCGCGCCGCTGCCGACGTGTCGTAGGGGCACGACATCGTCGTGCCCCGTCTTGGCACGATCTCCCGTTTTCAAGTCCCTGTTTGCCTGGCTTGTGTTGCGCGGTGCGTCGTTTCAGTTGGCACCCACGGCAGCTTGAATCTCTTTTTCGTCCACGTCGAAGTTGGAATACACGTGCTGCACGTCGTCGTGCTCCTCCAGTGCTTCCATCAGCCGCAGCATCTGCTGCGCCTGCGTGCCCGAAAGCTTCACGTAATTCTGCGGGACCATGGACAACTCCGCCGAAGCCGGCTTGATTCCCGCTTTCACCAGCGCGTCGCGCACGGCCTCAAACGCTTCCGGCGGAGTAATGATTTCCCAGGACGAGCCGTCGTCCCTCAAATCTTCCGCTCCTGCGTCCAGCACGATACCCATCAACTTGTCTTCGCTCGCCGCTTCTTTGGGGACGGAAATGTCGCCCTTGCGATGGAACTGCCAGCCCACGCTCCCCGTTTCTGCCAGATTGCCACCGTTCTTGCTCATCAGGTGCCGAATCTCGCCTACCGCGCGGTTCCGGTTGGCCGTCACCGCTTGAACGAGCATTCCCACGCCCCCGGGACCGTACCCTTCGAAGGTCACTTCCTCGTACGTTTCACCCTCGAGCTGCCCCGTTCCGCGCAGGATGGCGCGTTCGATGTTGTCGCTCGGCATGTTCTCGTTTTTCGCTGCCGCAATCGCCGTTCTCAGCCGCGGGTTCGAGTCTGGATCGCCTCCGCCCTGCCGCGCCGCGATCGTGATTTCACGGATGAACCGCGTAAACATCCGGCCGCGCTTCGCGTCGGTCGCGGCCTTCTTGTGCTTGATGGTTGCCCATTTCGAATGCCCAGACATGGTTGCGCCTCAAATCGAAGGTTTCCGAAGTGAAAGACCTGCTTTGCCCATTCAGCCTAGCACACCCCAGCCCCGCGCGGTAGCGCCCGGCTTTCTTCCTCTCCAGCAGTAGTGCCTCGATCCGCGAGTTCGAGCTCCGCGCGCTCCTGCTCCACCAGCGCCGCTCGGTGATAAAGTATCCGGCGCGTTTTCCGGGAGCCGGAGCGATGCAGAACATCGGTCGCTACGAGGTCATCGACGAGCTGGGCCGCGGGGCCATGGGCGTCGTTTTTCGCGCGCGCGACACCCAGATCGGCCGCATCGTGGCCATCAAGATGATCCTCACCACCAACGCCTCCCCACAGGACATCGCCAAGTTCAAGCAGCGTTTCAATCGCGAAGCCCAGGCTGCAGGACGTCTCTCCCACCCCGGCATCGTCGCCATCCACGACATTGCCGAAGACCAATACGGCCAGCCCTACATCGTTCAAGAGTTCGTCGAGGGCCGCCCCCTCAATCTGCTCCTCGGACCCACCGTCCAGCTCCCCCTCGAATTGCTGCTCGACATCGGCATTCAGGTGGCTCAGGCGCTCGACTACGCCCACCGCAACGGCGTGATCCATCGCGACATCAAGCCTCCGAACATCATCGTTACTCCCGATGGACACGCCAAGATTGCCGATTTCGGCATCGCTCGAATGGAAGGCACCGAGCTCACTCAGGAGGGCATGTCCCTCGGCACGCCGTCCTACATGTCTCCCGAACAGTTCCGTGGCGGCGCCGTCGACGGCCGCAGCGACATCTTCTCGCTCGGCGCCGTGCTCTACTGGATGTTCACCGGCAAAAAACCCTTCCCGGGCGACACCGTCACCATCACTTCCTTCCAGGTGGCGTTTGAAAATCCCATTCTGCCCAGCGCCGCCAAAACGGATCTGCCCAAGGACCTCGATGCCATCCTCACGCGCTGCCTGGCTAAGAATCCCGAGAACCGGTATTCCAACTGCGCCGATTTGGCAGCCGATCTTGAAGCCGTCAAGGCCGGGCGTCCCCTGCCCACAGGTATCACAGCCAAGCCGGAAGGCACGGAGCCATTCCCTTTGCCCCCGCGGCGGGTCGAGCATGCGCAGACGGGTGGCGCGGCTCCCCTCCTACCCGACCCCGACGCCAAGACGCGCGCCGTTTCTCCCGGCCAATTCCGGTCCGGCCATCCTTCGCGCTCACAACGATCGTCACCGCACAGGGGCAGTCCCAGGCTGATCCTCGCGGGCGTCGGTGTCGCTCTCGCTCTGGTCCTCGCTGTGGGCCTTTGGATTCGCATGCACCCTGCTGCCGAACAGAGCCCGGCCCCGGCGCCTGCTCCGTCTGCCGCTCCCATTGAGCCGCCGCCTGCGGTAACGCCCCCGGCAGCGGCTACGGCGGAGACAACCTCAGCGACTCCTGCCGAGGCTGCTCCAGCGCAGGCGGCCGATACACCCAAATCGACCGCTGAACCCTCCCCTGCCCGCGCCGTTCCCGCCAAGCGTGCGGGCGACAAGTCCGCTGCAGCGAAAGCTCCCGCGCCTGCCACGCCGCAGCCCGGCGCTCCGCCGCCGGCCTCTGCCGCTGCCACTTCCACTCCGGCCGCGGCGCAGTCTGTCGCCAATCCCGCTCCCGCTCCGGCCGCCGAAACTGTTCTCTCCAAGCTCGATGTGGAATGCCGCTTCCCTTTCAAGCACGGCACGCTCGATATCACTGTGGACGGCAAGGCCTTTCTTCAGGAAAAGCTCGATGAAAAGAGGAATGTGTTCACCGCGGGGATTGCGGCCAGTGATAAATTCGAAAAGAAGGACAATGCTATCGCCGTCGGCCAGCACACCCTGCATGTCCGTGTTGCCAGCAAAGACGGCAAGCACGTGTGGGACGGCGAGACTACCGGCATCATCCAGCCGGATCACACCAGCAGGCTGAAAATCGTCGCTAAAGAGGCACCAAAAGACAATCCTGGCAATAACGAGATAGAAGTGACTCTCGAAGTCCCGAAGTGATCCCGCGGACCCGAGGTTACTATCGAAGGCAGGTTGCGATCTCCCGCGTAGACGGGCAGCCCCCACCGATCACGCCGCGCTGAGCTGCGACGTGCAATGCCCGCACCGCTTCGCTCCGATCGGCACTTCCATCAGGCACTGCGGGCAGGGCTTTGTGGTCGCCGCCTCAGGCGCCTTTTCTTCCCGCTTGAATTTGTTCACTGCCTTCACCAGCAGGAAGATCGCGAAGGCCACGATCAGAAAATTGATGCACGCGTCGAGGAACACTCCGTAGTTCAGCGTGGGCGCGCCCGCTGCCTTCGCGGCCGACAGCGTCTCGTACGTTTTTCCCGAAAGACTCAAAAACAGATTGCTGAAGTCCACCTTTCCGATCAGCAGCCCCAGCGGCGGCATCAGCACGTCTCCCACGAACGACGCCACGATTTTTCCGAACGCGGCGCCGATGATGATGCCGACCGCCATGTCCAGCACGCTTCCCTTCATCGCGAATTCTTTGAACTCTTTGAACATTCTCTCCTCCCTCCGCAGCTTCGTGCTGCGCGCGATGCTGCGTGCTGTGCATCAAATTGTCAATGATTTGGTGTTGCTGCTCGCCGCTCGCGGGCAAGGCTCAGGCCCGCAGCTTGCCCGCCCGCGCCAGCCGCGGAATCAAAATCAGCACGGCGCCGAAAATCAGCAGCGATGCGGCCAGAGATTGCGTGCTGCCGATCCGCAGATCTTCGACCGCCAGTTTCAGGCTCCCCACTACCGCAGCAGCGTAGGCCATCCACACCAGTTCTCGTTGCGCGATCCGTGCCCCGGCAAACGCCAGCGCGAGCGCCGCTGCGCCCGTCACCACCGTCCGCACCACGGCTAACGCCGGTAGCTCCGCTACCCCTCCGCGCGCCACGAGCCCAGCGATCCCGGTCACCGCGAGAGCCGCGACGGCATAGACGGCCAGAATCGCCGGCAGCAGCCGCAGCAACCGCTCCGCCGTATGCTCGCCTCGGTAGCGCGACACCATCACGGTCGTAAGAACTGCTGTGGCTGCGGCCGCCATCTCGAGCCCTCCGGGCGCCGGAGGACAGCTTCCCGCCAGCGCGCTCCACCCGTAGCCCAGCAACCTCGACGCCCAGGCAGCTCCGGCCAGATACACCACGCCGTGCACATCGAGGATGGGATTCCTCATGCGGACACCCAGCCCGGTCGCGCCCACTGCTGCAACGCACAGCCAAATCACCAGCGCGGGCCCGCTGAGGGCAAAAAAGCTGCCCGCTGCCGCGAACACCACGCCGCACGCGGCATAGAAATGGAAGTTCCAGCGCTCGCCCTCCCGCCCGAGCAGTCCAAACGCGGTGAAATAGCACGTTGCACCCGCCGCCAGGCACAATACGCCCAGCGCGAGCGCCCCCGCTCCGTGCGTGATCCGCAGGACTCCCCAGCCGGTCAGCAAGACCGCTGCGGCAAATTGCACAATCTCAAAGCCCGTTACCCGCAGCCCCTGCCCCAGCGTACGCACCGCCGTGCTCGCCGCAAAAATGAGAAAGAGAGCGCCGACAATCGCGATCAGCACTCCCGGGTCGGCAGCGTGATACTCCTCGGGAACCGCGCTCGCGTCCCCTAGGAGAAGCAGTAAGACGACAACGGTCATGTCCGTTGCTAATACAACAATCGCGCGCAGCACGCGCCATCGGCCCGCCCACGCCGCCGTTTCCGCCATCGCCGTCATTCCAACGACGGCCCAAGTAAACGGCACGGGCTCGCGCGTCGCCACCAGCAGCACAAATGCAGTGCAGACCGCGGTCAGCATTCCCACCCAGATCACGGCGGATGTATCCCCACGCCAGGCCAGCGCCATGGACAACAGAGCGAACGCAGCCACAAGCGCTGCGGTCAGCGCGGGTTCGAGCGTCCGGAACCGCACGGTCACTTCCCAAAGCATGGCGGAAAGAATCAACGCCCCGGTAAATCCATAGATGTACTGGGCGAACCGGCTGTGCCCATCGGGCCGCGCCGACCATATCAACCAGCCTGCGGCATAAGCCAGCGCGAGCGCCACCGCCAGCCAGGGCGCAAGCATGCCGGATTCGGCGGCGGCGCGGAGCAGATATGCGCCGGCAATTCCAAGTATCGCTCTGCCAAAGAGCGGAAGCAGGTTCGGCTGCGCATCGCTCGATGCGGTCACTTCCGCACCCGGAGCGGCAAACGCCGCCGCAGAGGGAGATTCCGCATGAGGTGATTGTGTCGGCCGGGAATGTTCGAGGGCAGTCAGCCGGCGCTCGAGCTCCTCCACACGGGCAGTGAGCTCTCCGAGCCGGGATGAACCGTCTCCAGGAGGCATACGCATCCCCCTCGGCTCGTTCCAGCCGCGCCGACTTCAGCCTAATCTCCGCCCTGTGCCGGGGCCGCGCCGGCCTCGGGCATAAATTCATGCTCCGCCCAGGGCGGAAGCAGTTTCACCAGCGCCCACAAGATTGGGAATGGCAGCAGGGTGAGAACACTCGCCGTCAGCAACCCTTCCCTGGTTATAAATCCCACCTTGTAGGTTGTGTATCCCAGAAAACTCTTGGAAAAAAGCTGTCCGCCAATCACCACGTTCCAACGCATGGCAAAAATTCCGACCAGCGTCAGGGCGCCCGCCACCGCATAGATGCGCTTGCGTACTTTTTCGGCGAGCCGCAGCAGTTGCGTCAGCGCCAGCAGCCCGATCGGCACGAGCGTGCCGATATAAATCTGGATCACCACCTGGGAAAGATAGAGCCTGGTATGGACCATGAAGTCGAGGCTGCGAAACGATTCATCCGCCTCGTAAATTCGATGCACGAGGTCCAGCATTTCCAGCCCAAAATCGATCAGGAACGCGTAGAAGAGGTACCGGGCAATGGTGTCCACGCAGTTCATGTCCACCGCCTGGCCGCGCACCCGGGAAGTGAACATGTAGAGCAGCAGCACCGCCGCGATGCCCGACACCATTGCCGAGAAGAGAAACACCACCGGCATCGTCGGCGACGACCACCACGGATTCGCTTTCACCGACCCGAAGATGAACCCCACATACCCGTGTAGCAGGAACGCGGAAGGAATTCCGATCACCGTGATGATGTAGCTCGCGCGCTCGTCGATCCGCAGCGCATTCTCGCTGATATTCGTCGAGCCCAGCGTCAGCGCTCGGTAGATCAGGCGCGGAATTCCCTTGGCGCTCTGCGACAGCCGCACGATGTCCCGCCGGTAATCCAGCCAGATTTCCAGCACCAGAACCGCCATCAGGTACCACAGGTACACAAATCCGAACATCGCCATCGCCGAGCTGCGGTGAGGCGTCAAGTACATCTCAAACGAACGCTCCGGATGTCCCAGATGCAGTTGCAGCGGCAGCGGCGCCACCAGCAGAAACGCCAGCGCGGTCAGCAGCGCCAGCCGGTACGTCGGCTTCACCGCTTCTACACGGAACACGCGCTCGAGCGACGCCAGGATAAAAGCCCCCGCCACCAGCCCGGTGAGGAACGGGTAGAGCACGATCAGGATGCTCCAGGCCAGCTCCACTTCGTTCGGGTACATGTAGCCTTGAACCGGCATTGCCTCGTCTCGCCTCTCTAACGCACGGAGCCGTCTAGACCGTTGTAGTAAAGTTTTGCTCCCGTGGCCATGTGCGGCTTTAGCACCTGTACCGCATGTGTCCGCAAGAATTCGTGTATCGGGTCGCTCGGATTTTTCAGGTCCGCGAGTTGCCGCGCGCCAGTCGGGCAAGCTTCGCAGCACGCTGTCGTCAAGCCCTTCGTGATGCGGTGATAGCAGAGCGTGCATTTCTCCGCGGTTTCCGTCTTTGGATTCAGGAACCGGCATCCATAAGGGCACGCCTGAATGCAGTACCGGCAGCCGATGCAATATTGTTTGTCCACCAGCACCACCCCATCGGGGCTGATGAACGTGGCGCCCACCGGGCACACCTGCGTGCACGGCGAATCCGCGCAGTGATTGCACATTTTGGGCACGAAAAAGTTCTTTCCGCCCTCTTCGAGCATCGGCGGGAAGCCTTCCTTGCCCCCGTCCGGCGAGTCCACCACGGGCTCTGCCTGGTTAAAGTCGGAGACGTGGTAGCGCTCCACCCACGTCCGGAAATAACCCTCCGGCACGTTGTTTTCCGTTGCGCAAGCCCGCACGCAGTTTCCGCACCCGATGCACTTTGATATGTCCACGAGCATGCCCCACCAGTGCTCGGTCAGCTTGTAATTCGGGCTCGCTTCCGGTGTTCCCGCCAGGATGGACTCCCACGCCACCGCCGCGGCTGGCAGCAACAGCAACACTTGCCGGCGGCTCATGTTCATGGCTTGCCCCCCGCGCCGATTACGGGGCTATGCGGCTTATGGCAGGTGTCGCAGGCCAATCCCGCGCTGTGCTCCTTCGCGTCCACCTGCGGAAACCCTTCAGGCTTCGCGCCGTTCTTGCTGTGGCACTTTACGCACAGGACTGCAGTCTCCAGCTTCGCCGGTTCGACCGTGCCCGGATCCTCCGCATGTTTTGCCAGCGCTCCGTGGCAGGCTTCGCAGTTCACCTTGGCGTGCTTTCCTTTGTTCTTCACCGCGGGGACTTCGGGATGGCAGGTTTCACAACTCTCGTGTCCCGCAAAAACCACCGGCTGCGCGGCAATCTCGGCAATCGCGGTCCCTCGATAGTGTCCGTATTCACCGAAACTCTTCGGCACCAGGATTGCCCGCACCACCACGAAGGCCAGAGCCCCCGCCGCAAAGACCAGCGCCACACGAAACAGGTGCTCTGCGTCTTTGAACCGGTTCATCGCCGCGCCGTCCCCATCCGCCCTGTCCTCGACCCTTCCGCTGCCTTCTTGCGCCGGTTCAATCGTCATCCTCCGTCGGCCTCAAGGCCGGGGGGTGTATAGATTTTCATCAACCTATAGGCGACAGGTCGCGCCCGCCGTGATGTGGCTCATACCTCCGTGTGACAAGCCTCACCGAACTCGCCGATCTTTCCAGCAAGCCGGGCCTCTCGACTTCCTCTTTTCGTTTATTCTTCTATCCGCGCGGGCCCTTCTCTTGACGCTCGCTCTGCGGCTGCCTAACATGCGCACCGATGAGCGTTCTCGAATCTCTCCGTTGTCCCCTCAGCTTCCTACGCACTGCGCTTCCCTCCATTCCTCATCTCGAGTTGCTTGAATCCGAGCAGCAATGGTGGAGCACAGCCGCCCTTCCCATCTCCTCCGCCATCGATCGCGCCGGCACTCCCTGGGTGCGCTCGTTCAGCGCCACCGGCGCGCGCATCGACGAAATCCTTTATCCCGCCGAGTACTACACCATACTCCGCCGCGGCTACCGTGCCGGCGTTATCTGGCGCGCCCTTGAAGAAAAATCTCTACTCCCCTCTTATCTCCTCATCCACCTAATTTCCTTCCACGATCCCGGCATCTGCTGCCCCTATACCGTCTCGCTCGGCACCGCTCTCCCTCTCTCGAAATACGGCAGTGCGGACGTTCAGTCGCGCTTTCTCCCGCATATGCTCAAGAACGACGATTCTGTCTGGCAGGGCGCCACCTGGATGACGGAAATCGATGGCGGTTCCGACCTCGGTGCCGGCGTCAAGACCGTCGCGCGTCCCGCGGGGGACCGTTGGCTTCTTACGGGCGACAAATATTTTGCCTCGAATGCCCACGCCGAACTCGCTGTCGCCGCCGCCCGTCCCGAAGGCGCCCAGCCAGGCGTTCGCGGCCTCGCGCTGTTTCTCGTTCCTCGCTTCCGCGCCGGCGGCTCCCTCAACTTTTTCATCCGTCGCTTGAAGGACAAGATCGCCACCCGCTCCGTCCCCACCGGTGAAATCGAGCTGCGCGATAGCGAAGCCTATTTGCTCGGCTCCGCGGACTCCGGAATCTACCTGATCCTCGAGGTCCTCAATATTTCGCGCGTTGCCAATAGCGTGGTCAGCGTGGCCCTTGCCCAGCGCGCCATCGCCGACGCGCTCGCCTACGCGGAACGCCGCGTCGCCTTCAGCAAGCGCATCCTGGACCACCCGCTTCTCCATCATCAGTTCGAATCCCGCCTTGCTGGGCTCCGCTCCGCTTTCGCCCTCGCCTGGGAATCCGTCCGCCTGCTCGACCAGGTCTGGCTCGAGCGTCCGCCCTATTCCGATCGCTACCATCTTTTCCGGCTCGTCGCCCACCTCGCCAAATACTGGACCGCGGAATTCGCCGTCGATACCGCCAAGTGGGCCATGGAAGTCCACGGCGGCCTCGGCACACTCGCCGAATTCGGCGTCGAACGCTGGCTCCGCGAAGCCATGATTCTCGCCATTTGGGAAGGAACCTCGCACCGCCAGATTCTCGATGGTCTCGAAGTGATGGAACGCAAGCAGGCCCACAAACTGCTCTTCGCGCATTTGGCCAACTCCGCGCTCGCAGGCGAGGCGCGCGAATTAGCCTCAGAAATCGAGCGCCTGCTGCATCTGCCCGTGGAACGGAAAGAAGTTCAGGCCGAACCGCTCTTCCGCCGCCTCGCCCTCTTCACCGCCTCCGCGCTCTCGCATTCCCCGTCCGCGTAATTAAGGTCAGCGTTTCTTGAGTCTTCGGGAGACTGACCGTTCGTTCGCACCTTTTTCTGCCTCAGCTGAATATGGAGAAAGCGTTCATCCGTAGTGGAAGATTCAGGCCGGCCGGGATCGGAAGCTGGAGGCGGCGAGGGAACAGCGGAAGAACCGCCGCCAGCGGGCCGCGTGACGGAGAAAACGGCTTACTTCCGGTTGGCCGACCAACCGGACTGGGTGTTTCGGCAGGCGCGCGGAGAGAAGATCTAATTCGTCTTTTTCGCGGGACCCGGGTCGTCTGGCCCGACGAAATTCACCACAAAGGGCGCAATTCCATTCACTTGAACTACGCCGTCACCCTTGCACTGAGCATAGTGCCGCATCTGCGCAGGCGCGGACGCGAAGCCACCCACGGGGATTTCTTTCATCGTGGCGTCATCCCACTTCGCGCCCATTCCCAACAGAAACGTGCCCCTGATCACCGTCACGTTTTCCGTGGTCGGATGCCAGTGCGGCGCAATCTTTGTCCCGTCTGTGCAGGAAAGACGAACCGTGTACGAGCGCCCAGCCGTCATCGGGTCGCCCTGAAGGATCGCAATCTTTACCGTTCCGCCCATCTCCACCGACGGCGTCCCTACCAGCGCTGCCGCGGGAACGTCCATCCATTGCTCCGAGCCTGGCATCACCAGCGTGCCCCGCGCCGCGCTCGCACTCTTTTTTTCAGCGGCCGTCTGCCTCGCCGGCGGCGCCTGCGCGATTCCCGCAACTGCGAGCAGCAAGCACACAACCAGAGCACCAATTCGCTGTTTCGTCATGGCTTCATTTCCTCCGTACTTCACGTTCTGACGTTTTAACTTGCAACCGGGCACAGGCGGTACTTCCGCTGGGCGGAGACTAGCACTAACAGCGTACTACCTTCAATTCCGGGTGCCGGTGCAAATGGCCCCTTGCTGTCGGCGTCACTATTCAACGACCCAAGGAACAGGCCGGCACAGCCCCCGGATCAGGGGCAAGCGGGAAGTAATCCGAAGGTAAGCTGCCGACGACCTGTCCGGAATCGCCGCGCCCGATCAACTCGAACGCTGAACACGTTAGATCAAGAGGGTGGCAAGACCGGTGCCCACGAGCGCCGCGGCCCATACCAGCTCAAAGTTGACCCACGCCTTGCGGAGAAGCGCGAGCCCAACCTTTCGATAAACGACCCAGGCTATCAACCCTGTTACCGCAAGATAAGCAATGGTATGGACGCCGGTGGCGAGTATCCCACCCAGCGGACTGGTGGCCGAGGCCATGTGAGTATGACCTCCCATGCGGCCGCCCGCTTGCGCGGTAGTGCTGCCCAGCAACACCGGCACTACCATCAAACCCGCACCGTGCGCCGAGGCCATCAGAAACGACCAGACCGTCAGATCTCGAAATCCTACCTGCATGCGGACCCACCGCGGGTGCCAATGTCGCGCGAGGCAAAAGATTCCAAGGCCAACCAAGATCGCGGCGACGAAGTAGCGGACGACTGCGAGCGGCAGCGTCATGCCGACAAACAGTGCGATCAGCACCACGCTGCCGATGGCCAGCGCGTGGCCGAGTGCAATGGGGACGAGCGATTTTGCCACTGCGCTCCCCTTTTGCTCCTGCATCCCCAGTGCTACCGCGAACAGCCACCCCATGCCGGGGTTGAGTCCGTGGTAGGCACCAAGGAGTAGCATCAGCCACAACGCCGTCGAAGTTAGCCCCTCGTGCGTCATTGCTAGTCCGAATAGCAATAGGAATCGGATGAGGCGTCACCCCCTTGCAACCGTACTTGGTGCGCGCGCAATCCGTCGAACTCGATGAAGAACTGCTCATCGAGCTTCATCCCGCCCCCGGGCTGGGCATCGATCTTCACCATCCAACTCTTCACGCCGTCGGGATAAAACTGCTCGTCCCATGGGGAGTAAAGCGAGTTCGTGAAATAGACGCGTTTGCCGTCGCGGCTGATCTCGACCATCTGCGGACCGCCGTTGAGAGCCTGCTTCGGTTTCTTCGGGTGAGCGGCCCGGCCTACAATGCCGCCGAGATGGACCGAGCCTGTCTTCTTCGGGTTAGCCGGATTCGAGACGTCATACTGGATGAACTCACCTGTCCCCCAGCAGGAGACGTAAAGGAAGCGGTCGTCGAGTGAGAGGTT
>JASHRU010000089.1 GCA_030037225.1 Candidatus Acidiferrales bacterium | reverse complement strand
GCCGTTGAGGCCACCCGTGCGCTGGCAAAGTGGTCGCTCTTGGAGCGCAGCCTGGCTCCGGATGTCCGGGTGCTGGGGTTCACGCTCGGCGTCTCCGTGCTCGTCGGTCTGCTATTCGGGCTGGCACCGCTGCGGGGCGCGGTGAGAGGCGGAAGCGGGCTGGCTTTGAGATCGTCGAACGCCACAGCCTACCAGGACCGCGGCGGACGGCTCGCAGGCAACATGATGATCCCGCTGCAAATGGCGATGTGCCTGGTGCTGCTGGTGGGCGCGGGCCTGTTGGCGAGGACGCTCCAAAACCTGCAAAACCTGAATCTCGGCCTGAAGACATCGGGGCTCATGGTGTTCGGCCTGACGCCTCAACAATATGTGCACAACGATGACGAAGCGACGAACTTCTACCAGTCGCTTATGTCGCGCATGCGCACCCTTCCAGGGGTGGAATCCGCCACGGTAATGCGCCAGCGGCTGGGAGCCGGATGGAGCAGTAACGCCACCGCCTATGTGGACGGAGAAAAACCCAAGGTGAGCGGGTGGCCGAGCATGCGATGGAACGCCGTAGGACCGGATTTCTGCACAGTGCTCCACATTCCGCTGCTGTTGGGACGCGACTTTGCGGATACCGACACAGCCACTGCGCCGGGCGTGGTGATCGTCAACCAAACATTTGCGAACCGGTATCTTCCGGGGACAAACGCTATCGGGCATCTGGTTTCGATCGAGCCTGGGCCGGGAGCAAAACGTTACACAATTATCGGAGTGGCGGCAGACAGCAAGTACGCGGAAGTGCGTGAGATGGAGCGGCCGATGGCCTACTTTCCGTACACGCAGGTCCCGTCCATCCTGTCCATGACCGTGGAACTGCGCACCGCGGGAAATCCCCAGGCGTTCTGGCCTGAAGTGCGGCGCGCCATGCGCGACGTTGCGCCGGAACTGGCGCTGCTCGACCCGATGACTCAGGAGGAACAGTTCAGCGAAAGCTTGGCGGGCGACCGGCTGTTCGCGAGACTGGCGATGTTCTTCGGAGGGCTTGCCGTGATTCTGGTGGCCACAGGCCTCTATGGGACGCTGGCCTATAAAGTGGCGCGGAGGACGCCGGAAATCGGCGTGCGCATGGCGCTCGGGGCACAGCAAGGGCAGGTGTTGTGGATGGTGATGAGGGAGAGCCTCGTATTATTCCTGGTGGGAGCGGCTGTGGGCCTGCCGGGGGCGGTGGCAATCGGGAGCCTGCTCAAAGCCTCGCTCTTCGGCCTTGAACCCAGAGATCCGATGACGTTTGCCGGGGCGATCGCTGGCATTGCCCTGGTGACATTGGCAGCGAGCTTCTTGCCGGCACGGCGCGCGTCGTCGGTGGACCCGATGCTGGCGCTACGGGCGGAGTGAGCGCCCTGCCAGCCCCTACCTACGAGGACCAAATATTCGTCGAAATTAGACCCTGTGCGCCGGGCGCACAACCCACTTTAAGGCCACGGGAAAGTGACCACCACCCTGCGGCGTGGCAGCCAGGCATGTCCTGCCCTTACGAGCTAGGCGGTCTTCTGCTCTTCCCCGAGTTTGCGCATGCGGGCCTGGAGCTTGTCTCGGAGCGACGCGGGAGTATTGCGATTGAAAGCCACCAGATACCACAGTGGCTGCGTGCGGTCTTTGCAGAGACGGGAGAGCGTGGCGGCGTCGGCATTGGGATGACGCGCCACATTTTCACGTATCGCGGCATAGGGATGCTTGGCCAGGCGGCTCAGAGTTTTCGACGATGTCTTGGGATGCTCGCTAATCAGGCGCAGGAGGTAAAAATCTTGGGGAGGCGCCTGGCGGCTCATCAGATCCAGGGCATCCGAGCTGGTGGCTGCATTCAGGACCACGCCGACTTTCATATCCCAGCCGGGATTGATGGCGTCGAGCTCCTTGGTGCGGGCGTGAATAAGGGATTCAATCGCACGGCGCTCGGCGACCAGCCGGCTGGCAGGAAGAGTGCTTTTCTCGATGGAGTCGAGCACGCGCAGCAAATGCTGGCGTTCTCCAAATACAATCTGTGACGTGCGCGGAGCACGGCCGTCCTGCGGCAAACGAACCAAATCAGCGCGCCTCATAACACTCCCCCCAAGAGGACCGTTTGGGACGGTCCGGATCGAACAGGCGCTGCGTGTCGGTACGAGAAGGATGGGCTGGGACACCAGTGCCAGCTTCATTATGGCGAGCGAACACAAATGCAACAAGAAAACGCACGAGAATGAGTTCCATCCCGGCAACAAAGAGCGTTAGCGAAGCTCATGCTTGGAGGGGCGCCAAAGCTCCGGGCGGGGTGTGGTGCAATGAGCTGGCCAACAACTCTCACGAGCTTTCTCATGGAGATCAACGCCGAGTCGTAGCGAGCGGGCCGGATCGTAGGGGCACGCCATCCTGAAGCATCGGGACGTGCCCCTACACTCTGCGAGGTCGGCCGGGCCGCTCGATGGGTCCTTCCGCAGCCGCCGTTCAGTGGCACGCTGGGTACTCCAATTGGGCTTGTGAGAGATCCGGGCTAGGGGTGCGGTTGCGCGGCC
>JASHRU010000088.1 GCA_030037225.1 Candidatus Acidiferrales bacterium | reverse complement strand
CTCCGGCGATGGAGGGCACGATGCTCACCGTATCCCCGTCCTTCACCGGCGTGGCCTCCTTTTGCAAGTAACGAATGTCGTCGTCATTGACGTAAACGTTTACGAAGCTGCGCAGCCGTCCATCCTCCTGATACAAGTGCCGGCGCAGTTCGCCGTGACGGGCGATCAGCGAGTTGAGCGCCTCGCCCACCGTCTTCGCAGCGACTTCCACGTGGTCGCGCTTCTCCGCATAGGCCCGCAACGGAGTGGGAATCATCACTTTCACGGCCATCATCGCTCTCCCCCTTAGCCTACTTCGATGCTCTCTGCGGCGTATCCGCTGCGATCATCCGCCAAGCGCCACGACTTCATCTCTCCGGGCTCGCTCGCCGCAACTCCGAGGATCAGGTAGCTGTACCAGGGCCAGGCATGTTCGCGATCGAACTCGCTCGGCCGCGGGGGATGGTCCGGATGGGTATGATACCAGCCGACCAGCTCGAGATTTTGTTCCCTCGCCGCGCGTTCGGACCTGAGCACGTCTTCCGGCGTCACCGAAAAGCGGTTGCGAGGCGAATCTTCGCGCCGATTTTCGAGCGGCACGACGGCAGTCACCTCGCGCGGGGCTCCATTTCCCTCCGCGGCTCCATCGCGGCCCAGCAGCGCGCCGCACACCTCGTTGGGGTACCCGCGTGCGCCGTGGTTCCGGATCGCGTCGCGCACGTGCGTGGTAAGCCGCAGCCTCATAGCCCTGACTGCTCCTGCCAGAACCGTTCACTCAAGTATTTGTCGCCCGAATCCGGGAAAACGGTTACGATCACGGCCCGCTTGCCTCGCGGCAGGGCGGCCGCCACCCGAAAGCTGCCAGCCAAAGCGGCCGCCGAGCTGGGGCTGGCCAGCAGACCCTCCTCGCGGGCCAGGCGCATGGCCAACTGATAGGCGTCTTCCGTATGAATCTCGATATTTTCGTCCGCCACCGACGGATCGTATATCGCCGGAACAATGGCGGAGGGCATATGCTTCCAACCCTCGAGCCCATGGAACGGGCCGTCGGGTTGCAAGCTGATGCACCGGATGACTGAGTTGTGCTCCTTTAGCCTCCGTGCCGTGCCGATGAACGTGCCGCTGGTTCCCAGGCCGGCCACGAAGTGCGTCACGCGTCCCTCGGTCTGCGTCCAGATTTCCTCCGCTGTTGTGCGGTAGTGCGCCTGCCAATTGGCAGGGTTGCTGTACTGGTCCGGATAGAAATATCTGTCGGCGTCGGAAAAATACAGCTCGCGCACGCGCCGGATAGCACCGTCCGAGCCTTCGTCCGCGGGAGTGATCACCAACTCTGCACCGAATGCTTGCAAGATTCGCTTCCGTTCTTCGGAGGCGCTCGCGGGCAGGCACAACTTCACCGGGTAACCCATCGCAGCCCCCAGCATGGCGTAGGCGATTCCCGTGTTGCCGCTGGTTGCATCGAGGATCGTTTTGCCGCGGCGGAGCGTTCCGTCACGTTCTCCGGCGCGGATCATGCTTAGCGCCGGCCGATCCTTCACCGATCCTCCCGGGTTGCACCACTCAGCTTTGGCGTAGAACTCCACGGGCGCGAACTCCCGGCCCAGGCGTTCCAGGCGGACCAGAGGGGTGTTGCCGACGCGCTCCACCAGGGTTGAGCCGAGCCTGCGTGCATCGGCTGCAGTCACCACTGCTGCGGATTGTTTTCCCCCACTCATATTCCTGCGGAATTCCCGGCCAGCGGATGTGGACGAAAAGGCCTTGCTGCCTACCTTTGTTTGATGCTACGGGGGCCGTGAAGCTACATCCCGCCGTGTATCGCCAGGATAACAAAGGGCGAGTGGCGCGGCCACCCTTGTCCGAACTTCGGGATGTAAGGGCTGCGCGCCCCTGGCTGCGCGGCGTAGCCGGGCCGCGATCGGGCAGCGAAACTTCGCCCGCTTACGTGCGGCCGTGCCGCGCCTGCGGTATAATCGGGTTCCCATGGCTCGAGGTTGGGAAAGCAAGGCCGTCGAAGAGCAACGCGAAACTCCACACGAGAATCACCCGCGTAATTCACGCCCCCCACGGAGCCCTGAAGAATCCGAACGTAGGCGCAAACGCGAAGAGCTGCAATTGGCCCGTAAACGAATCGCCGCCGATCTGGCCTCCGCGCGCCATTCGCGCCACCGCGAACTTCTCGAGCGCACCCTTGCCGAACTCGATGAGCGCCTTCGGGTGCTCGGGGACGAGAACTAGCCCATGTGGTACGTCAAAGAGCGGTTCACTAAGGAGCAGATCGACGCGCTGCCGCGCGCGGGCTTTGCCGTAAACTCCACAGGCGGCGTGGTCCGCGTGGAACGTTACGGCTGCGGGGCGGAGTTCCGGCGCACCCCGGACGGCCGATTCGAGATGACCGAGTTGCCCACCATCATCTCCGGCGGCTTGTTCACGCGCCTCTGGGACGCCGGCTACCAGAAATTCCTGCTGCGCTCCGACGGCAAGAAACTGCCGGCCGTGGCTGCGCAACTCGTGAATCTCCGCCGTTTCAATGAAGATCTACGCAGCGTCCTCGGCCTGCCCACCTTTTATAACGAAGGTCTCGGCTCGGTCTGCGAACTTTCCGCGTACGACCGCGTGAAAGGCCGCCCGGGCGACGTCCCCGACGAATCCGTGGGCGCGAAGTCTGAAGCGAAGCACTAGCGGCCTTTGCACCGACAGACTGTGGTGAGGATGGAGCACGCGCCGCTACCGTTCGCCTGCGATTTGCAGTTGCTTTCGCATCTGCACCGCGTCCAGTCTGTGTTTGGCCACTTTCCGCGCGCGCAGGAATAGCACGGGCACATCATTTCCATACAGGGCACGCAATTCCTCCTCGCGATCCACGTCCACTTCCGCCAGTCGGGCCCCAAACTCGCGCAGCAACGGCTGAAGCGCGGTCTTCATCTCCTCGCAGAGGTGGCATCCCGCGCGCGTGTAGAGAGTCAAGTCCAGCGGTCCGGCCAGCGCCAGCCGACCCCGCTCCGTGCGCCGGAAGCTTGCACCGCCATCCTCCGCCACAATCAAATTCTCGCGGACCAAATCGTCCAATACGCCTATACACGTCTCGCGGCACAGCGCGCCGCCGGCCGCCAGCGCATCCTCCAACGCGGTTCGCGGCACGACGCGGGCGCCTGCTGCCTCAAACGCCTCCAGCGCCGCCCGCGCGATAGGATTCATCGTGGTCAAATCTTATACTTCCCAATACAGGGCTGCCACACGGGCAGTGGGCCGCAATGGCAGGGGAGGCCGGCAACGATGGGTCGAGTGTTCGCTCTGGTGGATGATCTCTTCTTCCGCACGAAGATCGTCGAGACCGCGCGCCATTTGGACGTGGAGCTCGCCTGCTTCGCTACTCCGAGCGACTTGGTGGACGAGGTCCTTGCGAATCCTCCGGCCCTGGTGATCCTGGATCTGAATGCGAGCAACGATCCTTTCGATGCCCTCAAACGGCTGCCGCGAGGCAACTCTGTGCCTCTGATCGCCTTCCTTTCTCACGTGCAAACGGAACTGGCAGAACGCGCGCGCGTGGCGGGGTGCACGGAAGTGATGCCGCGCTCGCAATTTTCCAAAGAACTCCCTGCAATTCTCTCCCGGGCAAAGAGCGCGCTATGACAAACCGCCTAATTCTGTTTGCCGGGGCTTTCCTGTGTTCGGCACTGCCGCTCGCCGCCCAGGCACCCTCAGCCGAGACTTCCCCTGCTGAGGCAGCGCCCACGCCCAGCGATACGTTGGTGCGCGCGCTCTCCGCCGCATGCCGCCAGCAACCCGGCGAATTTGCCGCTTTCCTGCCCCAGGGCAGCGCTGAGGCCTATCGCAATCTTCCGCAAGTGCAGCAGCACGAGCTAATGCGGCGACTGGTGGCTGTGCGTGAAGCCGGCAAGCCCCTGCGTTCCACGTCTCTCGACGGCACGCCCGTTTTCCGCTGCTCTTCACCTTCGGAAACCACGGAACTCCGGTTCGGCCGTGAACGCATCCAGGGAAGTCTGGCTTTCATTCCCGTAACAATTCCCAGTGGGCTTTCCGCTGAATTCGGCTTTGTACACGAAGAGAGCGGCTGGCACCTTCTCTCTCTCGGTCTGCTGATGCTGAACATTCCGGAGCTCGCCAGGCAGTGGGCCGCCCAGGAAATCGTGACGCGTGAATTGCTCGCTGTGGACGCGATGCGCCGAATTGCCTCCTCCGCAGAAACCTACCGCAAAGGCTTCGGCTATCTTCCGGAGTCGCTCGCTGAGCTCGGCCCCGCGCCCAAAGAAGGAATTTCCCCGGACGCGGCTGGACTGATCGACGCCGATCTAGCCTCCGGAAAAAAGGAAAACTACTCTTTTCGCTACCGCGTGTATTCCGCGTCGCGCGGAGAGGATGCTCACTACGAGATCATCGCCACGCCGATCCAGTACGGCCCAGGCGGCAAACGCTCTTTTTATCTGGACTCCTCCGGAGTCCTCCGCGGTGGCGACAAGAACGGCGATGTCGCCGGCCCTGACGACCCGCGCTTGAACGACCGACTCGAGGAACAGCCGCAGTAGTGCAGCGGAGTCAGTCCCGGAGCATCGGGATGGCTTGCGCGGCTCGATCGGCCGCCGAATGGGGCCCACTCGCGCCTGTGTTCCGCTATAATCTCGTCTTTTAGAGGAGTCTCATGATCGGCACTCGTAGCCAGAGTTTGTGGCGCGCCTCCGGCGAAGGCTTTACGGGCCTGGCTCACATCGCCGTGCGCGTGCTGGTTGCCAACGGCGTGCTTGTGCTTTGCTCGAAGGTTGCCATTCCGCTGCCCTGGACTCCTGTGCCGGTTACGCTCCAGTCGTTTGGGGTTCTGCTGATTGCCGTGCTGTTCGGGGCGCGAGCCAGCGCTCTGGCGGCACTGGTTTATCTTGTGGAAGGCGCGGCAGGACTGCCTGTTTTTCAGCCGTATGGCGTGCCAGCCGCCTCGCGACTTTTCGGGCCCACTGCGGGCTACTTGCTCGCTTTCCCCGTTGCCGCTTTCCTCGCCGGCTGGCTCGTGGAATGGGTGTCCGCGCGCACAAGCATTTCAAGAAGCGGCGCTCCGGGCTGGCTGGCCCTTGCCGCCGCACTCTTGCCCGGAAGCGCCGTGATCCTGCTCTGCGGATGGGCCTGGCTGACCGCATTCGTCGGCGCCGCGAACGCCGCAAAGCTCGGGGTCGCACCTTTTCTCGCCGGCGAGCTACTCAAGCTCTCCGCCGCAACTGGCGTTGCCCGTGTGTGGCACTCGAACCGCTGACCATCGGGCTCTGATGCGAAGAGCAAATTCCCGGCGCGGACGCGGTCTTCCCCGAGCCATCCTCTGGTTCTGCTTTTTTTCAGTCTTTTTCTTTGCGCTCACCACCTCCGCCCAGGTTCCCGAGCCGGTCGTCGGCAGCAACGCGCGTCCCTCCCTGACTGTCCCACGCGGGCCGCTGCCCGTTTTCGCTCTCTACAGCAGCTTCTGGGTGAACCTCCACCACTTGCTGTACGAACAGGCCCGCTTGCGCTCGGAACGTCCAGTGGTCCGCACGCAATCCGATGCCGCAAAAAAAGAGGGCGCCGCGCTGTCGTTCGACGGCCTTACCGAGCAGGAGCGGCGCGACTGGAACTCGGCGGTAGATGAATACGAGGTCAAACTCGCTGCTCATGACCTGCTCTTCGATCAGGACATGGTGCTGATGAACGACCGGCTCGCAGAAATGGGCGACAACGAAACCGCCGATGCCACGGGATTTCTTCCCGGCGTCGTCGCGGCGCTCGCCAAGGCCGCTCCCGTGTATCGCGCGCATTGGTGGCCCGGGGACGATCGCGCCAATCGAGAATGGATTAATGCCGTGGCCCCGCTTGTGGAAGATCTCGGCGCGAGCATTTCGCACAGGCTTTCCTCCATCTACCGCACGCCCTGGCCCAGGGGCGCTATCCACGTGGATGTGTGCGTCTATGCCGGAGTCTTCGGCGGATACACCACGCTCGAGCCGCTGCACATCACCGTCTCCAGCCGCGATCCGCGCAACCAGGGACTCGCTGCCTTCGAGCTGCTTTTCCACGAGGCTTCCCACGGACTAGCGGATCCCGTTCGCGGCGCCATCGAACGTGAATTCGAGGCGCAGTCGAAGCCGATTCCTCGCGACCTCTGGCACGCGTTGCTGTTCTACACCACCGGGGAAGTTGTCCGCCGCATGCTGCTCGACACCGGCCATGAATCCTATAAGACCTACGCGGAACAAAATCATCTCTACGAACGCGACTGGCAGACTTATCAAAAAGCTCTGGACCGCGACTGGCAGCCCTACCTCAATCAGACTTCCGACTTCCCCACCGCCATCAAACGTCTCGCCAGCGACCTCTGAAAGCCGGTGGCCAGAGCCGTGACGGAGCGTATCGGCAGGCCGGAATGGATTCGGTTCCAGCTGTCGCTGCCCTGCGGTCGATGCCGCTGCTCCCTTTCGGACCTGGAGCAAAGCAAAGGCGGGTGCTGACACTCAGGAATGAATTCGCGGGCAGGATTCAATCCCCTTTCAAATTGCCTCCCCGCGAAAGTCCGTATAAGGTTGGACAGGGTTCACCCAAGGGGATCCGCGTGAAAAGACTCTTCCTGGCGCTTCTAATTTTCCCCACGATTTGCGCTCCGCGCGCACGGGCACAAGCCGGACCGGAATCGGATGGCAATGAATTACAGGTGTGGACCGGGGGTGGCCACGGAATCAACGGAAGCGCGGAGGACACGGGGGTATGGAATCTTGGTGCCCGATTCGGATGGGTTCTGACCGATCCCGTTGGGCCGGGCTTTCTGCGCGGGAGGTTCGAATACGCGGTGGACGTGGTTCCCTCTTTCGTGGTGGTTCAAAGGACAGGGGCCGCATACGGATTTGGCGTGAATCCGTTCGCCCTCAAATGGAATTTCGTCCAGCATCACCACGTCTCGCCCTACATCGATCTGGGTGGGGGCACCCTGTTCACCAACCATGAAGCTCCTCCCGGGGCTGGACGTGTGAATTTCACCACCAGTGGAGCAATCGGGGCGCACTTCCTGCGGCGAAAATACAATTGGAGTGCTGAGGTTCGCTTTATGCACATCTCGGACGCGGGTTTGACGACCCCGAATCCCGGTATCAACACGCTTCAACTGCGGCTTGGCTTTGGCCGCTTTACACACCACAAGTAAATTGAGCTGCCGCATGGCTGCGAGGCGTCCGCCGCTCTGTGGATAGCTCGATTGTCGCCTCTGCGCTTCTATGCTAGGCTCGTTTTCGTCCGCCGGTCTTGCGTTGTCGTTGACGTTCCCGGCCCGGCGCGGCGGGCTCCATTGTGGACTGTCCCTCTCCCTTCCGGGATCGTTCCCTGTGCCCTGCCGCTGGCGTGTTCGGTTTCGCTCGACACATGACACTAGAAGAGATGAGTGGCGCGTCGCAATCGGAGGGAGCCCGGCAAAAGGGCGCATTGGCTGCCGCGCGCGGCCCGGAGGTGTGGGACCTGTCGCTGGCCCACTCGCCTGACTCCGACGATGCGTTCATGTTCTATGGCCTGGCCACGAGCAAGGTGCGGACCCCGGGCTTGCGTTTCTCCCACACGCTTTCGGACATCGAATCGCTCAATCAGGCCGCGCAGGAAGAGAAGTTCGACATCACCGCGCTCAGCTTTTCCGCGTACCCGCTGTTGGCGTCGAAATACGCACTGCTCGACTGCGGCTCGAGTTTTGGCGATGGCTACGGCCCGCTGGTGGTGGCGTTGCGTGCGCTCAAGCCCGCAGATCTGGCTGGCAAGCGCATCGCGGTTCCCGGCATGCTCACCTCCTCCTACGTCGCGCTGCGCCTGCACACCCCGCGTTTCGAGCCCGTACCCATCCCGTTCGACAAAATCATCGGCGCGGTGAGCAATGGTTCCGTTGAGGCCGGCCTGTTGATTCACGAGGGCCAGTTACTCTATTCCCAAGCCGGACTCCATCGCGTAATCGATCTGGGAGTCTGGTGGCGGGAACAGACCAGCCTTCCGCTGCCGCTGGGTGGAAATGCCGTGCGCCGCGCACTGGGACCCGAAATCGGCAGACGTGTGGCTCGTGCCATTCAGGAGAGTGTCCAGTACGCTCTCGACCACCGCGAGCCGGCGCTCAGCTACGCCCTACAGTTTGCACGCGACATGGATTATGATCTGGCCGACAAATTCGTAGGCATGTACGTGAACTCCTGGACGCTCAGCATGGGCGAACTCGGCCGCAGCGCCGTACGCGAGCTGCTGGCTCGCGGTCATGACGCTGGGATTCTCCCTTCCGTTCCCTCCATCGATTTCGTGTCACTCCTCCCTGACGGAGCGGAATCCTAACGGCACGGCGGCAGCCGCACCGCGATGGACCTTACACTCTCCAGCGCCGGAAGCTATCCCCGCAGCGGCCCCGGTGACGATTTGCAGGTCCTCTTCCGCGCGCGCGCGGCGGTAGCGCGAGGAGAGCAAACCGCAGCCGACCTCACCGATGCAGAAAGCTTCATGGTCCGCCGCGCGATCGAGGAGCAGGTGGCTGCGGGAATGGAAGTCGTTACCGACGGCCTGACGCGCTGGCTCGATCCCGTCTCGCACCTGGCGGCGAAACTGGATGGCGTGACTCTGGGTGGTGAGCGGCCCCTGCCCGCTGCGCCGGGCAATTACCGAGTGCCACAGATCACCAAGCGTCCCTCACGCCGATCCTCCCTGCTTGCCGACGAGTACCGTTTCGCCTGTAATGCTCTCGGCGCCCTCGGAACGCCGCAAGGGAAAGCCGGGAAACTCGGCGTCAAGGCCGTTCTCACCGGCCCGTTTACTCTCGCCAAGCTTTCGGAGCCGCAAGACACCGCCGTCGCTCACCTTGACGCTCGCGCTGCCGCGTTTGCCGAAGCGCTCGCCGCGGAACTTGGAGCGCTCGCCGAAGGCGGCGCCGAACACATCCAGGTGGACGAGTTCGCCCCCATTGAGCAGTCTGGCGACTGGACCGCGTTTCGCGCCGGCATCGCCGCTCTCGCCCTGGCGCGCGACGCGGCACGCAAAACGGGACACCGCGTCGCGTTGACGATTTTTCTCCAAACCCCCGATGCCGGCGCGCAGTGGGACGCGCTGTTCGAACTTCCCGTCGATGTGGTCGCACTCGATCTCGCCGGTGACCCAAGACTTGCCCAGCGCCTCGCCGGTTCCGGCGCACCCAAACCGGTGCACCTCGGCCTCGTCAGCGGGCGCACGGCCGAGATGGAAGATGCCCGCGAGCTCGCCCGGAAGCTCGAATCCCTGATGCCCAAGCTGCCCCCGGGCCGTTCCTTTCTTGGTCCTGCGGGTGGCCTCGACGCATTGCCGCGCGATCGCGCCCGTGCCAAGCTGGAACTGCTCGCAAATACTCGACAGATTGTGGCGGGACGCCCCGCTCCCCTGTGAGCCTCCGCAGTAAATCTGCGGCCTTCCCCATGCGGCCGGGTACCCCCTTTGCGCTTCTGGTCTCTGCAGCTTTAGTCGTGTGGATGTTGCCGGTGGTCGCCGCGCAGAAGGCCGCTCCGGCCGCTACCTCTCAGGCCGAGTCCGCGGCTCCCAAGCGCGATTTCACTGCCGGCGAAATCGAGTCGCCCGTCTGGACCCGAGCCGCCGTGCGCTCCCGCGGCGGCATGGTGGTGAGCGATGAATTGCTCGCCAGCGACGCGGGAGTGGAAATCCTGCGCCATGGCGGCAACGCCGTGGACGCAGCCGTCGCCGTCGCCTTTGCCCTCGCCGTGGTCCATCCCCAGGCCGGCAACCTCGGCGGCGGAGGCTTTATGCTCCTGCGCATGGCCGACGGCCGCTCCTCTTTCATCGACTATCGCGAGACCGCCCCGTCGGCAGCCCGTCGCGACATGTATCTCCGTCCCGACGGTTCACTCGATTCCGAGGCCGCCACGCTGGGCTATCGCGCCTCAGGCGTCCCCGGCACCGTCGCCGGGCTCGAGCTTGCCCTGCGCATCTGGGGAACTATGCCGCTCGATCGAGTGATGGCGCCGGCCATCGCGCTGGCCTCTCGCGGCTTTCCCGTCAGCCAAAAACTGGCGCGCGCCATGGAGGCGGCGCGCCCACGGCTGGAGCGTTTTCCCCGCAGCCGCAAAATTTTTCTGCGCAATGGCCGCCTGTACCACGCCGGCGACACATTCCAGCAACCCGAATTGGCCCGCACGCTGACCCGCGTTGCCCGGCACGGCGCGGCTGAGTTCTACACCGGCGGCACAGCCTGGTCGCTTGCGGAGGACTTCCGTCGTCACAAAGGATTGCTCACCCAGGCCGATCTCGCCGGATATTTGCCCAAAGTCCGTGAACCGCTGCGCGTTCCCTTTCGAGAAGGAAGCGTTCGCTGGGAAGTCCTCTCGGCCCCTCCGCCCAGTTCGGGAGGGGTTGCGATCGCCGGAGTACTGGAAATGCTCGACGGACAGGAACTGGGCCGTTGGGATTCCGCCGCGCCCGGCGCGAATGCCGAAAGCGCGGCGCGTTCGCTCCACTGGATCGCGGAATCGCTCCGTCGCGTTTTCGCCGACCGCGCCACGTACCTCGCCGATCCCGATTTTTTCCACGTTCCGGTGCACGGCATGATCGATCCCCGTTACGCTGCGGAACGGCGTACCACGATCAACGGCGACCACGCATCCCCATCTGCCGATATCCGAGCCGGCAATCCCTTGCCCTTCGACGCGCAGCCCAAGGCGGGCGAGGACGTAGCACAGCGTTCCGCAGGCTCGGCCGAAGAAGCAGCCGAGCGGGAGGTCGCCCATGGCGGTCACACTACCCACTTCTCCGTCGTGGATGCCGCGGGTAATGCCGTCTCCAACACCTACACGTTGAACGACAGTTTTGGGTCCGCTGTGACCGCTCCCGGCGGATTTCTGATGAACGACACGATGGACGATTTCACCACCCAGCCGGGCACACCCAACAAACTGTTCAGCTTGGTCCAATCCGACCAGAACGCAATCGCCCCGGGCCACCGCCCGGTCAGCTCCATGACCCCCACCATCGTTCTGCGCAACGGCGATTTGAGTTTTGTCGCGGGTTCTCCGGGCGGACCGCGCATTGTTTCGGCAACCTTGCTCGCTGTGCTGCAGTGGATGCGATTCGGAGGAGATCCCCAGCCGCTCATCAATGCTCCGCGCATTCACCACCAATGGATGCCCGACACTCTCTATGTCGAAGAGACAGTGCCCCTCGAAGTGATTCGCGATCTCGAAGCTCGCGGCCACACCGTGAAGCGCCGCTCGTGGATTGGCCAGGTCAACGCCGTGGCCATCGACCCTGTCTCCGGCGACCGGCTTGGCGCCGCTGACCCACGCCGCGAGGGCGCCGCCTCGAGCACCCCTTAGGCGCCGGCTCGTCCAGCCCCGCCTCTCTGTTTTTTCGATTTTCGCCGCTTCGAATGAGTACACATCGTCGCTTTTGGCCGGTTCGCGCGTTGCTTTCCCGAAAAGTGGCAAAATCACGCTCATCGGCGCGCCTCTGACCAGCGTGTTGCACTGACGGGGATAGAACTAACCCGCTCGGAGTGAGAAAATGCCGGCGCCCTTGGGAGGAAGATTCGCATGAGCAAAGCCCGCGTTCTGGTCGGTACACGGAAAGGCGCCTTCATCCTCACCGCAGACGGCAAGCGCCAGAACTGGGAAGTGAGCGGCCCCTATTTTTCCGGCTGGGAGCTCTACCACCTGAAGGGCTCACCGGTAAATCCTGGCCGCATCTTTGCTTCGCAGACCAGCGGCTGGTTTGGCCAGGTGATCCAGCGCTCTGACGATGGGGGAAAGACCTGGATTCAGCCCGGCACACCTCCGGGCGAATCCACACCCGCACCGGGCAGCATGCCCAAAGGCGAGAGCAACAAGTTTGTTTACGAAGGCGTGGCCGGCACACACAAGTGGTACGACGGGACGCCCCATCCCTGGGAGTTCAAGCGTGTGTGGCATCTGGAGCCTTCGCTCTCCGATCCCGACACCGTGTACGCCGGAGTCGAAGACGCCGCGCTCTTCGTCTCCCGCGACGGCGGACAGAACTGGAAGGAACTCTCCGGCCTCCGCCGCCACTCTACCGGACAGAACTGGCAGCCCGGCGCCGGCGGCATGTGCTTGCACACCATCCTGCTCGACCCGAAAAACCACAAGCGCATCTACGTCGCAATTTCCGCTGCTGGTGCGTTCCGCTCCGACGACGCTGGCCAGACCTGGAAACCCATCAACAAAGGGCTGCATTCTCCCTACATTCCAGATCCGGACGCCGAGGTAGGCCATTGCGTCCATCGTATTGCCCACCATCCCTCGCGGCCTGACGTGCTCTTCATGCAGAAGCATTGGGACGTGATGCGTTCCGACAACGCCGGCGACTCCTGGCGGGAGGTCAGCGGCAACCTGCCCACCGACTTTGGCTTCGTGATCGACGTACACGCTCACGAGCCGGAGACGATATTTGTCGTGCCCATCAAGAGCGACGGCGAGCATTTTCCGCCAGAAGGAAAGCTTCGCGTTTATCGCAGCCGCACCGGCGGAAATGATTGGGAGGCCTTAACAAAAGGCCTGCCTCAGAAGGATTGCTACGTAGACGTTTTGCGCGACGCCATGGCGGTGGACCGGCTCGACCCTTGCGGCATTTATTTCGGCACCACCGGGGGCCAAGTGTATGCTTCCGCGGATGGCGGCGATTCGTGGAACGCCATTGTTCGCGATCTTCCGGCTGTCCTCTCCGTCGAGGTGCAAACGCTGCCGTGATCCTGGTCGTGCTTCCGGCGCACCTGCGCACGCTGGCACACGTTCAGGGCGACGTGCAGTTGGAGGTCGCGGCTCCCGTCACGGCGCGCTCTGTGCTCGATGCCCTCGAAGCCCGCTATCCCATGCTTCGCGGCACAATTCGCGACCACGTCACGCTCGAACGCCGGCCGTTCTTGCGCTACTTTGCCTGCGAACAGGACATCTCCTTCGAATCTCCCGATGCGCCGCTTCCTGAAGCCATCATCTCCGGCCGCGAGCCCTTCTTCATCATCGGGGCCATCGCGGGCGGGTGACGCCGCTCGTTCTTCCTGTCTCCCGGAACTGGGCGGTTCGCTTCCCTGCCCAGCTTGCTATTGCGTGCGCAAGAGAGGCACGAAACCCTTCGCGCTCTTGGGTTCCCCTCTCGTCACTCGCCACACGCCACTCGCCACTCTCTAGTTCGCCTCTGCCATAATAGAAAGTCCCAGTCCGCGGAGCGTCC
This sequence comes from Candidatus Acidiferrales bacterium, assembly GCA_030037225.1. Classification (GTDB taxonomy): domain Bacteria; phylum Acidobacteriota; class Terriglobia; order Acidiferrales; family UBA7541; genus JOPF136. The sequence continues at coordinate 7,038 of JASHRU010000088.1, read as the reverse complement.
CTTCCCGCCCCGCAAGAAAGCGGCTGGGCCATGAGGTACATGCGCGTTCTTTCCACCTATCTCTTCCGCAGCCAGCGGCTCGGCCCCGGACTGCTTGCCGACATTGAACAAGCCGGCATCCCGCAGCTCGAACTCTTCTGCGCGCGCTCCCATTTCGACTACCGCTCTCCGCAGGCCGTCCGCGAGCTGGCCGATTGGCTGGATCACCACGACCTCTGCGTTCACTCCGTGCACGCGCCCACCAGCCGCGAGATGGGAACCTCCCGCGAAAATTCCACTCCCATTTCTGTCTCAGACATGGAACGGGTGCGCCGTCTCGACGCCGTGGACGAAATCAAGCGCGCCATCGAGCTCGCGGAGGCCATCCCCTTCCGTTTCCTCGTACTCCACCTCGGTGCGGGCCGCGAGGCACAGGACCCCAGGCGCACCGAAGCCGCAATGAGCTCGCTCGAGCACCTTTGCCTCTACGCCAAACAGCGCGGCGTGACCATCGCGCTCGAGAACACGCCAGGCGAGCACGCATCACCCGCCGCCCTCCGCCAGTTTGTCGCGGATACCCGCCTGCACGACCTGCGCCTCTGCTTCGACGTCGGCCATGCACACCTCTGGGAGGGCGTCCGTCCCGCGTTCGACGCCATGCGCGATCTGGTCGTCACCACGCACCTGCACGACAATTCCGGCGAACGCGACGATCACCTCTTCCCCTACCAGGGTTCGATCGACTGGGATTCGGCCATGGCCGCTCTGGCCACCGCTGAGCAGGAACTGCCGCTCACCCTCGAAATCCGCGAAGCCTCGCCGGACGCAAAGCCCCTGCCGGCGGCTATCGCCGCGTTCGAACGCCTCGAACGCACTGCCGCCGCTTTGGCCCAACGCTAACCCCTGTAAAATAGACCGTCCTGCGACGCAACCCTTTCGCCGCGGGCCGAAAGGACACATCCAGCTCATGCCCGTCGTCACCATCGACTCTGTCGGCCAATTCGCAGGCCAGCACGTCACGATTCAGGGCTGGCTCTATAATCTGCGCGAAGCCGGCAAACTTTTGTTTCCCATCTTTCGCGACGGCACGGGCACGATTCAGGGCGTCGTTTCCGCCAAGGAAAACTCCGGGGCATTCGAGGCGCTAAGAGGCCTCACCCAGGAATCCAGTTGCATCGTAACCGGCAAGGTGAACCCCGACGCGCGCGCCCCTGGGGGCTTCGAGCTTCACGTTGCGGAAATTCACGTCGTGCAGCGCATCCCCGAATCCGATCCGTATCCCATCCAGCTCAAGGAGCATGGCCCCGACTTTCTCCTCGAAAACCGGCATCTGTGGATGCGCACGCCCCGGCAGGCCGCCATTCTTCGCATCCGCGCGCAAGCCGTACACGCTGCGCGCAATTTCATGGACAGCCAGGGCTACACCCTGACCGACTCCCCCATGTTCACTCCCGCGGCCTGCGAGGGCACCAGCACGCTGTTTGAGGTCGATTATTTCGACGAGGGCAAGGCCTATCTCACCCAATCGGGCCAGCTCTATATCGAAGCCACGGCCGCCGCGCTCGGCAAGGTTTACTGCTTCGGCCCCGTCTTTCGGGCAGAAAAGTCCAAGACGCGCCGCCACCTCACCGAATTCTGGATGCTCGAGCCCGAGGCCGCCTATGCCGAACTCAAGGACGTGATGGAGCTCGGCGAAAATCTCGTCTCCCACATTGTTCAGGACGTCGTCGCACACCGCGCGCGCGAGCTGGAAGTCGTCGGCCGCGACATTTCCAAACTCTCCACCGTCAGGCCGCCTTTTCCCCGCATTTCCTACGATGAAGCCGTCGCCATCCTGCAAAAGGCCGGCAAAGACGTGAAGTGGGGCGACGATTTCGGCGGCGATGAAGAAACCGTCCTCTCCTCTCAATACGACCGGCCGGTGATGGTCCATCACTACCCCACAGCCATCAAAGCCTTCTACATGCAGCCCGACGCCGAGCGGCCCGACCGCGCCCTCTGCTTCGATATGCTCGCCCCCGAAGGCTATGGCGAAATCATCGGCGGCAGCCAGCGTATCCACGAGTACGACCTTCTTCTCGAGCGCATTCGCCAGCACGGCCTATCCGAAAAGGCCTTCCAGTGGTATCTGGACCTTCGCCGCTATGGCAGCGTCCCCCATTCCGGCTTCGGCCTGGGCCTCGAACGCACTGTGGCCTGGATTTGCGGAACCACGCACATCCGCGAGGTGATTCCCTTCCCACGCATGCTCTACCGCATATATCCTTGAAACTTCCCCGCGGGCTTTCCGCGACGTTTCCGGAACCCGAAGGATTTTTGTGCCTCAAAAAATCCGCATTATCGGCGTGCCTATGGACCTTGGCGCCAGCCGCCGCGGCGTGGACATGGGCCCCTCCGCCCTGCGCGTCGGCGGCCTGGCTCAGCAGCTCAAATCCATGGGCCTTCAAGTGGAGGACGCCGGAAATGTGCTGGTGAAGCAAGCGGAAGAGCAGCACTACGGCGAAAAGCGCGCGAAATATCTGGCCGAGATCGTGGAGACCTGCAAGGGCCTGGCCCAAATGGTGGAAAAATCTCTGGAAGACGGCCTCCTGCCATTGGTGATGGGCGGCGACCACTCCGTGGCCGTGGGAACTGTCGCCGGAGTTTCCTTCTTCTTTCGCAAGAAAGAGAAACGCGTCGGCCTCCTCTGGCTCGATGCCCACGCGGACATGAATACTCCGGAGTCTTCGCCCTCCGGCAACGTTCACGGCATGCCCCTGGCCGCCATCGCGGGCTACGGCCCCGACGAGCTCACTCAGCTCGCCGGGCCAAAACCCATGGTGAATCCGCGGAATATTTCGCTCGTCGGCGTGCGCGACATTGACGCCAAAGAGAAGAAAATCATCAAAGAGTCCGGCGTGCACGTCTTCACTATGCGCGACCTCGACGAGCGAGGCATGCGCGAGGTCATGGCCGAGGCCATTCGCTTTGCTTCCGACGAGACCGACGGCATTTGCGTCAGCCTTGATCTCGATTTTGTCGATCCCGCCGATGCCCCCGGCGTCGGCACTCCCGTTCGCGGCGGCGTAACCTACCGCGAATCGCATCTGGCGCTCGAGATGATTGCGGACACCAAGGCAGTCGTCTCTCTCGAAATCGTCGAAGTCAATCCGGTGATCGACCAGCACAACCAAACCGCTCTTCTTGGTATCGAGCTGATGCTCTCGGGACTGGGAAAGAAAATCCTGTGAGCGGCGCCCGCGCAAAGCATCAGGAGACGCCGTGACCGCCAAACGGATTCGCGTCGGCGTGCTGTTCGGCGGACGCTCCGGAGAACACGAAGTCTCCATAGCTTCTGCGCAGTCCGTTCTTCGCGCCTTAGACCCCGAAAAATACGAGGCGGTCCCCATCGGCATCGCCAAAGACGGCCGCTGGCTCGTCGGCGAAGGCGCGCAGAAACTCCTTCCCGATGTGCTGAAACGCGGCCATCGCGTCGTCCTGCCGCCCGACCCGAGCGCCGGCTCGCTCATGTCCGTTGGCGAGTCTCCCGCCGGTCCGCCTTCCCGGGTGGACGTCATGTTCCCCGTGCTGCACGGCACGTTCGGCGAAGATGGGACCGTTCAGGGCCTGCTCGACCTCGCCGGAGTCCCCTACGTCGGCGCGGGCGTTCTCGCCTCTTCCGTTGGAATGGACAAGGACGTTCAGAAGCGCCTGTTCCGTGAGGCCGGCATCCCGGTCGTCGAATACCTCCCGGTTCCGCGCACGGAATGGCAGCGAAATCCGGCCGCAGTGGAAAAAGCCGTCGCCAAGAAATTCCGCTATCCCGTCTTCGTCAAGCCCGCCACGCTCGGCTCCTCGGTCGGCATGACCAAAGTCCGCCGTTCCCGCGGCCTTTCTGCCGCTATGGACGAGGCCGCGCAATTCGCTCAGAAAATCCTGGTCGAGCGCGCCGTGAATGGACGCGAGATCGAAGTCGCCGTGCTCGGCAACGAAAACCCCCAGACCGCGGTCCCCGGCGAAATCATCCCCCATCGGGAGTTCTACGATTACACCGCGAAGTACCTCGAAGAAGGCACCCAGCTCCGCATCCCCGCAAAGCTCGCGCCCGCCCAGGTCAAGCGCTTCCAGGACTACGCCCGCCGCGCCTTCCTCGCCATCGAATGCCGGGGGATGGCCCGCGTGGATTTCTTCCTCGAACGGCGCACCGGCAAGATCTACCTCAACGAGCTCAATACCATTCCCGGGTTCACGTCCATCAGCATGTACCCGAAAATGTGGGAGGCTAGCGGCCTCTCCTATACTCAACTCATCGACCGCCTGATCGAACTCGCTCTCGAAGAGCACCAGGAAAAATCACGCACCAAATACGCGATCGAACTCCCCGAAGGCGCCGCTGGCGCCCTCGGCCCCTCCTCCAGCGATCCTTCCCCTTCTTGAGCCAATTATTTCAGTAATTGAGGATTGGTAACTGCTTACCGGACCACGCGGCGTAAAACTGCTGGTACGTCCGGCCAATCGTGAATCCCCAGGAGAGCTGCAGATAATTCTTGTACCGCTCGGGGATCACATATCGCTCGGAGGCCACGTCCACGGGGACTCCGGCGTTGTATGATTTTTCTGCCTGCTCCGCGATGTCGTCGAAACAGGCGCGCATCTCCGCCACGCCCTCCTGCCCGCAAATCTGCCCATGGCCGGGGACAAAGAGTGTGTCCTTGTCGAACGTGGCCAGATGAGCGAGCGACGCGCGCCAACGCACCGGATCGCCGTTGATATTCACGGGATACAGCCCGCGAAACAGGATATCTCCGGTGTACACCACTTTCTGATCGGGAACGCGCAGGATGAGATCCGTGCCCGAGTGCCCGTCGTAAGCTTCGATGACCACCTTGAGCCCGCCGAGATCAATTTCCATAGGCATTTTCGCGGGCTCGAGTGGATGATTCGGCAACGCCAGGATGGACTGGCTCACCGTATTGAACATTCCCGTCAAGGCTCTTACATCGCTCTGTGCGTGGTCGCGCCGGCTGTCCGTCGTTGCATCGCTTGCGCGTTTCTCCCACGGCGCAATGAATGTGGCCAGATCCTCGGTCTGCCACTTGCCGTACACGGCGGACATGCGCGCGGCCACATCCGCGTGCGCCCAAATGGGAATGCCCGCTCCCCCATAAACGGGATTGCCGAGGGTGTGATCGAAGTGCCAGTGTGTATCGATGGCCGCGCGCACCGGCAATTGCGTCACCGTGCGCAGCGTATCGAGTTGCATCTGCGCCCCGATTGTCGTGTTAAGCCCTTCAATCAGCATGGCCGCATCGCGGCCCACCAGAAATCCTCCGTTACAGCGCGCCTGCAAACCCTTCGTGCGGTCCGCGATCGTGGCGTACAAGCCTTCGCCGATCTTCCGGATCGAGGCGTACCCCTTGTCCACAATAGGCTGCTGTGCAATGCGCGGGTCGTCCACGAGCGGCGGCGCGAGCGCGGAGAGAGGAGCAAAGTTCCACGCCGTATACACCGCTCCCAATGACGACGCACCGGCGAGAAACCTCCGCCGTGACAGTTCATCAGTTGATTTGCTCATACGCGGCCTCCGGAAATCTCGGTCGAGCTTACTGTTTTCAATCCTTCCGGGCAAACTGCGGTCGGACAGGAACTGTGACTTACCCTCGGAGCCGGGGGCGGCACCGGTCTTCCTCGCTGCCTGCCTCGGCGCGAAAGCAGGAGAGCGGCTTGGCCAGCCGACTCTCCGTCTCATTTGCCCCGTGCATCTGCATTTGCTACGTTATTCGTGAAGGAGAATTTCGTGGGTCTTCTCGACGGCGACGCCGGTCCTCTTCCCAGCAAACTTCCCCGAAACATGCTGCTTTCTGCTGTCGCCATCGTCGTCGTTTCGCTTCCTCTCTATCTCTTCCTCCGTTTCCATACGGAAAAAGCCACCGCGCACCTGTTCCTCTCCCAGCTCGTCGCCAGCGACTACCAGTCTGCCTACCACACCTGGAAGCCGGCATCCGGCTATTCGTTTGAAGATTTCATGCGCGATTGGGGACCAAACGGAGAGTATGGTCCAGTAAAGAGCTACGACCTGATTTCCGCCAGAAGTCCCAGCAATGCTTCCGGCGTAGTCGTCACCGTCGCGGTCAGCGCTATCTCACCCTTTCCTGACGCGGGCGACCGGAATAGCCACAACACAAAGGAAGTCCGCCTCTGGGTCGAACGCCGCGACCAATCCATCAGCTACGCCCCCGACGAAATCCACATCTCCCGGTAGCGCCGGCATCCAAACGGCGAGATTCGCAGTCTCTTTTCACCGGCGAGTCCTCGGCCGCTGGGCGGCCTTACATCTCTCGAATCAAATTCTCCAGCTCTCCTCTGGTCACGGTATCAGTTCCGAGTTTGCCGACCACAATTCGCGCCGCTGCATTTCCCAATTGCGCTGCTTCGCCGACTGGCGCTCCTGCTGCGACTGCCAGTGCCAGTGTCGCGAGCACGGTGTCCCCCGCCCCAGTCACATCGAACACTTGCAGCCCGTGATGCGCTCCCTCGCGCGTGCTGGCTCGCCCGCCGAACGGCCTCTCCTGTCCGAGCGCGACAATCTTCAGGGGTCGCGCCGCTCCCGGCTCGAACACCATCATCCCGCGCGCCCCGCGCGTCAACACCACCGCGCTCGTCTTGAATTTCTCCAGCAGTTGCGTCCCCGCAAACTCCGCCGAATCGTCATCCTCCACCGGCCGCGTTACCAGGAATCCCGCTTCCGCGCTGTTCAGCACAATCGCTGTCGCCCCTGGATACGTCTCCAGCTTGGACCACTTCGGCTTCACAAATGCCGGCACCTTCAGCTTCACGCATACCGCCAGGACGCGCCTTGCCAGTTCCTCCGTCACTGTCCCTTTATCGTAGTCTGAGATCACCAGCGCCTCGAGCCCCTTTGCCCCGCGCCTTCCCTTCAGTGCGCCGATCACCTTCGCAATCAGTTTCTCCTCCATTGCCCCGCTGAGCGGCGCACGCGTCTCTCGGTCTACGCGTACCACCTGCTGGTGCCGCGCAACGATCCGCGTTTTCAAAGTTGTCCGACGCGCCCGGTCCGCC
>JASHRU010000087.1 GCA_030037225.1 Candidatus Acidiferrales bacterium | reverse complement strand
CGTAGTTCATGGCCGTCTGCTGCGTCACGGCCAGCCGCTTGAACTCGAGGGGCCCAAAGTAGTCGGAGTAAAGCTCGACGGCGACCTCCGCCTCGGCCAGCGCCTTTTTGGCCAGTCCTGTGGTTGTCATGCCACCTACAGCCGGCGCCACGGCAGCGATTCCCCGGGCGACATCAGGGACTTCTTCATTTGCCATCGCCTCTACCTTGAAATCATCGAGCTTCGGAATGGTGGTCTCCAGTTTCTTGAACTTGCCGAGCTGGAAGCCGGCCACCGGTTGCGATTGCTCGCTTTGCCAGTGCGAGACGGTTTGTTTGCCTTCGTCTATGCTGCTGAGCTGCTTGCCGGTGGCCACCAAATCCATGCCTTTGGGAATGGAGAAGGTCAAATCGAAACGGGCAAAGTCGTCCCAACGGTCGCTGCCCGGGTACCAGGAGTTGCGCGCCACTGGGTAGTAATTTCCGCCGCCCTCGTTCGCCACCGCGTCTTTGCCGCTATATACGCTGGTAATTGTGTACTCCTGGCCAGCCGCCAGCCCCTTCGGAAGGATCACCCAGAATTGCGAATCCTGATTCTTATCTTCCTGAATGAAGCCGAGGGATTGTCCCTCCTGTCCTGTGACGGTCTCCACGCGCAGCGACGGGAACAGATGGAGATGAACCACGCGGAGCCCGTCGACGCGTGAGACCAGTGTGGTCGCCGCCTTTCCGTCCAATTTCCCGCTGGTCTCGATCTGCGTGTTCAGTCTCTGGTTGATGACCCGCATTACCGCGTTTTTCTGGTTTCCGGTGGCTAGGCCGGCCGCATACTCGTCCGAAAAATGAAAAACCGCCCACTCGCCGAGCTTGGCCTCGTCGTAGGTGAACAGCGCGACCTCCTCGGGCTCCAGCCCGCGCGGAACTCCGTGCGGATCGATGAAATAGATCATCTTGCTGCTGTATTTTCTGCCTTTGACGAAGGCCACGAAGAGTCCGCCGGGCTGCGTACCGAGCAGATCCTGGAGAATGCGCGCTTCGAGGTTGAAATAAATCTCGTGCCGGGTGACGTGCTGGGAATCGTCCAGCGGCCCACCCGGACACCCCACGCCGGGCGCAGGACTTATGCCCGCTGCGCTCCTCAGTTCTGAATACGTTTCGTCAGTGAACCGCAGAGCGATTTCGTTGAAGTGCTCGTCGAAGTGCGGCTCTTTGCTGAGGAGGGAAAGGCTGTGGCGTTCGGAGGCAATCGGGGGTTCCAGAGTGAAGTTTCCCGCGCCCTGAAAGACCGCGCCCGTGACTTTGCCGCCTACAGGCTCCACGAAGCAGAGCTTGCCGGAATGGAGCGTGAAGGTGCCGGCGTCGCGCTTGAGCGCGACTTCGTTTACCGAGAAGGCTTTGCCCTCCAATTTTGATTGGCGCAATTGCACATAAGCGGGATCCGTGTTGCCTGCGGTCGCAGGCGCCCCACCGATGGTGAGAGAAGCGGCGAAAATGCCATTCCAAACGTAACCCAATCCCCCGAATAAAAAAGGAGTCGCGAGTGCGGTCCAAACCTTTCGTTTACCCATCACCGGCGCGTCTCCAGAGTCAGGGCGCCTGCGAGCGTGGTCGGATCAGGCGGGCGTCGCGAAATACGACTGGAGTATAGGGTTGGGAATTTAACCGGTCAACGCATGCGCTCGCGAGGCCTATTTCCGCGCGGCGAGTTTCCGCGGGGTACGCCCCTTCACGCGGTAGAGGCCCTGGTCGGCAAAAGCCAAGAGCTCGTCGATGGTTTCGCCGTCCTGCGGATAGATGGCCATGCCGACGCCCGCGGAGATGGGCGGCTTCTCCGTCTCCTGCGACATACGTTCGCCTATGCGGCGGATGACCTCCTGGGCGGCTTCCGGCCCCGTCTCCGGCAGTATGAGCACGAATTCGTCGCCCCCGTAACGGGCGCAGGTATCAATGGCGCGGGAATGAACGCGCAACTCGTTGGCAAACCGGCAGATGGCGCGGCTACCAACCAGATGGCCAAATTTGTCGTTGATTTGCTTCAAGCCGTTCAGGTCAAACAGCAACACTGCAAAAGGACGGCCTGAGCGTGAGGAACGCTGGATTTCCGCGTCCACCACATCCACGAGCCGGCGAAAATTCGCGAGGCCGGTGAGCGGATCGCTGGCCGCCATCTGCCGCACGCGATCCAGCAACTGAGCGTTATCAAACAGCGTTCCTCCCAGCAGCACGGCATAGCTGGTGAATTGGAGCAGGCCAGCGAACACGAAGGGCGCATCCAGCCGCCGCTCGGACTGGCTGGCCGCCAGGCAGCAGGCGAAGTTGAGCGCCGTGGCGAAAACCAGCGAGCGATCAAACGGCGTGGCTGTTCGCTTCAGCCGCGCGTGGTAACCGGCCGTTGCGATCAGGAAAAGCACGGCGGGCAAGAGATTGCCCGGCCGCGGGAAAATTCCATTGGGCGCGACCAGCAGATCGGCGGGAAGAGTCCAGTGCGCGGTAGCCAGCAGGGAACTGGAGAGCAACACGACGCCGAGCGCAATGGCGATCTCCCAGCCGGGGTGCCGTGCCGTAGGGATGTGCCACTCGACGGCCAGCGCGGCCACCAGCAGTACGGCGAGCAGCGTGCGGCCCACCACCCAGGTCATCGGGTCGCGCAGGCTGGCATCCTGGTCGGTTTCCAGCAAGCGCAGCGAGACAACACTCGAACTTGTTAGCGTGATGCCAACGAAGACAAAACCACAGGTAAGAATCAGCGCCAGCCGATCGCTT
>JASHRU010000086.1 GCA_030037225.1 Candidatus Acidiferrales bacterium | reverse complement strand
CGGTCGCTGAGCTATTCAGGGCAATACTCATGAAATTGGTGGGACCGCCCGTGCTGCTTGGACCCTGTTCCCATTGACCTGAAGTGGGACCGACATAGAGCAGGCCGGTATTATTTCCAACGTTCCAGGCATTGCTAGCGGCCAGGAATAATCCTCCGCTCCCGCTCGTTGTCGACGAATTCCCCGATATCTCGCCTGTACTCGTAGTTCCGGAGCCGCCACTATTTACGATTAACTGGGGCGAAGTAGGGGCAAGAAACGACACCGCTCCATCAATGGTTGCGCCGCCCGTCACGCCCAGGCTCCCGTTTACCGTTTGATTGCCCGTGAACGTGTTGGCCGCATTCAACTGCGGAACCTTGGTCGTGTCCAGATTCAAGGTCACGGTGCCGCTCGTGCCGCCTCCGGTCAGATCCGTCCCTGCCGTCACCCCGGTCAGCCCACTGCCTGAGCCCAGCGTGGCGCACGTCCACGCCGCCCCATTCCATTCGAGCACCTGGCCGCTCGCGCAGGAGTTGACCAGGCTCAGATTCAGAGCCCCCGAACTGCCGCCCCCCATAAGCCCGCCCCCCGCCGGCGTGTTCACCGCAGTAATGCTTCCCCCGCCCGCCGCGGCCGTGGTTTGGGTGGTGCCGTCCGGGAACATGAAGCCGCCCGTGGTGCTCTGGACGATCCCTGCCACGCTGAGCGGCTGGGCCGGCGAGTCCGTGCCGACGCCCACGTGCATCGGCATGGTGCTGTCGCCCAGGACCACGCAGTTGCTGCAATTCACTTTGGCGTTTGCGCCGATCGCCGTGGCATTGGTCAACTGCGTGGGCGTGCCCGGCCCGGAATAGGAGCCGATGAAGGTGTTGCTCGAACCGCTGGTATTCGCGTTGCCCGGCGTGCTGGTGAACCCCGCAGCGAACCCGACGGCGGTGTTGTTGCTGCCCGTGGAGTTCTGGTTGAGCGCGGCGCTGCCAAGAGCGGCATTGTCGTTGCCAATCGTGTTGGCCTTCAGCGCAGAATCGCCGAAGGCGGCGTTGTTGCTGCCGTTGCCGAAGCTATCGCCCGTGTTGGACTGCAGGGCGTCGAAACCGAAGGCGTTGTTGCTGGCCCCGGTCATGTTGCTGCTCAGCGCGCTGGCGCCGAACGCATTATTGTCGCCACCGGTGGTGTTGGCTGTGAGCGCGCTCGTGCCGAAGGCAGCGCTGTTCATCCCCGTCGTGGATAAGTTGCCTGCCGCGGAGCCCACAAACGTGTTGTTGCTTCCAAAGTTGTGCAGAAACAGTGCCCCTCCCAGAGTGATGATCCCGGCGGATCCGTCGGCGCTGCTGTTCGGCAGCGCCACATCGCCGCTCAGGGTCACAGTGCTGGCGGAGAAGCTGCCGGAGGCATCACGGGAAACAATCGTGCCGGCCATGCTGGCAGGGGTGGCGTTCGACATCACCGTCAGAGTTCCGCTCGCCACCCCGACGCTTAGACCATTGGCACCGGCCAGGTTCACAGTGTCCGTCAGGCCGTTTAGCGTCCTCACCACCGTTCCGGAAGCAATCTGGCCGCTGCCAATTCCACCGCTGGAAACCGCAACTGTGGGGGCGAGGGGCGTGCCCCCGATAGTGATAGAGCCGTTGCCAGCAGACACGCTGCTCACCGTTCCGGGAAAAACCTGGCCGGGGGCGAAAGTGATCAGGCCTCCAGTCGAAAAGTGGAATCCAGTTTCCTCGCTGCCCTGTGCTTGAAATCCAACCAGTAGATTCAGTGTCGCGTCGGAGCTCACCGTAGCCACCGGGCTCACAGGCTCGGCCAGCCAGTAAAAGCAGGTCTCGCTCGGACGCGGGACCGCAAGGGCGTAATCGAACGTACCGGCACAAATGGATAGAGGCAAGGAATTGAAATTCTCCGTAGGTGTGGCAACAGCGGTTGAGTTCACGGACAGCCCGCCGGTCGAGTTACTTGCAACGGCGCCGGTCGAAAGCCCGCCTCCCACCGCGGCCGAGCCAGCCACGGTAAGCCCACCTCCTACCGAAAGCCCGCCCCCCAACGACCCGCTCCCTGCGACTGCGAGCGAAGCTCCAGATGTATTGGGCGGTGGAACTCCGATCCCCACGTTGCCATTGTTGTCGATCGTCATCCGCTCGACCCCGGGCATAACTCCGTCGGGGCTGGTAAAGAAGCTCTCCCGCATGAAATAGGCTCCTCCCGAGAACGCAATATTGTTCGGCGCGACCAGTGAGACGGCATTCGAGCCGTTCAAGAAGAGCGTGCCTGTGTTGGTCGCGCCGCCGCCCACGTCCAGGCTAAACAGCGGCGCCGTATTGCTGATTCCCACGTTCCCGGTCACCCCGTCCACCGTGATGCGCTCGACGCCACTGGCAAAAAAGCTGGCCCGTGTGAACAAGGCGCCCGGAGCGAACGCCGCGTTGCTCGTCCCAATCACTCCCATTGCGTTCGAGCCGTTCAGGAACAGCGCGTTCGTGTTAATGGCGTCCGGCGAAGTGTTGCGGATGCCCGTGGCCAGCCCCGTACTGGCTCGAATCCCTCCATTCACGTCCAGCGTCTGCACCGGCGCTTCGCCAATCCCGATCGCACTTCCGCTCTGCTCGATCAGCGAGTTCCCCAGGTTTCCGGTGGTGTCGATGAACATCGGGATGTAGCCCATCGTTTCCGTACCCGCGCTCGCCGGCTTCTTCCCCTTCGTGCCTGTCCCTGTTCCCGTGCTCGCTGTCGCGGACGTGCTCGTCGTTGCCGCCGCACTCGCCTCCGTCGGGGCAAGCGCATACGCCGAAGCCGGCTTGCCGCCCAGCGTGTCCGCATCCGAAGCCTTCAACGCATACGGCACGCTCACCAGCAGCACCCGCGCCTGCTCGACTTCTCCCGGCAATTCCACCCGCACTCCCAGCCATCGCGGGTCGCCCGAGGCGAACAGATCCAAGGGCACCCCTTCGCTCTGCGTGCTGCCCAGCAGCACGGAGTAGCGCCCCTCGACGTCGAGTTCCACGTTCTGGGTCTCCATCCACAGCGTGGCACCGCCTTCCTGCTCGGCATAGATGGAAAAGGTGAGGCCGACGGAGCCAGTGCGCGGAGCGCCTGCGGCATCTTTCACCACGCCCGAGAATTTAACGAGGCGCGGAACGGGCAGAGCAGGCACGACCTGCGGCGCAGCCAGCGGCTGGCCTCCGGCCTGCGGCTCTGCCGCCGCGGCCGGTGCCACGGCAGCGGTCTTCGCCGCGACTGTCTGCTGCGCCCACGCCACCTGCGCAGAGCTAAAGCAGACTAGAAACCCGAGCGCGAGAATTGCCCTCGAGGAAGGGAACTGGATTCTCATTGTGACCTCCTAGGGAAGAAGGCGGAAAGTGTCAGGCACCTTAATAAACGAGCTAGGGAATGTCAATGCCGCAAAGACGCTTGGGCGGCCGGGATGTTGGAGGTGGGGACGGCGAGAGTCAACGCATGGAGTATGTAAACTTCCTGGCTATTTCTCCGCTCAATGTGCAATTGCCGATAGCGTGGCTGGCGTCGCCGGGCGAACCGGGCTTAGCTCAAAAACCACGCCGCAGCCAGCGTAGTCGCAAGCAGCCGTCAGGTTGCCTCCATCCGTAGTAGTGCCGTAGAGGTTCCCCGTGGAATCAAAGATCAAGCCCGCATCAGGCACAAACCCGTCGCTCCCCTGACTGAATGCGTAAAGAACAGACTCGGTCCACGCGCCGCTGGCACCGCTCGGAGGGCTTAACTCAAAAGCCGCCCCGTTACCGAGGCCGCCGTAAACGGTCGTGGTGCCGTACAGGTTCCCCTTGGAGTCGGAGATCACGCCGGATGCAGGCTGTCCCCCGTCGTTCCCATCGGTGAAGCTGTAAAGCACCGTCTCGGTCCACGGGCCGCTGCCGCTGCTGGGCTGGCTTAGCTCGAAAACGACTCCGCAGCCAAGGCCGCCGCAATAAGTCGTGTTGCCGCCATAGAAGGTAGTGCCGTAGAGGTTCCCCGAAGGGTCAAAGATCAAGCCACTGGCACCCCCAGGTCCGCCCTCGCTCCCACCCCCGAACGTGTAGAGCACGGTCTCGGTCCACGAGCTGGTGCCGGCGCTGGGCGGGCTTAGCTCAAAAACCACCCCGCAGCCGGAAGATTCGCCGCAAATGGACGCATCAGACTCGTTGCCGCCGTTGGACGTGGCGCCGTAGAGGTTCCCCTGGGAGTCGAGGATGAGGCCCACCAAAGGTTCGGCCCCATCGCTGCTGCCAGTGAAGCTATAGAGCACGGTTTCGGTCCACGGGCCGCTGCCGCTGCTGGGCGGGCTTAGCTCGAAAACTACCCCGCAACCGCCAATGTCAACGTCGTGGCAAACGGTGCCCGACGTGTAGCCGCCCGTTTGGGTGACGCCGTAGAGGTTCCCTTTGGAGTCGAAAATTACGCTCCTGGGAGCATACCCGTCGGCGCAATTCGCCAGGGAACAGAAGCTATAGAGTACGGTTTCGGTCCACGTGCCGCTGCCACTGCTGGGCGGGCTCAACTCAAAGACCGCTCCTCCAGCGTTGGCGACCCCGCCGCCAACGCCATAGAGGTTGCCCTTGGAGTCGAAGATCAAGCTACCGCCTCCAGCGGGGTAGAGCACCCTCTCGGTCCACGAACCGCCCACGGCGGCAGGAGGGCTTAGCTCATAAATGACCGTACAGCCGACGGGACATGAATCCTGGCTGGTGCCAGAGCCGGTGCTGCCGTACAGGTTTCCCTTGGAGTCGAAGATCAAGCCCTCGGGGCCGACCCCGTCGGCGCAGTTCGCCGCGGAACAGAAGCTGTAGAGCACGCCTTCCGTGTACTGAGCCTGCGCCTTCGCCTGCCCGACCGCGACGACGAGCACCAGGACGGCCAGCAGCAGCAATCCGCGGCCCCCGGGCGCCAGTAAGCCGTGAATGTTCAACATTGAGTGCCCCTAATCTAAGTAATCAAGCGTTTCAATGCAAGGGCTAGCCGATGCGAGGCCACGCTGTTTCCCTTGCAGAGACGAAAAGCAACGAGAAAGGGCGCGGGAGGACGCGCCCATTCGTCCCGAAACATCGGGATCAAAGGGCTTCGCGGTTGATTCGTAGCGCCGGGTCTCGAAATGTTTGTAGCATTCCAAGGCGCATCTAAGGACTGGATGTCTTATCCAGCTTTGGAGAGGAGATTGCGATGCATGCACTCGAAGGGAAAGTCGCAGCGATAACGGGGGGGACGAGCGGGATTGGGGAACGCACTGCCGAGGTATTCGTTGCCGAAGGCGCGAAGGTGGTGATTGCCGGGCGTCGAAAGGACCGGGGCGAGAGACTCGCGCAAAAGCTGGGGAAGGCGGCGAGCTTCGTCCGCACGGACGTGACGGCGGAAGGGGACGTGGAGGCGATGATCGCTCATGCCGTGATGCAGTTTAGCCGGCTGGATTGCCTGGTGAACAACGCCGGGATAGGTTCGCAGTTTGTGGCGATTCCCGACGTAGATTTGAAGCAGTTCGATGCGGTGATCGCGGTGCACTTGCGCGCCGTGCTGGCCGGAATGAAATACGCGGCGCGGGTGATGGCGGCGCAGGGAGGGGGCAGCATCATTACCGT
>JASHRU010000085.1 GCA_030037225.1 Candidatus Acidiferrales bacterium | reverse complement strand
TGTGCTGCATGCTGACGCGGGAGGACATTCGCGGAATTCTGCCCCGCGGCGGCACGATCATCGGCACGACAAGCCGCGGTAACCCGTTCCGTTATGCCAGCGAAGAGGACGGCGCGACGATCTATCGCGACTACTCGTCCGAGTGCATGCAGAATTGGAAGCGGCTGGGCCTGGACGCCATGGTGGTGATCGGCGGCGACGGGACTCTGGCGATTGCCAGCGAATTCCAATCCCGCGGTCTTCCCGTTGTAGGAGTCCCGAAGACTATCGATAACGACCTCTCTTCCACCGACGTCACGTTCGGCTTCGATACGGCCATCCACGTGGCCACTGACGCGATCGACCGGCTGCACACCACCGCGGAAAGCCATCATCGCGTGATGGTGGTGGAAGTGATGGGACGGGATGCGGGCTGGATTGCTCTCCACGCCGGAATCGCGGGAGGCGTCCACGTGATTCTAATCCCTGAGATTCCGTTCACCATCGAAAACGTGTGCGCGGCAATCCGCCGGCGCGACGCAATTGGCCGTCACTTCAGCCTGGTGGTAGTGGCGGAAGGCGTGCGATTGCCGGCAACGGACGGGCAGGGCCGGCCATTTCCGGCCAGCCGGGCCCGCAACCCTGCCGTGCTGATCGGAAATGCCATCGGCGAGGTGACGGGAAAGGATGTCCGCGTGACCATCCTGGGCCACGTGCAACGCGGCGGCTCGCCCAGTCCCTTCGACCGGATTCTGGCCACGCGTTTCGGCGTCGCCGCCGTCGAACTGGTCGCGCGCGGCGAGTTTGGGCGTATGGTTTGCCTTCGCGGTACGCAAATCGAATCGGTGCCACTCACAGATGCCATCGGCACATCCCATTTGGTGGATCCTTCGAGCGACCGCGTGCGGGCAGCGCGGGCCGTGGGAATTTCTTTCGGCGATGCTGCCTGAGGCGCGAGTGCGCCGCGGGCGCGGGCCGGGTTTGGCGAGATTCGGCGGCTGGAATGCGCGCCGGCGCGCTCTGCGCAATTTGAAATTCCTCCTGGCCGTCGCCCTGATCACGGCCTGCGGCAGTTGCAGGGGCTCGGAACAGGCTGGCGAGGAGGCATTCGTGGCGGAGCGCAGCGTGACGCTGTGGACCAGCCTCGCCCAGGTGAAGGAGCCCGTTACCAGCGTGCGTTACGGCGAGCGTGTGGAAATTGTGGCGCGGCAGAACGACCAGGCAAAGGTCCGCACGTCCACAGGTGTGCTCGGCTGGACTGAACAACGCAACCTGATGGAGTCCGCGCTTTGGCATCGCGCGCGCGATCTGGCGCGCAGCGCACTTTCGATGCCCGTGCAGGCCCAGGCCACCAGCGACAAGCTCACCAACGTGCATATCGACCCTGGCCGCACATCACCGCGCATCTATCAGCTTCGTAGCGGCACGCGGCTGGAAATCCTGGGGCGCGCCACCGCGGATTTTACCCGCGGAGGCGCGGAAGAAACGGGCACGGCGCCCGCGGGAGCTGCGGTCTCTTCGCCGCCTGCAACGGGAGAGACGCGGCATGAAGATTGGGCGCTCGTGCGCGCTCACGATGATCCTGCGGGAGATCTCGCCGGCTGGGTCTTGCGCCGGTTCGTCAAGTTCGAGATTCCCCCCGAATTGCTCGACTATTCAACACAGTACCGCTTTGTCGCCTGGTTCGAACTGGGCAGGGTACCCACCGGGGAGCCCGAGTCCCCGCCGAAGGCAAAAGGGCAGCGCGCGCCGCGGGAAGCGCCGGGCCCGCCGGAGTCCGCGCAAAACGAATCCGCCCCAGCGCCCGCCGAAAAGCCACAGTTCCTGGTGGCAGGGATTCAGGGTCCGGAAGGGCAGCCATGCGATTTCACGCTGATCCGCGTGTACACCTGGGGAGCGCAACGGCAACGGTACGAGACAGCGTACGTGGAGAGCAATTTGTGCGGCAGCCTGCCCATCCGCATCCAGTCCGCGGAGGCGGCGGGCGCGAATGCCGCCTTCATGTTCACGAATCGCGGGCGCGCGGGAGAGGAACACCGCGAATACACCATGCATCAAACCTCCGTTCACCGCACGGACAACCGGCGGCCGCTGCGAGGGCGACATTGAACGCCCGGAAACTCTCATGAAGCATTTTTCCCACCCAACTACGAGACGAGGCAGGCGCATAGCCATCGTGGTCTTCGCCGCAACCTTCGCCGGTTTCTGGCTGGCGGGAGGGGCCAAAGCGGTCCGTCGCATGCCGGCAGAGCCATCCGCCCAGCGGGGGGCTGTACCTGCGGACGAACAAAGGCCGCGCATCGAATTCCTCGGCGAGTGGGGAACGCGAGGAGAAGGCCCGGCGAATCTCGATTTGGCCGTGGCCATTGCAGCCGACACGCGGGGCCAGGTTTACATCGCGGATGCCGGATCGGGTTTCTTGCACAAGTTCACGGACGACGGGCATCCGCTGCTGGCGTTCGACGACCCGAGAATATCCAATCCGGTGGCCATCGCTGTCGATTCCGATGGGGATATCTATATCGCCGATGGACGGACCGGTCGCATCCTGGTGTTCAGTCCAACGGGCGACCCGGATCACGAGCAGCACGCTGGTGGGCTGGGACGATTCCGGTTGCCTTCGGCGCTCGCCCTGGACGCTGACTCCAACTTGTACGTTGCCGATGCGGGACTTGGCGCCGTAGCAGAGTTCAACGAGCACGGACGGTTTGTACGCGTCGTGGCGCGCAGCAGCGCCGGTGCCCAGCGCGTGCGAATGCCCGTGGCCCTGGCCGTGGCACCTGATGGTTCGGTGTTCGTCGCCGACAGCGGCACCGCGCTGATCTCGAAGTATTCGGCACGGGGCGAGTTCCTCGGCGTATGGGGACGGCAGGGAACTTCCGTCGAGACGAAAAACCCGGTGAGCCTGGCTGCCTCCGATCATTTTCTGTTTTGCTTCGATGCCGCACCGCCGCGCCTGCTGGTCTGGACGCTGACCGGGCAGCCTTCCTTCGAGATGGACTTGGGCTCGCGAATCGCACTTTCCGCCGGGAGTGCCGACACACGCGCCTCTCTGGCGTTGGTCCAGCACGACGAACTCTTGCTGCTGGACCCTTCGAGCGGAAAAGTGCTGCGGTTCCGCCTGGAATTCTGAAACCCAGGCGCTCGCCGGCTGGTTGATGCCCGGAGAGGCAGGTTCCGGAGGACGGCCGCGTTTCCGTTGCAAATCGTCTACGCAGTATGGAATCATCCTCCCGCTGGTATTTGGCATCCGGCAGGTAACTGGAGCATCCGTGAACTTTCTCGAACAAATCGGAGAAACCGCGGGAAGCGTGTGGCGGGTGCTGGAGTCCAAGGGCCCGCAGAGCCTGGCTGCCCTCAAAAAACAGGTCAAGGCGCCTGGGGACCTCGTGCTGATGGCGGTCGGCTGGCTGGCGCGAGAGGAAAAGCTCGCGCTCGAACAGAAAGGCCGCGTTCAGCTCCTGCGCCTGAAATAGGCCGTCTTTCCGCAACTTCCAGGGGGCCTCATGGCTCGTCTGCTCACTGAAGCCGATGTGCGGCGCGTACTGACCATGCCTATGGCGCTGGAAAGTGTCGAGGAGGCGTTCCGCCGCTTCTCGCTCGGGCGTGCGATTTTACATCCGCGAATCCGGCTGCTCATGCCGAACCGCACCTTCATGCACTATATGGCCGCCGCGGATTTCGACGCGGGGTATTGCGGCATGAAGATCTATACCAGCGTCCGCGGAGGGCCACTGCGGTTTGTCGTGGCCTTGTTCAAGGCCGAGACGGGTAAGCTGGTCGCGCTCCTGGAGGCCGATTTCCTGGGCCAGATGCGCACCGGAGCAGCCTCCGGTGTGGCCACGCGGCTGATGGCCCGGGAGGATGCCAAGCGGTGCGGAATCCTCGGCAGCGGCATCCAGGCAAAGACTCAGCTAGAGGCTGTGGCCGCAGTGCGCAAACTGGAGGAAGTCCGGTCCTACAGCCGCACCCCCGAGCGCTGCGATGCGTTTTGCCGGGAGATGTCGCTGCGGCTGGGAATTCCCGTGACGCCGGTCTCCAACTCGGAAACAGCCGTGCGTGATATGGATATTGTAATTACGGCGACCTCTTCGTCGACGCCGGTGGTGTTCGGGGAATGGCTGTCTCCGGAGGCGCACATCAACGCCATCGGGGCAAATTTCCCGCAGAAACGCGAACTCGATGAGGACGCCGTCCGGCGCTGCGGCATTATCGTGGTGGACTCGCGGGAGCAGGCGCGGCTGGAAGCGGGCGACCTGATCGACGTGCTGGGGGAAGACGCGAACGCCTGGGCCGCAGTTCGGGAGCTGGCCGACGTCGTGAGCGGAAAGCTGGCGGGACGCACGCACGACCGGCAGGTGACGCTCTTCAAGTCAACCGGCGTGGCGATTGAGGATGTCACCGTGGCGGCGCGCGTTTACGAGGAAGCGGTGAAACAGGCTATTGGCCAGCATCTGCCCTTTGCGGAGCTTCCGCCAAACCGCCAGGCGTGAGCCCTCAGGAATTTCCGGCAATTGCGGCTCGTGAGCGCTTCGACGCGGCTGGCTTGTCGCCGGGCCCGGGAGCCGGCGGTTTTGCGCCTCGTTCCTCGAGTGCTTGAAGAACCTCTTCCATCTCCGCTCTCCAATGCATTTTCAACAAAGCAAAAGCGCGCGCAGGCTGCTCATTGGCCAGTGCCTCAGCGATTTGCGAATGCTCGCGCGCGCGGCGTTCGGCGACGGTGGAATCGCGCAGGAGCGCGGAAGCGTACCTCCGCGTAATCGCTTCGGTCCGCCTTGTCAGCTCGGTAAGGCGTTGATTCCCGCTCGATTCCACCAGGGCCGCATGCCAGGCGCGGTCCTGCTTTAGGGCTGCAACCAAGTCGGACGCCGGGGAAGTCCGCGATGCGGCGTGCTCGAGGCACTTGCGGAGTTCTTGCGCGGACCCCGCGGCCAGAAAAACCGCAAGCTGCTCTAAACTCCAGAGGATCGGATAAATCTCCTGGGCCTCTTTTCGGGTTAAGCTTGGGATATAGAAGCCTCGATTTGGGTCGCCAGCCAAAAGGCCCTCGGTTTCCAGCTGAATCAACGCCTCACGTATGGGAGTGCGGCTAACGCCAAGTTCTGAGGCGAGTGCGGAGTCGTTGAGGCGCGCGAGCTCGGGCCATCGGCCTTCGAGCAGCATGCGGAGCACCCATGAGTAGACCTGCTGGCGCAGGGAGAGTCGGGCGATGGGGGCCGCTTTCACGCATATTGCATATCATATGTGACGTTCTATCGACAATACGCAATATTCACACTGTCCGCCGATGGGTACCTGGGCCGCGCTCACCCTGTCGCTGGTCCCTGGGCCGCAATGCCCCCTGTTCCCCAATTGAGGCTTTGAATCACAGCTCAGCGTGATTGTCGGCACGGTGAATCCAATTTTGCTCGCATAGGCTCGCGCGGACGGGAGGGATTCTCGGGCTGCTGGTTTTTCGGTCTCGTTGTTGAACAAGGAGAAGAGGACATGGCTGAGGAAGTATTGAAAATTACCGACCAACGGACGAAGTCCACGTACGAGGTTCCTTTCTTCAGAGGAACGATCCGGGCTGCGGACCTGCGTCAAATCAAGGCAGGCCCGGAAGATTTCGGCGTGGTGAGCTACGACCCGGCATTTCTGAACACCGCCGCGTGCCAGAGCAGCATCACGTACATCGACGGGGATAGGGGCATCCTGCGGTATCGCGGCTATCCCATCGAGCAACTCGCTGAAAAATGTACGTTTCTGGAAGTGGCCTACCTGATTCTGAAGGGCGAGCTACCGACGGAAGTACAGCTCGAGAACTGGGTCAGTGAGGTTAAGAGCCACACCATGCTTCATGAGAAAACAAAGAAGTTTTTGGAGGGGTTCAATCACGACGCGCACCCCATGGGGATGTTCATCAGCACGCTGGCGGCGCTCTCAACGCTTTATCCGGAAGCACGAAAGGTACGCGATCCGGAGGTGCGAAAGGTCCAGATCCGCAGGCTGATCGGCAAGGTTCCCACGATTGCGGCGTACACCTACCGGCACAGCCTAGGGTATCCCTACATGTATCCGGACAACGACCTGAGCTACACCGAGAACTTCATGAACATGCTGTGGCGTATGGTCGAGCCGAAGTACCGGCCCAATCCGGTGGTTTCCCGGGCGCTCGACATCCTGTTCATCCTGCACGCCGACCACGAGCAAAACTGCAGCGCCAACGTGATGCGCGCCGTAGGCAGCGCGGAGGCGGACCCGTATGTGGCCACAGCGGCTGCGGCAGCGGCGCTTTCCGGACCCCTGCACGGCGGGGCGAACGAAGAAGTCCTGAAAATGCTAGACGCGATTGGTTCCAAGGACCGTGTGCCGGCCTACATCGAGAAGGTCAAGGCCGGAGGCGTGAAGCTGATGGGATTCGGGCACCGCATTTACAAGAACTACGACCCGCGCGCCAGGATCATCAAGTGGGCCGCGGATCAGGTGTTTGTGGCCACGGGTAGAAATCCCAAGCTGGATATCGCCCTGGAACTGGAGCGCGTGGCGCTGGAAGACGAGTACTTCATTAAGCGCAAGCTCTACCCCAACGTGGACTTCTACTCAGGGATCATCTACCAGGCGCTGGGGTTCAAGCCCGAGCTCTTCACCGTGCTTTTCGCCATTCCGCGAACCGTGGGCTGGCTCGCGCAATGGGAGGAGATGCTCGAGGATCCGGAGCAGAAGATCGCCCGTCCCCGCCAGATCTACACCGGCTATGAAGCGCGGGACTTCGTGCCCATTGGAAAGCGGACGGCGCACGCAGCGCTGGCGATCCGTTAGATGGAGCAGGGCGGGCGAGGCACTCAGAGCCTGAAGCGGGAACATGCCCCGCCTTGCCTTCGTTCCAACTTTATCGTGCCGGTGCGTTTTGCAGCGGTTGGATCGCGCCCGTCCAGGGCAGAGCCACGGCCGCTATCGCGTAGCAACCAGCGCCGAGCAAGGCCGCAGCCGTCAGACTGCTCTCCATGGACACGATTATGGCGAGAAAACTCGCCAGCACGGAAGCACATCCGTTGAGAGCCCACATCCAGGGCAGATTAGCGTCCTGGCCGAGCCGGCGCATGCGTTCCAGGCCCACAGGGAAGCAGCCACCCATCAGCAGTCCGCAGGGGGCGATGAAGGCGAACGAGAGCGCGGCACGTTGCCAGAGCACAAGTGCCGCAAACCGATGAATCAAAGGCAGTAGCGCTACGGACATGGCCGCAACGCAGGCGCCGGCGGCCAGCGCCGGGATTCGACAGAGGGCTTTGGACGCCGCAGGAATCACTCCGGACAGCAGGCTGCCCGCGCCACTGGCCAGAATGAGCCCGCCGAGAACAACGGAAAGCGAGTAAATGGGCTCTCCTAGAAAGATGGAGAGTTGCTGCATGAACGCCATCTCCACCAGCATGAAGCCCAGACCGATAGCGACAAAATAAATCATTCCCGCGAGCAAGGGACCGCGCGCCTGGGCAGTCACTGCCACCCTGCGCCGGGCCAGCACCAGAGGCACGATCACCACGGCAATGAGCAACAACACCGCGGCAACCAAGAAACAGAACAGGAATGCGAGGGCGCGCAGATTGCCCACCGTGCCCAGGATTTGCAGGAGAATTGGCAGATGGCTGAGACGCATGAAATTGAAGAAAAACGGAGCCGAATCATACGTGGGCGAAAGATCCAGGTCTCCGAGGTCGCGCAACTGCTCCAGATCGGCCACGCTCCTCGCGGCCAGAATGGGCTTCAATGTGGGGTCGGCAGGAGGTTCGCCCGGAAGATAAAGCGGGACGAATTGCAGGTCGGAATCAATTCGCCGCAGAGAGTTGAGATCCTCGGCCGACAACGGCCGGTTGCTCACCAGAAGTGTGGCGATGCGGCCTGAACCGATCAGGGCCATTTGCTCGCCGGGGTTGGCTACGCCCTCCGAGAACAGCGTGGCCGCTGCGAGTGAAAATTGGCGCTGGGTTTGGGCTGATTCCGCGCCAGAGTTCCATCGACTGCAAGTCAGCAGCCCGCCCGGCTTCAGGTGCTCATAAAGGATGCGCCAGGCGTCCACGGTATAGAGGCCGTTTTCGGTGAGCGTTAGCGCGCCTGCCGAGGTAGCTGCCCAGGTGTCCACCATGGAGGCCTGGATCACGTCGAACTTCTCGCTGGTGGCGGTCAGGTAGCTCCGTCCTTCGCCGCGGTGAACCTCCAATTGGGACAACGACGGCAAGCCGCTGTACCAGCCGAATCGGTGCAGAGCCAGGTCCACGATCGCGTCGTTCACCTCGATGCCCACGATGCGATGAAAATTCTGCGTTACAGCGGCGAGAACATCGCGTCCGCCGCCCATTCCGATAATCGCCGCGCTCCCGCCGGGCCGGAGCTGCACGGCGAGCGAGGTAACATCGAACAATAAGAAGGCCACGTCCTTTCGATCGCCCTGGTAGCGGTACATGGGCGTGGCCGCGTCGTTGTCAATGTCCAGAAACAGGTAGTCCATGCTCATCTGAGGCATGCGGGGGCTGGCGCCCCACATGTAGGGCTGGCCGCCGGTGATCTGGGCGAGCCGGACTTTGGAAATGGGGTTCCAGACTTCCGCCAGCAGGTCGCGGCGCGTGTCGATTTTTCCCTTCGTCCAAATGGGCTGTATGCCGTGCAGCGTGGTGCTGTTGGCGAAGGCCAGGAAGAGAAGAGCGAGAGCCCAGAGAACACGCCTTCCCGAGCGCGCTTTTTCGCCGGCGTGAGCCTCGAAGGCCGCCGCGGCGACGAACACGGCTCCCGAAATGGCCAAGATCGCGCTGGGCGCATCCAGTACTTCGAGAAGGCCTATGGCGCCCAGGCAGCCGAGTGCGGCGCCGGCCAGGTCCGCACCGTACACCCGGCCGATAGGATACGGGCTACGCGTGAGGGCCACGCACACAGCGACTCCCGAGAAATAGAATGGGACGCTGATGACCGCCGTAAACAGCAGAAAGCTGAATATCGTCTCCGCCGAGTAAGAAATCTCCACGGGAATTGCCAGAAGCATCACCAGCGCCAGCGGCAGAGAGATGGCCATGGCGAGCGCAGCTTCGGAAAGCCTTCGCGGAATCGCTTCTGTGGCGAAGTGCTGCGGACGAAAGTGAACCCAGAGGGAGCCCGCGGTCATTCCGAACATGGCCATGGAAACGGAAACGAAGGCCAGGTAATACCAGCACACCACGCTGAGCAGGCGTGTAAGCACCACCTCGTACATCAGCGTCGCACCGCTGAGCAGGAACAGGCCGCCGTAAAAGAAAAGCATTCGCCTCTGCCCCCCAGCAGACCGCCTGAATCATCCCACCGATTGCGGGGGAATTCGAAGGGTAAGACGGTCGAAGGTTCTAGCCGAGAGAGAGCAGGAGCCAGTTGCAGCGCGAGCCGGTGCGAAGAGGGTGATGCCGGATACCGCCAGCAACTCTGCCGCGGCGGGCAGGCCCGCGGCGGCGGGCAGGCTCTCCGCTTCGCCTGCCAGTCCAGATTCGCGGAGAAACACTGCGGAAGCCGTGCGCACCCTAAGACGAGTTTCTTCGATTGTCAAAAAAGTGAGGCGACCTGCAGACCGAGCGGGCCGAAAGGCGTTTGGCGGAGTTCTTTTCTCGGGGTCAGGCTCCTCCTGTCGGGGAGGGGCTCAGGAGGGTAATGGAAATGGAGC
>JASHRU010000084.1 GCA_030037225.1 Candidatus Acidiferrales bacterium | reverse complement strand
TTGCCCAGGCGGCTCTCCTGGTCCACGTCGAACATGTAGATAGAAACGTGTTCGGGTCCGAGCGCAAGGAGCGCGTCGAGCGAACCGCGCCAACTGTCGCGCGTCTGGCCGGCCAGGCCCAGAATCAGATCGAGATTCAACGAAGCCACGCCCGCGTCGCGCAGGATTTTAACGGCGCGCCCAACATCGGCGGCCCGATGCCGGCGGCCTGCCGCCCGAAGTTCGGAGTCGCTGAACGATTGGGCACCGAGCGAGGCGCGATTGATTCCCGCGGCGCGCCACCCGGCGGCCTTCTCTGCGGTGACGGTTTCGGGGTCGGCTTCGAGGGTCACTTCGCGCCATTTAGAAGCAGGAAAGGATTCATACGCGGCGGCCAGGATATCGGCAAGCTGATCGGGCGAGAGAAGACTCGGAGTGCCGCCGCCGAAGTAAATCGTGTCAGGGAGTTCGGCGGGGAGGGCGAGCCCCGCGGTCGAGAAAGCCTCGGCGTGACTGCGGATTTCCAGGCCCACCGATTCCATGTAGGGGGCAACCAGTTCGCGGGGGAAGACGCCCGAAGCAAAGTGGCAATACGTGCACTTCGACTGGCAGAAGGGAATTTGGATGTAGATGCCGGGTGCCACGAAGAAAGTGTAGCGCAAGTCCGAGGATCGGCGGCGTCTCAGGAGGGGTCGGAGATGATTCGCATGTGGAGTTTGCGGCGGCGCGGGCCGTCGAACTCACAGAAGAAAATCCCCTGCCATTTGCCAAGCGCGAGGCGTCCATTTTCGATCGGGATGGATTCGGAGACGCCGACTAGAACGGATTTGACGTGGGCATCGGCGTTGCCTTCCGCGTGGGCGTAGCCTGCGTTGCGAGGAACGAGACGGTCGAGCGCGGCTTCGATGTCGTGCGCGACATCGGGGTCGGCGTTCTCGTTCACGGTAATGCCTGCCGTGGTGTGCGGCACGTAGAGATGACATAGGCCCGAGGCAACACCCGAATCGGCAACGGCTTTGGCGATCGGAGCGGTGACTTCGAGAAGCTGGGTGCGATGAGAAGTGGAAACGTCGAGGACGATGCTGGGCAGGCCTGAGGCGCGAGAGGAAGACATCGGTTCAACCAAGAAAATCACTCAGACGACGCAGCGTACCGGCTCTCCGCTAGCAACGGCGCCAGACCATGCACGCGGCCCAGCGGGTAGCCGCTGCGCCGCCTAAGCTAGCGCGGCGGCGGACGTGGCGCCGTAGAATCCGAACCAGGGCTTCGCTGCGCCCAGCGCACTGTTGACATTCCGGATGTTCCGGACGCCCTGGTCGTTCAGCCAGTCTTCCAGTGCGCGGATGCCGCTGCGGCCGTAAACGGGCACGGCATCGGCCCAGGTAGCGCGCCCGCAGAGAACGCCGGAAAAATTTACGCCCGTTTCAGAGGCGAGCTCGAGCGTTTCCTGGAAGACTTCATTCGAAACGCCGGCCGACAGGTAGATGAACGGCTTCTTGGCCACCGAGGCGGCGCGGCGGAAATAATCCTTGGCTTGGTCGCGCGTGTAGGCCGACTCGCCTTTGCAGGCCCTGGTGCCGGCCACGTAGGCCATGTTGATGGGGACTTCGACTTTGAGGACGTCCACCCCGTAGCGGTCGCGGGAGAATTCCTCCATGCTCTTGATCACGAAATCGGGCTTCTTGCGCGCAAATTCGATGCTCTTCTCTTCCACGCCGTCCTCGTAGGTGACGAATTCCAGAAAGAAGGGAGCGTCGCAGGCACGGCACTCGTCGCCGATGCGTTCCACCCAGGCGTGCTTGAGATCGTTGACGTGCGGCGGATCGGAAGGGGAATAGTAGAGCAGAATTTTGACGCAATCCGCACCAGCTTCCATCAGGCGGCGCGCGGAATAGTTGTCGAGCAGGTCGGGCAAGCGGCCGGGCTTGGCGTTGTCGTATCCGCTTTTTTCATAAGCAAGCAGGAGGCCCGCGTTCTTGGCGCGGGCCCGCGCGGCCTTGAGGCCGAATTCGGGGTCGAGCAGGATGGCGCTGGCATGCGGCGTGAGGATGCGGACCACGGCTTCCTTGAACTCGCTCATCATGTCGTTTGAGATTTCTTTCTTGTCCACGCCCTTGCCCTTGGCGATAGCGCTGCGCAGCGAGCCGCGCTGGTCCATGGCAGCGGCGGCGATGATGCCGCGCTTGTCGGAGACCGCTTCGAGGCCTTTGATTTTGCCTGGGCTGAGTTTCATCGAAATGCCTCCCGTTCGGGCTGAAGAAAGTCGAAGGATTGTAGCACGGCCCGAGCGAGGCGGAAGCGGGGAGATTGCAGGGAAAAAAAGGATTTAACACCTCACTCAGAGACACAAAGCGCACGCGCCGTTTCGTTGCTCCCACGTCCTAATCAGGCCGAGCGAAGTAGTGTGGCGATGTAGTCGCCCGCTTCGCGCGTACCCAGCTTGCCGCCCAGGTCGGCGGTGCACTTCCCTTCCCTGAGCGCGGAGCGCACGGCATTGCGGAGGGCATCGCCCTGCTCGCGCCAGCCTAGGTAGTCGCAGAGCATGGCGGAGGTCAGGATTGCTCCAAAGGGATTCGCGACGTTTTTCCCCGCGATCGTGGGCGCAGAGCCGTGCACGGGTTCGAACATGGATACCTGGCCAGGATGGACGTTGGCGGATGGAGAAAGCCCCAGGCCGCCGGCGAGCTGAGCGCCCAGGTCGCTTGCAATGTCGCCGAATAGATTGTTGGTGACGATCACGTCGAACTGCGCGGGGTCGCGCACCATTTCCATCACCAGCGTATCGATGTAGAGATGGCGGGCTTCCACGTCCGGATATTGCTGGCGGAGCTCGCGGAAAACGCGCTGCCACAGGTCGTGGCCGTGGGTGAGTGCATTTGATTTGTCGCTCATGCACAGGCGCTTGCGCGGCCGTGTCCGCGCGTCCTCGAAGGCGTAACGCAGAATGCGCTCGACGCCCTTGCGCGTATTGACCTCCTCCTGGAGGGCGATTTCGTCCGCAGTGTTGCGTTTGAACTGGCCGCCGATATTGGCGTAAAGCCCTTCGGTGTTTTCGCGCAGAACTACGAAATTCACGTCGGCCTCGGCACGGTCGCGGAGCGGAGTAAGGCGCCGGTCGAAGAGCGTACAGGGCCGGATGTTTACGTACAGATCGAGGCCGAAGCGCATGCCGAACAGGATGTCGAGCGCGTGCTGGTTCGAAGGGATGCGCGGATCGCCCACCGCGCCGAACAGAATGGCGTCGAATTGCGAGCGGAGCATTTCCAGCGCGCCGGCGGGCAAAGAAGTTCCCTCGCGAAGGTAGCGGTCAGCGCCCCAGTCGAACTCGGTGAATTCGGCCTCGCGTTTTCCGGCGGAAATTACAGTGCGAAGAGCCTTGAGCGCCTCGGCACTTACCTCGGGGCCGATTCCGTCGCCGGGGATCACAGCGATGCGTTTAGCAGAAGCGGACATGGCGGGAGGCGAAGCTAGCACGCACAGACGGGAGGGTCAATGCGCTGCGGCTGCGCCGGCTGCTGATTCGATGCGTTCGGTTACCCAGATTCCCGGTTCTCCAAGAGCGGACACAAGCGCAGAGGGATCGCAGGCCTCGGCCAGGAAATGAACGCCTGGTCGAACGTGCCGGCCATCGGCAACTAGGCGAGCGACCGTGGCGAGCGTCGTGCCGTGGAACCAGTAATCGCGTGCGTGGTCGAACGTCACGCTGGTAGTCGTGAGTGACGGGCTGCCCCTCGAGGTCCCGCGCACTTTGACGACGGCGAAGCCGCCCGCGGCGAAGCGATTCCTCTCGAAGATCCGCCGGGTCATGCGCACGCTCACAGCTTCGGGCAAAGGAATCGAGGCCAGCATCATGCTGGCCGCTACGTTGCGAATGCCGGCGACGTAGGAGTACGAGAAAACGTCGCAGTCGGCCAAACGGCGGCCGACTTCTTCCATCTCCGGCATCCAGTAGAGCCCAAAGCGGCCGGAGGCGACGGACGCTCCCAGGTCGGCCGTGGGCATGGCCTGCGCGCTCTTTGCGCGCACCTTTTGGCCACGCGAAAAGTATGTCGGTCCGTGAATCCCCCGCCGGCGAAGGAACCAAACGCCGTCGAGCAGCGCATTTCGCGACCACTCGCCGGAATCCGCAAAGTACACGGAGACGGAATCCACGGCATCCATGCTGGATTTCGCGCGGGCGTGAGCATAGATCGGGAGCAGTTCCGTGAGGCCGGGCATCCAGCCCGCGGATATCACAAAGCGAAGGCCCGCCTCGGCAATTGTCCGGTCAAGCGGGCGCATGCGCTCATCCACGATGGTGAGTCCCGCGGGATCCACGTAATGGCAGCGATTCCGAAAGGCGGCCTGGGCCACGCGGTCTTCTAGGCGGCAGACCGGCCCGGCACAATTGATGATGACGGCGCACTGCCTGCAGAACGTGTCCAGAGAGGCCGCATCCAGGACATCTACCAGAACAACTGAGCTGCGAGCGTCTAACTCCGCGGCGAGTGCTTGGGACTTCTCAAGGTCGCGGCCGCCGATAAGGAGGTTGCTGGAAGTCCCTTCGTGCAGCGCTCGGACCACGACTTTTCCGGTCGCGCCGGACGCCCCGATAATGCCGAAAGTGAAAGGTTTGGCCACGGTTGCAGCTTACATTCAAGTGGACTGCTCCTGCGTCCGCTCGCTCGATTCGTCTTCTGCTTCGGAGCCGCGGGTATGCCACTCGGCGAGCGCCACGCCCACGAGAACTAGGACGCCCGAGAGCGCTAGCTGCCCCGTATAGCTTTCGCCGAGCAGATACACGCCGATCAACGTGCCGAGAACGGGCTGCACATAAGTAAACACGCCCATGCGCGAGGCCGCGAGATGATGAATGGCCCACATCCAGATGAGATAACCGATCAGGGAAGCACCCAGGCCGATGTAGAGCAGCGCACCGTACCCGATCCAGCCGACGCGCGTCCAATCGGTGTTCCCAATTTGACGAAAAGCCACGGGAGACAGGATGAGCGCGCCGAAATAAAAGGGCCAGGCGGTAAGCGTTATCGTGTCGTAGCGGCGGGTCACGCGCTTGCCCACGATCACGTAGCCGGCAAAGGCGAGCGAGCCGCCTAAGGTGAGCAAGTCACCGCGCAGAGTGGGATCTCGCGAGCCGAACCCGTGGCCCGCAGCCAGCAGCGCAACTCCAGTGAAGGCGAGGAACACCCCCGCGATTTTATTCAGAGTGAAGCGTTCGAGACCGACGAGCACCGCGAGCCAAAGGATGTTCACCGGGCCGATGGCGATGATCAGGGCCGAATGAGCCACCGTGGTATAGGAGAGCCCATAGATGAAAAGGCCCTGATTGAATCCGAGAAAAAAACCGAGCGCGGCCAGAATGCCGTAATCACGGGCGGTGAGCGCGCGGCGAAGCGGGCGGTGACGACGAAAGAAAAAGTGCAAAGGAATCATGAACACCGCAGCCACAAGGACGCGAAGCGTGCCGAGGGTCAGGCCATCGAGCTCGCGATAGGCATATTTCGCCACGGGATAGTTGAACGCCCAGATGAGCATGGCGAACATGACGACGCTGTAAAGGAGAACCGGATTGGTGTGTGGCCGCCACGGCGCGGCCGCGGCGGAAGGACCCGGCAGCGGTTCCCCGGCGCGCGGCTCCGCGGCGCCCGCCACGGTCAGCGGAGAACCTCGTGATGAACGGTGAGGCGCTCGATCATATCGAGTTTGGGCGCGAAGCCTGAGCCCGGGCGATCTGGCGCCAGTATGGTCCCCTGCGGAGACACTTCGACGGGCGGATCAATGATGTCCTCGTGCCAGTAGCGTTTGCTGGCGGAAACGTCGCCGGGCAGCGTGAAATTCTCGAGCGTGGACATGGCGATGTTGTGCGCGCGGCCGATGCCGGACTCGAGCATGCCGCCGCACCACACGGGGATCGAGCGGTCGCGGCACAGATCGTGAATCCGGCGCGCGGCGGTATGGCCGCCGACGCGCCCGAGCTTGATGTTGATGATCTTGCAAGCGCCCAGCTCGATGGCCGCGCGGGCGTGCGCCAGCGAGTGGATGCATTCGTCCAGGCAGATGGGCGTGGACGTGGCCTGCTGGAGTTCGCGATGAGCGTAAAGGTCGTCGTAGGCGAGCGGCTGTTCGAGCATCATCAGGAAAAAACGCTCGAAGGTTTTCAAGTGCGGGATGTCCGAGGGACGGTAATCGCAGTTCGCGTCGCCCATCAGGCGGATGCGCGGGAAGCGCTCGCGAAGAGCGGCAAGCGGTTCCACGTCGCGCCCGCGCTTGATTTTTACTTTGATGCGCTGGTAGCCCGCGCGGAGTTCCTCCGCGACGGCGTCAATCAGCTCCCCGTCGGTCGCTTTGATGCCGATGGATACGCCACAGGGGATTTCCTGGCGCGTACCGCCCAGGTGGCGCCAGAGCGGCAGATTTTTCTGGCGGGCTTCGGCGTCCCACGCGGCGGTTTCCAAGCCGCCTTTTGCCATGTTGTGGCCGCGGACGCGGGCAAACGAGTCCCAGATACCGGCGGCGGCCAGTTCCCTTCCCCGCACCATGGGCCACAGGAAATCGCGGAGAATGTGCCAGGCGGTCTCGATGGTCTCGTAGCTGTAGTAGGGATCGGCATCCACGGTGGCTTCAGCCCAGCCGGAAATGCCCGAGGAATGGACTTCAACGAGGAGCACGCGGCGCTCGTCGGCGCGGTCGAAGCTCGTTTCGAACGGCTTGACCAGCTTAAGACGGATTTCACGGAGCGTGAGTTGGTCAAGTTTCATAGGAGTGCGGCCGCCTCAGGGATTGACATCAAAGATCCTGGCCTTTGGGAGGGCGCCGATAAAGAGCCAGTTTGGCAGTTCAATGCGCGTCACCTCGGCGGCTCCAGCCTTCCGGCCCTTGTTGCAGTTTGCCACGATCGAGAACAAAGCTCCGGTATTCCGCGGTCATGCGTCCTTCCAGGGTTCGAGAACGTAGTTGGTCTGCGGGCCGGCCGGTTCGATCGCGGTGACCGCATAACCCGCCCCAAAGTGGCGCAGAAACTGCGGCCGCATCGTGTCCTGGATGCGAACCGCGGCAGCCGGGTCTGTTTTCGCTGTCGTGGCGATATCGTTGGGCAGGCTGATGCGTACGGCTTCCGGCCCAGGAACGGGAGGCAGCCGGCCTTCCGCGGCGGCGCGGACGCGCTGAGAATCCAACTGCCATTCAGCCACCAGGCGGTCGGTGGGAATTCCGCCATGGAGCGGACTGCTGGTAATGCCATAAAAGTTGGGCAGGTAGGAACGCAGCACCGCGCCGAGCCGCATCACATTGAACCAGGCATTCTTGAGCTGGAAGGGATCAAACGTCCAACGCACCAGGCGGATGCCGCGCGCAAGCGCATCCTGCCGCTGGAAGAACTTCAGCCGCCGGCCGATGCCCTGGTTCTCATACTCGCGAAGCACGGCGGTCATGTGTGAGTGGAGGAAGGGCTCGGCTCGGCCGACCACCGTGTGACAACCGACTATGGCGAACGTGAACCCGATCATCCGCGCGCCGTCGAAAGCGCCCAGCACCTGTCCTCCGGTTTCCGCAACCACGCGAAGCAAGGCAGAGGGCACGAGCTCGACGTCGTCGGTTTGCCACACCGCTTTTTCCATGGCCACGCAGGCCTCGCAATCTTCGAGCGAGTGGCACACACGGATTTCGATCGCCGCTGCGGCGGGAGTGCTCATGGGGTGGTCTCGCCGCTGGCGGCTTTTGCCCGCTCCCAGAGTGCGTCGAGCTCGGCAGGCGAGGCATTCTCGAGCTTGCGACCAGCGCGAGCGGCCTCCTGCTCCATGGCGCGGAAGCGGGCTTCGAATTTGTCGTTGGCGCGGCGCAGAGCCAACTCAGGATCGAGCTTCAGGAAGCGCGCCACGTTCATGGCTGCGAACAAAAGATCGCCTGCTTCCTCCTCCAGTTGCTCGCGGTCGGCGGGGGGAGTGGCTCGCAGTTCGCTAACTTCCTCGGACACTTTGTCCAACACGGCCCCGGGCGTTTCCCAGTCGAAGCCTACGTTTGCGGCCCGGCGCGTGAGCTGATGCGCGCGCATCAGGGCGGGCATGGAGCGCGGCACGCCGTCGAGAAGTGAGCCGGGCGCGGCAGGGCTCTTTTCCCCACTGCGACGCTCTTCAGCTTTGATTTGCTCCCAGTTCTTTAGCACCGCGACGGCGTCGTGTGCTACGGTGTTGCCAAAAACGTGAGGATGCCGGCGGACCATTTTGAGGTAGATGGCTTCAATCACGTCCCCGAGATCGAAGGTTCCGGCAAGCCGGCCGAGTTCGGCATGGAACAGAATCTGCAGGAGCAGGTCGCCCAGCTCCTCAGCAAGCTTCTTTGGGTCGGTGCCGGCTGAGTCCAGCGCGTCCAGAACTTCGTAGGCCTCCTCGACAAGGTAGGTTCTCAGCGTCTCATGCGTCTGCTGGCGGTCCCAGGGACACCCGCCGGGCGCAAGCAAGCGCTGCTGGAGAGCGACAAGATCTTCGAATTTGCGCGACACGCGTCTGTACCCGATTCCAGCCCGATTCAGTCAATCTAGGGCAGCAAGGTGGAAAGTACAAGAGTCAAACCGGACAAGGAACCTAACCGCTCGCAGGGGGATGCGGTCTAATGACTCGGATGGACGATAGCGATGCGGCGCAGGTGGCCCTGGTTCTGGGCGGAGACCGGGACGCGTTTCGCGTGCTGGTCGAACGCCATAGCCGCCGCCTGTTCCGGCTGGCCTATCGCATGATCGGAAACGAGCAGGACGCGGAGGAGATTGTGCAGGACGCGCTGGTTCGGGCGTACCGGAAGCTGGACCGCTTCGAGTCGCGGGCAAATTTCGGCACCTGGCTCTACCGCATCTGCGCAAACTGCGCTCTCGACCGCATGCGCAAACAGAGGCCTGAAAAGGACCATCGCGAGCCGGCCCGGGATGAAGACCTGGCGGCGCCGGGACCTCTGGACACTGCCCCAAGCGAGGCGCCAGGCCCGGACCGGCTGGTGATTTCGGCGGAACTCGGCGCGGGCGTACGCACCGCGATGGAGTCGCTCAGCGCCACCGAACGTGCCGCATTCGTGATGCGCCATGTGGACGGATTCTCGATCGAGGAAATCGCGAAGACCCTGGATCTGAATATTGGGGCAACGAAAAACAGCGTTTTCCGGGCAGTGCAAAAACTGCGGCGGCATCTCGAGCCGCTGATGAGCGCGGCGAAATGACACATCCGGACGAGCAGCAACTGATCGAATACGCAGCGGGCGACGCAACTCGCGCTACTTCCTCGCCCGAGCTGGCGCAGCACGTGGGGGTGTGCGCGGCTTGCCGGGAGAGTGTGGAGGCTTTGCGGCGCGTGGTCGCTGTGGCAAGTGCGCTCGAAGTGCCGGAGCCGGATCCAGGTTACGAGGGGCGAACGTGGCGGCGCGTGGCAGACGAACTGGAGCCGCCGAGCGCGGGATTCACCTGGCGAGATTGGTTCTCGATTCGGCGGGTCGCTGCTCTTGGCGCGATGGCCGTGCTGGTCATTGCGGCATTTCTGGCGGGGCGTTACTCGCCCAGACCGGAAACGACCTCGACCGCGCTGGCAACGACACAGGTGCGAGAACGGATTTTGCTCGTGGCCGTGGGTGATCATTTGGACCGCGCGCAGTCGATTCTCCTCGAGATATCCAACGCGGAACCACTGGCCGGCGGTGCCGAAAAAACGGTGGACATCTCGAGAGAGCAAAAGCGCGCGGAAGAGTTGCTCGGTGCCAACCGGTTGTACCGGCAGACGGCGCAGCGGACTGGGGATGCCACTGTAGCGGATGTGCTTGGAGAGCTGGAGCCCCTGCTGGTGGAACTGGCCAATAGCCCGTCCGAGGTTCCCACAAGCGAACTCGAGGCGCTCCAGAAGCGGATTGCTGCCCGCGGATTGCTGTTAAAGGTGCGGGTGTTGAGCTCGAATGTTCACGAGCGTGAACAGGCGCGCACGAAGGCTGGCAACAAGTCATAAGAAGCGCAGCGCACTGCTACCCCGGCTGCGCGGAATTCGACCTTGGAGGAAGGAAAAAGATGAAGACGATCGGAGGTTTTTCCGTTCCCGCGGGCGCGACACTGCTTGCCCTGACGCTGTGCACCCCGGCAGCGGGATGGCATTCGGCGCGTGCCTTGGCGCTCGCGCGGCAGCCGGCCGCGCTGGAATCACTTGGCATCTTTTCCCGCGACGAGGCGCGATCCTGGAAAGACGGCGGCGATGACGAACGGGAACAGCGCGAGGAAGAACTGTACCAGGCAGGAACCGACGCGATTGACGAATCTAATTGGCAGCAGGCGGCGGACAAATTCGACCAAGTGATCCAGCTCCGCGGCAAGCGAGCCGACGCCGCGCTCTACTGGAAGGCCTGGGCGCAGAACAAGTTGGGGCAGCGCCCGGCCGCGCTGGCTACGCTGGAAGAATTGAAGCGCTCCGCGCCGCAAAGCCACTGGGTGAACGATGCGAAAGCCCTGGAGATTGAGATCCGGCAGGCGTCCAACCAGCCCGTGTCGCCCGACGCGGAGAGTGATTGCGAGCTGAAGCTTCTGGCTATCAATGGCTTGCAACAGATGGACCCGGAGAAAGCAGTGCCAATGCTCGAGAAAATGCTGCACGGCACGGCGTGCCCAAAACTGCGCGGGCAGGCCCTGTTTGTGCTGGCGCAGTCGAATTCATCGCAGGCGCACGAAATTATCGCCCGCGCCGCGCGCAACAGCGAAGATCCGGAGCTGCAGCGGAAGGCGA
>JASHRU010000083.1 GCA_030037225.1 Candidatus Acidiferrales bacterium | reverse complement strand
GGAAATCAGATTCCACCATGCTGTCTTCCGAGCCGCAGTGCTGGCGAATGCCCAGCAGGCCGTCCCACGCGCTGCGGAGCCCGGCCAGGCCTTTTTGCCGCGAGGCAAAATCGCTCTTGGCGGCCAGTGCCAGCGCTCCGGCGATTTGGTCCGCCAGCCGCACGATCTCCAGATGTTCCTTCTGGATGTATTCAATCGAGTCCCGGGCTTCCATGGCCGCTCCTTTCCCTTCGCTCCACGCTGGCAGGTTGACGCTTCGGGCGCGGTGACGTGCATCACGCGGGCACGTGAGGGAGAATAGGAGACCGTGCCGGCCGCTGGGGCATCCGTCGTGTGCCTGCCGCCAACACCGGCAGTGATGCGAATCACTGCCTGGGGACCGCTAGCAGCCGTTGAATCATCCTGGCGGTTGGTGTGTCCGGCCAAGGGCTTATTGTGAACTTCTATCTGTCAATTCCAGTTAAGGGGAGGACAAACCTATGAGTTCAGGAGTCGTTCCACCGCTCGGAGTACGCACGTCTGACGACTACCTCGAAGAGGTGCTTCTGACGGTGAAAGCGAAAAATCCGGCTGAGCCGGAGTTTCATCAGGCCGTGCAGGAGGTATTCGATTCCCTCCGCCTGGTCCTGGCCAAGCGGCCCGAGTACCGCGCCGCAAAAATCCTGGAACGCATCGTGGAACCCGAACGCGTGCTCATGTTCCGCGTGCCCTGGTTCGACGATCAGGGCCAGATGCAGATAAACCGCGGATTCCGCATCGAGATGAACAGCGCCATCGGCCCCTACAAAGGCGGCCTGCGCTTCCATCCTTCGGTGAATCTCGGCATTCTCAAATTCCTGGCCTTTGAACAGGTCTTCAAGAACTCTCTCACCACGCTGCCCATGGGCGGCGGCAAAGGCGGTTCGGACTTCGACCCCAAGGGCAAGAGCGACAACGAAGTGATGCGCTTCTGCCAGAGCTTTATGACCGAACTGTCGCGCCATATCGGGCCGGATACAGACGTGCCGGCGGGCGACATCGGCGTGGGCGGCCGCGAGATTGGTTTTCTCTTCGGCCAGTACAAGCGCCTCCGCAACGAATTCACCGGCGTGCTCACCGGCAAGGGCCTTAATTGGGGCGGCTCGCTCATCCGTCCGGAAGCCACCGGCTACGGCTGCGTCTATTTCGCCAGCGAGATGCTGCGCTCGCGCAAGGACTCGCTGGAAGGCAAGCTCTGCCTCGTCTCGGGCAGCGGCAACGTCTCACAGTACACCATTGAAAAGCTGCTCGACCTCGGCGCCAAGCCCATCGCGCTCTCTGATTCCAATGGCGTGATCGTCGATCCCGATGGCATCAACCGCGATAAGCTCGCCTGGGTGATGCAGCTCAAAAACCTCCGCCGCGGCCGCATCCAGGAATATACCAAGCAGTTCCCCAAGGCCCTTTTCATGGCCGCCGATCCCAAGCTGGACCACAATCCGCTCTGGAACGTCAAGGCCGATTGCGCTTTTCCCAGCGCCACACAAAACGAAATCAATGCCAAGGACGCCGCGAACCTCATCAAGAACGGCGTCAAGCTGGTCGCCGAAGGGGCCAACATGCCCTGCACCCTGCCGGCCACCAAGCTCTTCCTCGACGCCGGCATCCTCTACGGGCCGGCCAAGGCCGCCAACGCCGGCGGCGTGGCCACTTCCGGCCTGGAAATGGCTCAGAACAGCATGCGCATGAGCTGGACGCGCGAAGAAGTGGACGAGCGCCTGCACAAAATCATGATCGCCGTACACAAGAATTGCTACGAGACCGCCGCGGAATACGGCACTCCAGGCAATCTCGTCAACGGCGCGAACATCGGCGGCTTCCTCAAGGTTGCCGACGCCATGCTCGACCAGGGTTTGGTCTGACGTAGGGGCACGACATGTCGTGCCGCTGTCACCCGGGGCGTCCGGATTAGGCCGGCTCCATTTTTTGCTGCCTGCTCCCGATCCCGTCCCGATGCTTCGGGATTCGCGACGCCGTTATTGCGTGTGAGCAATCTCCATCCTCGGGGCGTGGGGCGCAGCCCGCCTAAGCCTTGATGAAGGTGCGTCCGCGGACAGTACCGACACAAACCGGTGTCAACGATTTCCTCTGCTCGCGACTATCCCGCAACAAGCCCTCAGGCGAGAACTGTAAGGGTCATCCGCCCCTGTACTCTCACCTGTCCGCCACACTGTGCTTTCGGACAAATTGACATCAGCTCTTGTCCCTTTATAATCCGCCCTCAAAAGCCCCCAGCTCACAATTTGAGAGATGAAGAGGAGTAATTCGGCGGCCCAGCCGAGCGGAAGTTAGTCCAGCCCGCCAAAATTCCTGAAGTCCTGGAGCGGCTATGGGACGAGTTCGCCTCACGGGCATGTCTGTACTCGTTTTCGTTTTCTTCACTCCTCTCCTTCAATGGCCGCGCATGGCGAATAGCTCGCTCGAAGCGGCGACGCGTGGGCACTCAAACGTAGTCAGCCTGGCTCTCTCGCCCGAACAGGTTGCCGGCGGGAGCACCGTGAGCGCCACGGTGACCATCGCCACTGCCGCTCCTCGCGGCGGCGTGGAAGTAAGACTTGCCAGCAGTAGTTCCGCGATTGCCGAACTGTCATCCACCAGCGTCACCGTCCCGTCCGGCCAAACAACTGCAGCATTCACGATTCGTACGAATCCTGTAGATTCGGCATCGCAAGTCACCATCAGTGCCTCGGCGAATAACACGGTCTCTGCCACATTGACGGTCGAGGCGCCGCAGGTTAGTTCGATATCTTTGGCTCCCGCTGTGCTCACGGGAAGCCAGACCTCCACGGCAACAGTGACGCTCACCTCAGTCGCCGCAGCGCCAGGCGCCACCGTTACCCTGGCAACCAACAGTTCCTATCTATCCTTCTCAGCCACGGCCACTGTGCCCTCCGGTACCACTAGCGTCACCTTCCAAGTGGCCACGGTTGCAGTCGCCAGCACCACCAGCGCCACGATCACGGCGTCCTCCGGCGGTTCGAGCAAAAGCGCCACTCTGACAATAAACCCGCCCGCAGTCACCGCGCTTGCTTTCAGCCCCGCCACCGTTTCCGCGGACCAGGTGGCGACCGGAACCGTAACTTTGAATGCGATTGCACCCGCCGGAGGATTTCCCGTCGGCTTGGCAAGCAACTCCGCGGCAGTTCCCGTGCCGGCAAGTGTCGTGGTCCCCGCAGGATCAACCTCTCAATCGTTTTCCGTCACCACAGACTCCGTCGCAGGCTCGGTGGTAGCGACGGTGACCGCTACGACAGGCACGACAACCGCTACGGGAACACTCGCTGTAAATGCAGCACTCTCCCTTTCGTCTGTCAGCCTCGCTCCCGCTTCCGTGACGGGGGGAGCGGCATCATCCGTAACAGCAAGCCTTAGCTCTGTCGCGCCGGCGGGCGGAGTTACCGTGACACTCAGCAGTTCCGACCCCTCGGTCACTCTTCCTGCGAGCATCGTCGTTTCCGCCGGGAGCGCCACTGCGAGTTTCACGGCTGTCACCAGCCCCGTCTCGGCGGCGAAATCCGTCGTCGTGACAGCAACATTAGGTTCCAGCAGCGCAACCGCCACCCTGACCGTGAATCCTGCTGTGGTCAGCGGCCTGTCCTTCAGTCCGGCCACTTTGGGTTACGGCCAGACTTCATCGGGAACCATTGTCCTCACCGGAAACGCGCCTTCCGGCGGACTTGCAGTAAGTCTGACCAGCAACGACCCAGGGGCCGTTCCGGCACCCGCATCGGTTGCGGTGCCGGCGGGTGTGGCAACTCAAACCTTCACTGTGACCGCGGGTTCGGTCAGCAGCGTGACCAGCGCCGCCATCACCGCAGCCACTGGCTCCGCATCGGTGACGGGGAGCCTCACCGTAGACCCCGCGCTCATGGCCTCTCCACCGAGTGTGGTCCTCGCGAGCGGAACCCTCGTAGGAGTTCCCAGCTCTCAAACGGTCACCCTTTCCAACACTTCATCTTCGGGCATCGCACTCGACAGCATTGCTGCGAGCGCCGAGTTCACGCAAACGAACACATGCTCCGCCACGCTCGCTGCTGCCGCAAGCTGTGTGATCACGCTGACGCCGGTGCAGGGCGGCAGCCTTACTGGCAGCGTGACCATCCTCAGCGGTGCGGATAGTTCGGCCCTGACCGTCAATCTTTCCGGCACCGCCATGCACTGGGTGGCGCTCACATGGATGGCGAGCACCACCTCCGGTGTGAGCTACAACGTCTATCGGCAGTTACAGTCGGAGGGCGCCTGCGGAACACCAGCCGCCTCTGCCTACACCCTGCTCAATAGCTCGCCCATCAGCGTGACCTACTACAACGATACGGACCCGAGCCTTATGCCGGGTGACACGTACTGCTACAGCGTAACCGCGGTGGATTCGGGAGGCACGAGTGCGTTTGCAGTTCCGCCCGCCACAGCCACGCTGCCATCTCCCTGATTTCGGCCTCGATGAGCGCGCCTTGGCGGGTGCCCTGCACCTGCCCCGATCCCCATATCTCGAGGCTTCGGAACGGGGTCGGGACGCCGTTGCTGCGCGTGGGGTCCGTCCTCCCTCATCGCCCTTGGATTTTCCGGCGTGCGCGCATTATCATTTCGCGCCGCCGAAGCACCATTGCGGCCAAGGACAATGATGAAAAACGCCTCGCTCCTCACTGCCCTGCTTGCGGTCCTGCTCTCCACTTCGTCCGCGTCGGCGCAAGTCATCCGCCCGGAAGCGGAGAAAAAACTCGTCCACGATATCTATAAGGAATTCGTCGAAATCCAGTCAGGATTCACCACTGGCTCGACCACTCCCGTTGCGGAAGCGGCGGCTGCGCGTCTGAAGGCCGCGGGATTTCCCGGCTCCGACATCTTCGTGGGAGGCGCCAATCCGAACAAGGCCAACCTGGTGGTGCGCTATCACGGCTTTGGCGCCCGCAAGCCAATTCTCCTGCTCGCCCATGAGGACGTAGTCGAGGCCAGGCGCGAGGATTGGAGCATGGATCCGTTTCAGCTCACTGAAAAGGACGGCTTCTTCTACGGCCGCGGCACCGGCGACGACAAGGCCCAGGCCGCCGTGTGGATCGCCAACCTGATCCAGTACAAGCGCGAGGGCTTCCGGCCCGACCGCGACCTCATCGTCGCCCTCACCGCCGACGAGGAGGGCGGCGGACCCTTTAACGGCGTGGCTTGGCTCATCAAGAACCACCGCGAGTTGATTGACGCCGAGTTCGCGCTCAATGAAGGCGGCTGGGGGGAGGCAGAAGCTGGTAAGAAGATTTCGAACGACGTTCAGGTCAGCGAAAAATATGTCATCAACTTCCGCTTCGAGGTCCACAACAAGGGAGGCCACAGTTCTCTGCCCGTCGCCGACAACGCCATCTACCATCTGGCGGGCGCCCTCGTGCGTCTTTCCTCCTTCGGCTTCCCCCTCAAGACGAACGAGGTGACCTCGGCGTATTTCGCGCAAATGGCCGGAATCGAGACCGGTCCGGCCTCGTCCGATATGGCCCTCGCGGCTAAGGGCTCCCAGGAAGCCATGGCGCGCCTGGCCGCGGCCAGCCCGGCGTGGAATGCCACACTGCGCACCACCTGTGTGGCCACCATGCTCGAGGGCGGGCACGCGCGCAACGCTCTGCCGCAACTCGCCGCCGCCAATGTGAACTGCCGCGTGCTGCCGGAAGATTCCGTCGAGTTCGTCAAGTCGACTCTCGAACGCGTGGTCGCGGACGATCAGGTGGCCGTCACTATTCTGGGCGATCCCACCAAGGGCCCGTCATCCCCGCTCAGTCCCGATCTTTTCGACACCATCCGCCGCGTCAGCGAACGCTCGTGGCCCGGCGTTCCCGTCGTGCCCATCATGGTGATGGGCGCCACTGACGGCCGCGATCTGCGCAACGCCGGTATTCCCACCTACGGCGTGCAGGGATTCTTCTTCGATCGCAACGACATCCGCTTCCACGGCCGCGACGAGCGCATGGGCGTCGAGTCCTTCTACGAAGGCCACGCCTTCCTCTACGACCTGGTCAAGGCCCTGTCTGCCCCCTCGCACTAACCGCCCTTCCGGCGTAGCGCCGGCCCCGCGCTCCGCCCCGCTCCGTATAGAACGGGGCCGGCCATGCACGGCCCGCGGGACAAGCACGCAAAATAGCTGTATAGTTGGCGCCCTTTTTGGAGTAAAACGCGTTGCCGTTGAAGT
>JASHRU010000082.1 GCA_030037225.1 Candidatus Acidiferrales bacterium | reverse complement strand
TCGCGCTCTTCCTGGTTCTGGGCGTCTCGACGTTTATGAGCCTGGAGATGCGCCGCAGCGCGGAAGGCGCCGTGGCGCCCCCGCTCGAATCGCGCACTCCGGCCGCCCGGCGCCTGGGACGCGCGCTCGGGTTCACCGCCGTGATGATGACGGTCGGCGCGCTCTCCGTTGGCGCCGTGATCTTTGCCGTGCTTCCGCGGTTCCCGGGTGGTTATCTCGGCGGCCTGAACTTCAATCCCACGCTCATTTCCGGATTCACGGACAACGTCGAACTCGGCCAAATCGGCGAAATCAAGCTGCACACCGCCGTGGTCATGCGCACGCGCATGGATATGCCCCGCGACGCCGTGCCCGATCTTCACTGGCGCGGCATCGCCCTCACCACCTTCGACGGCCACCGCTGGTACACCAGCGAGCACGAAAATCAGCCCATCGTGCCCGGCTCGGACGGGTGGTATCTGTTGCCGTCGTCGCATTCGCCGGCGGTAGGCGAGCGATTCCGCGAGGTCCACTACTCGGTTCTGCTCGAGCCCCTGGCCACCAGCTCGCTCTTCATTCTGGCGCATCCGGTGGCCGTGCGTGGGCCGTTCGGCAGGGATACGGGCAATCCGCTGCGCGATGCCCCCACGCGTTTCCTGCTGGTGGATCAGACGAACTCGATCTTCACGCCCTACAACAACTTCACCAAATTCCTCTACGAGGGGCGCGCGCTGGTGCCCGTGATTCCCCCGGAAGAGCTGCGCAAAGCCTCTACGAATTACCCCGCTGAGATTCGCGAGACCTACCTGCAGCTTCCCACGCTCGACCCGGGCATTCCCCAGCTTGCGCGCGAGATCACTCGGCGCGCGGCAACTCCCTTCGACAAGAGCGAAGCGATCGAACTTTATCTCCGCACGCGGTTCGGCTACACGCTTACGCAGCCCGACCCGCCGCCCAAGGACCCGCTCGCG
This sequence comes from Candidatus Acidiferrales bacterium, assembly GCA_030037225.1. Taxonomy (GTDB): domain Bacteria; phylum Acidobacteriota; class Terriglobia; order Acidiferrales; family UBA7541; genus JOPF136. The sequence goes on along the minus strand of JASHRU010000082.1, from coordinate 7,979 downwards.
TATTTCCTGCTTCGCCGCCGCGCCGGCCATTGCGAATACTTCGCCACCGCCATGACCGTGATGGTGCGCGCGCTCGGCATACCCGCGCGCTACATCAACGGCTTTCTTCCCGGTGAATACAACGACGTGGCGGATTCCTACATCATCCGCGCCAGCGACGCGCACAGTTGGGTCGAAGTGTATTTCCCCGACTACGGCTGGATTCCCTTCGATCCCACTCCGCCCGCCGGCTCAAAACCAGAGTTTTCCCTCGGCCGCCTGGCCTATTACTGGGACTGGTTCGAAATGGCCTGGAGCGAATGGGTGATCAACTACAGCCAGTCGCAGCAAATCCGGCTGGCGGCAAACGCACAGCGCTCGGCTCGCGACTGGAGCTACTGGATGCAACGCTTCCTCTCCGTCAAGCAGGAGGCGGGCGTGCGCTGGGTGCAGGGCTGGCACCGCGTGGTGGAGGGCGGAGTAAAGGAGAGCCCGCGGCTGCTGCTCGGCTTCACGCTCCTGCTGGCCCTCGTGGTTCTGCTGGTGGCGCGCGGCCGCGCCCTGGCCGATTTTTGGGTCGCCGCTCGCGCGCGCGCCGGAGGCGGTTATGCGCGCCAGCCGGAGCGGGCGCCGCGCCTGGCCACTCTCTACTACACGCGCCTGCTGCGGGCGCTGGAGCGCCGCGGGTTCCGCAAAGCGGATTCGCAGACGCCCCGTGAGTTCGCGCTCGCCCTTACGCCAGCAAATCTCGCCGAACGCGTCGCGGACATGACTCAACTCTACGAAGCCTCCCGGTTCGGACGCGAGCCCGCGGACACAGCCGCTCTGGGCCGCGCTCTAAGCGCGGTGGAAGAGTGCCTGCGCGCGGCTGTGAGCTGAACTCTTCGTTCGAGCCGCCGCTCGGAGGGTCATCCGCAATCGCCGTGGTACACTGAACGATTACGAGCTCTACGACATCGTGTCCACTGCGCGCAAACTCGGTTTCATCAGCCTGGGCTGCCCGAAAAACCTCGTGGATAGCGAGGTCATGATGGGCATCCTCTCCCGCCACGGCTACGAGCTCACGCCGCGGCCGGAAGAAGCGGACGTACTCGTTGTCAACACTTGCAGTTTCATCGAGCCCGCGCAGCAGGAATCCGTCAACACCATCCTGGAAATGGCCGAATACAAGCGCTCCGGGCGCGCGCAGCGGCTGGTGGTGGCCGGCTGCCTGGTGGAACGCTTCGGCGCGCAGGTGCGCGAGCAAATTCCCGAAGTGGACGCGCTCGTCGGCACCGGCGACGTGGCCCGCATCCTCGAAGCCACCGAAGGCGGCCTCCACGAACTCGCGCCCTCGCCTCCTGAATTCCTCTACCACGATCTCTCGCCGCGCGTGCTCACTACGCCCCGGCATTTCGCCTACATCAAGATCAACGAAGGCTGCGACCACCCGTGCAGCTTCTGCATCATTCCGGAATTGCGCGGCCGTTTCCGCAGCCGGCGGTTCGAATCCGTGATTCGCGAGGCCGAACAGCTCGGCCGCGCGGGCGCGCGCGAGGTGATCTTGATCGGCCAGGACACCACCGCCTACGGCGAAGACCTCGGCATCCGCGACGGCTTGCCCATGCTGCTCGAGCGCCTCGCTGGCATCGAAGACCTCGCCTGGGTGCGCTTCCTCTATTGCTATCCGAACCGCGTTACGCCGCGCCTGCTGGAAACCATCGCCCGGCACCCACGCCTGGTGAAATATCTCGACGTACCGCTGCAGCACGCCAGCCAGTCCGTTTTGGCGCGCATGAAACGCGGCGGAAACGCCGATGGCTTGCTGCGCATGATCAAGCGCATCCGCGCCACGATACCCGGCGTTTGGCTGCGCACCTCGTTCATCTCCGGCTTTCCCGGCGAGACGGAAGCTGATTTCCGCGAGCTCTGCGATTTTGTGCGCGCGGCCGAATTCGACTGGCTTGGCGTGTTCGCCTATTCCGACGACGAGACCGCGGAGAGCCATGCGCTCGGCGGAAAAGTGGACCCCGAAACCATCGCGGACCGCCGTGACCGTCTGATGTCGCTCCAGCGCAAGATTTCGCGCCGCAAACTGGCCCGCCGCGTCGGGGAATCCTTCACCGCCGTGCTTGAAGGGCCGTCGCGCGAGAGCGAATTCCTGTGGCAGGCGCGGCTCGAGGGCATGGCGCCCGAAATCGACGGCCGCGTGCTGATCAACGACATCGACGCGCCCGGCTGCGATCTCGCCGCGCTCCCCGGCCGCATGGTGCGCGTGGAAATCACTGCGGCGCAGGAATACGACCTGGTCGCCCGCGTCGCGGCCGTGCTCGATTCTCCGCGCAATGCGGCGCCGCCCGCGTCAAGCCCCCGCGCGGAATCCGCGCTGCGCATTCTCGTCTAGCGGCACGCCCCGCGACGCGCGTGAAATCATCGCCTCGATGAGCGAACCCGCCCAAGCAACGCCGCCAATTCCCAGGAAAGCGGCCTCAGCCGGCTTCGCTTACTGGCTAGCTACCGCCGGCGGTTTGGGGAAACTGCCTAGAGCGCCGGGCACCTGGGGCTCGCTCGCTGGCCTTGCTCTCGCGTGGCTCTTCGGACGCGTTGAATTCCGCGGCTACGATTTCGGGCTCCTCGAGTTCCAGCCGTTCAATCCCCTGGTTTGGTGGATTGCCTTGAGCGCTGCGGGCGTCGCTGCCGCCGGCCGCGTGGAACGCCAGAGTGGCAAGAAGGACCCACAATACGTCGTAATCGACGAGGTTTCCGGCCAATGGCTCGCCTTCCTGCTCGGCCCCGCGATGTTCTTCGGCCCCCTCGGGTGGAAATCTTTGCTGGCGGGTTTTATACTTTTTCGAGTTTTCGACACCACCAAACCCTTTCCCGCCGGGCGCGCGGAGTCGCTGCCGGGCGGATGGGGCATCATGGCAGACGACTGGGTGGCGGGCGCGTACTCGGCAATCTGTTTGTGGCTGGCCCATTGGGCCGGCGTGCTGGGCTGAGGAGAACGGGACCGGGAATGGCAGAACGTCCCACAATCGAAAGGATTTCGCCCTCTGCGGCGATCCCCGGCGGCGAACTCTCGATCCACGGCAGCGGCTTCACCAATCGTAATGGCGCCCGCCCCACGGTCCGCTTCGGCCCCAATGAAGGAAGCCTGGTGCTCTGCACCGAGCACCGGCTGGTGGTGCGTGTTCCCGAGGGCGCGGCCGGCGAAGTGCGCGTAGCCACGAGCGAGGGCGAGAGCAAGAAATTCAACTGCTCGATCGGCATCGCGGTTGCCGACAATTTGCATCCTGTGGCCAATCCCGCGGTGGACCGCGAGGGAAACCTCTACGTCACTTTCAGCGGCCAGCGCGGGCAAAAGGTGCCCGTCTCCCTGTACAAAATCACTCCGAATTTCGTGGTCAAACCGTTTGCCACCGAGCTGATGAACCCTACCGGCCTCGCGCTCGACCGCGAAGGCACCCTGTACGTTTCCTGCCGCCACGACGGCACCGTGCACCGCATCACTCCCGACGGGCGCGCGCAGCGCTGGGTCGAGGGCATGGGCATCGCCACCGGCCTCGCCTTCGACCGCGAAGGCGCGCTCTACTGCGGCGACCGCAGCGGCACCATCTTCAAAATCTATCCCGACCGGCAGATCCTGGTCTTCGCTACGCTGGAACCTTCCATCGCCGCCTATCACCTCGCCTTCAGCGCTGCCGGCGACTTGTACGTCGCCGGGCCTACCACGTCGAGCTTCGATCGCGTCGTGCGCGTCTCGGCGGGCGGCGAAGTGACCTCGTTCTTCCGCGGGCTCGGCCGCCCGCAGGGCATGGCCTTCGACGCCGCATCGAATCTCTATGTCGCGGCCTCGTTCGGCGGCAGGCGGGGAATCGTGCGCATCACGCCGCAAGGCCGCGCGGAAGTGGTCATCTCGGGCAGCGGTTTGGTCGGGATGGCCTTGCTCCCCTCCCGCCGCTCTTACTTGGCCACCAGTTCGGTGATTTATGTCCTCGATTGGGACGTCGAGGGCGTCCACCTTCCTTTCTAATCCGCTCTGATCCTCTCCGCTCCGCCGGGCACGGGTCCCGCCTGCCGCAGGCAGGCTTTGGGCCGGCCCACGCTTCTGCTAGCATTCCTCACTCGCGCTTCTGCGCGGAGGTGCACGTGATCGCACGCACCGCATGTCTCGCCCTTTGTCTCGCTGCCTGCGCCTCTTCCCTGCGCGCGCAGTCCGCGCCCGTCGCCGTCCAGCCGGTTCTTACCTATTCGCCGAGCCTCGACGTCACCTCGATGGACAGATCCGTCGATCCCTGCGTGAATTTCTACCGGTACTCCTGCGGCGGCTGGCAATTGCGCAATCCGATTCCACCCGACCAGACGAGTTGGTCCGTCTACGGCAAGCTCTACCAGGATAATCTGGCCTTCTTGCGCGAGATTCTCGAGCAGGCCGCGCGGGATTCGGCCACCCGCGACAAAGTGACCCAGGAAATCGGCGACTTTTACGCCGCGTGCATGGACGAGGCCGCCGTCGAGAAACGCGGCGCCGCCGCAATCCAGCCCGAACTCGACGCCATCGCCCATCTCAAGTCGGCGCGGGAATTGGCGCCTCTCCTTTCGCGCCTGCATCTCTCCTACGGCGGCTCGATGCTGTTTGACGCCGGGTCCACGCAGGATCCCGATGATTCCGACCAGATGATTGCCGGCCTCGACCAGGGCGGCCTGGGCCTGCCCGACCGCGATTACTACACGAAGGACGACGCGAAATCCAAGGAGACCCGCGAGCACTACCTCGCTCACGTGCGTAAGATTTTCGAGCTATTAGGCGAAAGTCCCGCCGCCGCGGAATCCGACGCGGCAACGGTGATGCGCATGGAAACGGCGCTGGCCACAGCCTCGCTCACCCGCGTCGAGCGCCGCGATCCTTACAAACTCAAGCACCGCATGACCCCGGCCGAGCTTGCCGCGCTGGCTCCCAATTTCGATTGGAAAACCTACTACGCCGGCGACGCCTACCCACCCTTCAAAATCGTGAATGTCACCGCGCCTGAGTTCTACAAGAGCCTCAACGCGATGCTGGCTGCCGAGCCCGCCTCCGTCTGGCGAACGTATCTGCGTTTCCACGTCGCGAATTCCGCCGCGCCGTATCTCTCCTCGAAATTCGTGGACGAGAATTTTGAGTTTTACCGCAAGTATCTGCGCGGGGCCAAGGAGCAACAGGCGCGCTGGAAGCGCTGCGTCAGCTACACCGACCGCGACCTCGGCGACGCGCTCGGCCAGGCCTACGTCGCGCGCGTCTTTCCGCCCGAGCTCAAGGCCGCCACGCTCGATATGGTGCACCGCATCGAGGACGCCATGGGCCAGCGCATCCGCGAGCTCGACTGGATGAGCCCCGAAACGAAAAAGGAGGCGCTCCGCAAGCTCGCCGGCATGCGCAACAAAATCGGCTTCCCCGACAAATGGCGCGACTACAGTTCGATCCGCCTGGCGCGTGACGATTTTGCCGGCAACATCGATAGCGCCACCGAGTTCGAGCACCGCCGCGAGATCAACAAAATCGGCAAGCCCGTCGACCGCTCGGAATGGGGCATGACCGCTCCCACCGTCAACGCCTATTACGACCCGCAGATGAACGACATCAATTTCCCCGCCGGCGTCCTCCAGCCGCCCCTCTACGACGCGAAACTGGACGACGCGCCCAACTACGGCGACACCGGCGGCACCATCGGCCACGAGCTTACACACGGATTCGACGACGAGGGAAGCCAGTTCGACGCCAAAGGCAATCTGCGGAATTGGTGGACCAAGGACGACCGCGAAAAGTTCGACGCGCGCACCAAATGCGTCGCCGATCAGTATGCCCAGTACATCGTCGTGGACGACATCCACATCAACAGCCAGTTGACGCTCGGCGAAGACGTGGCCGACCTCGGCGGCGAGATCCTGGCCTACATGGCCTGGAAGGGCGCGGTCGCGGGCAAAAAACTCGAAAGCATGGACGGTCTTTCTCCCGAGCAACGATTCTTTGTCGGCTTCGCGCAGTGGGCTTGCGCCAACGAGCGGCCGGAAGAGATGCGCGTCCGCGCCGTCACCGATGAGCATTCGCCCGACGAATACCGCATCAACGGCGTGGTCAGCAACATGCCCGAGTTTCAGCAGGCCTTCTCCTGCAAAGCCGGTCAGCCCATGACCAAGCCCGCCGACAAGGTCTGCCGCGTCTGGTAGCGTCTCGAGTGTCGAAAAGCGCGGAAGGCTCAGCGCATCTTCTTGACTGCGAAAATTTTTCAGTCTCCGTCAGTCTGAAGCATATTTATTATGGCGGTGATCTAAGACAAAGGACTTACAGTTCCTGTGTTTGCAACAGTTCCGCGTGTCAGGGGGAGGGGGTGGAAGTTTCGCGTGCGCCCCAGAATTCGCAAGAGCGCTCCGTCTGGTACAGGCTACCCCGCCTGCCTCCCCACTTCCCTGCCTCTTTGCTTCCTTGCCTCCCTTCCTCCTAACCTGCCACAGTTGCAGCCGCCACCCGCTTCGGGTAGAAACGTAACCAGATGAAAGCCGAGATCATTGCCGTAGGGTCCGAACTCCTCACCCCGGACCGCATCGACACCAACTCCCTGTTCCTCACCGCGCAGTTGAACCGGCTGGGCATTGAAGTCGTGCGCAAAACCATCGTCGGCGACGAGCCGAACAGCCTTCAGCGGGAATTTCGCGCCGCTCTCGAATTGGCCGACGTAATCATCGCCAGCGGCGGTCTCGGGCCCACCGAAGACGACATCACGCGCGAGGCACTCGCCGCTGTCCTCCAGCGGCCTTTGGTGCAGGATGATGAAATCCTCAAGGACATCGAAGCCAAGTTCCAGCGCTTCGGCCGCGTGATGCCGCAGATCAACGCAAAGCAGGCGCTTGTCCCGGTCGGCGCCACCGTGCTCCCAAACCCGCGAGGAACAGCGCCGGGGCTCTGGGTGGAAGACGGCAAAAGAATCGTGATTCTGATGCCCGGTCCGCCCTCCGAGCTTGAGCCCATGTTCATTCAGCAGGTGACTCCGCGGATCGAAGCCCGCGCCACGGGCGCCCGGCTTTTCGAACGCGCCCTACGCGTCACCGGCATGGGCGAGTCGGCCGTGGATCAGGCCATCGCGCCCATCTACAAGGGCTATCGAGACGTCCAAACCACCCTGCTGCACGTGCCCGGCGAAATCCAAGTCTATCTCCGTCTGTGGTCGGTGGATCAGGCCGCAGCGGAAAATCGCCTCGAAGAAATTGTCGAGCGCATGCGCCTGGCCCTTGGCGAAAGTTTGTTCACCACCAAGGGCGAAGAGATGGAGCAGGTGGTTGCGCGCGAACTCACCTGGCATGGCGCCACCATCGCCGTAGCGGAAAGCTGCACGGGAGGGATGCTCGGCGAGCGGCTCACCCACCAGCCCGGGAGCTCCGCCTTTTTCCTCGGAGGCGTCATCAGCTACGGCAACGAACTCAAGTCCGGTTGGCTTGATGTGCCGAAGGAGCTTATAGACACGAAGGGCGCCGTGAGCGCGGAGGCCGCGCAGGCCATGGCTGCGTCCGTGCGCCGGCGTTCGGGCGCCACGCTCGGCCTCTCCATCACGGGAATCGCTGGTCCCACCGGCGGGACAGAAGAAAAACCCGTGGGCACCGTGCACATCGCGCTCGCCGATTCTCAGGGTGTGCAGGAAAAAATGTTCCGGTTTCCGGGCGATCGCGGGCGCATCCGGGGACAGGCCACCGTAGCGGCGCTCGACATGGTGCGCCGGTATTATCTCCACCAATCCACTCGGAATGCGCAATGACGGGCGAGCGCATCCGGCTCTTCGTGGCGCTCGAGCTTCCGGCAAGCGTGCGCGCGGCGCTGGGCGACATTGCGGCGCGCCTTCGGCCCTCGGCCGGGCCCAATGTGCGGTGGACGGATCCCAAAGGCATTCACCTTACGCTCAAGTTCATCGGCGAACTGCCTGCCGCTCAACTGGAGCGGGTTCGCGGCGCGCTGGCCAGCGTGCGCGGCGCGCAGCCCATCGAGGCCGCAT
>JASHRU010000081.1 GCA_030037225.1 Candidatus Acidiferrales bacterium | reverse complement strand
CCATTATTCAGAACAAAGGCGCAGTGGTTTTCCACATGCTCCACGCCATCCTCGGCGATCAGACGTTCGGCGAACTTCTGCATGCGTTTTACAAGCAATACTCCGGAAAACCCGCGCGTCTGGACGATTTCGCAAGCCTGGCGGGCGAGCTCTCCTATAAAGCCGCGATCGCGCAGAAAAAAGAGCCGCCCAATATGCAGGCGTTCTTCGCCCAGTGGCTGAATTCCACGGGAGTGCCGGAGTTCAAGTTGAACTACGTGGTGATCCGCTTGCGCAAGGGCTTTGCCGTGCGCGGCACGATCTCCCAGGCGCTCGAAACCTTCAATATGCCGGTGCAGATGAAAATCGCGACCGAGGGCAATCCCGAACTGAAAACGATTCAGGTGACCGGCACGCGAACCGATTTCAACGTGGAGACCTTCGGCCGGCCGAAGCCGATGGGCATCACCGTGGACCCCAACAATGAACTGCTGAAGTCGAGCCCCAAACTGCGGCTGCGTGCTCTGATCGCCCGCGGTGAAGAGGACGCGCAGCGCGGCGACCTGTTCAACGCTATCCAGCAGTACCAGCGGGCCATCGACCTGCAGCGCAACAGCTCGCTCGCCCATTTCCGGCTGGGCGAGGCCGCCTTTTATCAGAAGAACTACCAGGCAGCGGCTACTTCGTTCCGCGAAGCCCTCGACGGCGACCTGGACCCCAAATGGACCGAGGTGTGGAGCGACATCTATATCGGCAAGATTTACGACCTCTCAGGCCTTCGCGACCGCGCGATGAACGCCTACGCCAAAGCCCGCGAGACCCGCGACAACACCGGCGGCGCGCAGGACGAAGTGGCCAAATACACCGCGCAGCCTTTCAAGTTGCAGCCTGCGGGTGACGCAGGCAAACGCAATCCTTAGCCTACAATTCGCTTAGTCCCGTCAGCGCGGGGGCGGCCAGGCCCTTGTGCTGAATGAACACCTGAAACGTCTCGCCCATACCCTCCGGATAGATCAGAGTCTTCAGCTTGAGCCGTGCGCGCAGCCGCTCCGTCTCCGTTTGTCCCTCGTCATAAACGTCGCCGAATTCATTGGCGCGGCCCAGCGCGAGCAGAAAACGGGTCTGGCTGGCCAGACCCGTGCGCTCGAGGCCGGCGTTGCGGCCCCACAGGTCGAGCGAGGTGAAACTGACGTGGGCGGTGAGGTCCTGCAATCCCGGCGCGCCGTAAAACTGCTCGGAAACTTGATGATCCCGGTAAGCCAGGAGCGTCCCGCGCATATGCCGTGTGTTGTAGAGTTCCGGAGCCTCGTGTCCGTAATCAATCGTCATCACGAATCCGCGTTCCAGCCGGCGTCCCGTCTCCTCGATCCACTCGCAGGCTTCCAGCGCGGCTTCCGCCTGCTGGCCCTCCGCAAACGTCACTCCCTGTCGCGCGAAATAGGCCGCTGCGCGCGGAGAATGCGGCAGTGCCGTCACTTCGACGAACCAGCCCTCGCGCTCGCCGACGAAAATCTCGCGCAAACCTTGCGCAGAATGCACAAGCCGGTCCACCGGCATCGCATCCATCAGCTCGTTCGAGAAGACGCAGCCGGCCGGAATTCGCTGAGGAAGAGCGGCCCGGGATTCCGCGCGCCCCGCGCCCAGATGCCGCCCGATCGATTGCGCCTGCATGGCCCGCCTGGCCTCGCTCGATTCCACAGCCACGTAGCGCAGCGCGCCGAAGAACTCCGGCAACGCACGCTCGGCAAAATCCAGAATGTGCGCAGCCAGCCGTCCCGTACCCGCGCCTCCTTCCAAAGCCGTAAACTCCGCTGGCCGCCCCAGCCGCTCCCACATTTCCGCCAACTGCCGCGCCACAAGCCGTCCGAACACGGGATGGACGTCGGGACTGGTGTAATAGTCGGCAAACCGGCGGGCCTCGGCCTGCGCGTAATAGCCGTGCTCGGGATGATAGAGGCATGCGCGCATGTACTCGGAAAACGGGATGGGCCCCTCGGAACGGATGTGATCGAGAAGAATTTCCGCGAGCGGCGTGCGCTCGCGAGCACTGGGCAGCGAGAATCCGGCGGCCACTCTGCCGCCTCAATCCTTGCACTGAGGATTGCGCGTGAACATTTCGACGACGTAGTCGTGCAGGCAGTCGTAGAGCTGGCGCTGAAACGTCCAGGGGAATTGAGCCTGCTCGATGTCGCGCGGCTGCAGGGCGTACACGTAGGTGTGAACGGCAGGTTCGCTGGCACGGAATTCGATCAGCACTTCCACCGCATCGCCCGCGTCGCGCGCGTCGAACGCGAACAGCGGATGCTCGTAACGCGCCAACTCAGCCCGCACCTTCTCCAGATTGCCGCTCAAATTCCTTCGCCCTTCTCCACAAGTTCCTTCCATACGGCCTGAAAGGCGTCGAGCGCGGCAGCATCGAACAGCACAAAATGGACCGTGGTGACAGGCGTCTGGCCTTTCAGATGCGTTAACACCTCGCGCAGCATGATTTCCGCGCACTCGCGCAGCGGAAATCCGGCGATTCCCGTGCCCACCGCGGGAAAAGCGACCGTCGCGAGGCCGTGCTCGCGCGCCAGCCGCAGCGACCAGCGCGTCGAGCTGCGCAGGGATTCCGCTGTGGTCTGACCGCCGAGTTGCATGCTCGCCGCGTGAATTACATGCCGCGCCTTGAGGTTCCCCCCTCCGGTAATCGCAGCCGAGCCGATGGGAATGCTCCCGATTTCGTCGCACTCGCGCTGGATCGACGGTCCGCCCTTGCGGCGGATGGCTCCGGCCACGCCGGCTCCAAGCTGCAGATCGTTATTCGCGGCATTGACGATCGCGTCCACGTCCATATCGGTCAGATCGCCCTGGGTGAACCGGATTTCCTTCTTCTCGCCCATGTTGCAATCCTAGCCCAATTTGCCTATCGATCGCGGCAGTATCGGAATCCACGCGGGCCGATGTCCCGTAGCGGGGCGCGACATGCCGGCCTGCCGCTTGCCTGCCGAAGGCATGGCAGGTCGTGCCCTATTCTTCCGGCCTCGCCATTTCTTACCGCGACCCCACCGGCAATTCGCGAACGATCACAACCTGCCTGCCCAGCCGCCGCGCCAGCTCCCGGCACGCATCAACCGTCTCGTCGGAGGTCTCGCGGCCACGCACAATTTTCACCAGGCCGGATTCGTGAGTGCCGTTCGAGAAATGCAGGCCGACGCATCGCTCGCCGCGCGTCGTAACCGCCGCAATCTCTGAAACAGGGACCGTCTCCGCATTTGCCGCCAGAATGGCTCCCGGCCGCGCGAATCTCTCCAATATGCAGAAAACATCGATCTTCATCTCCACCTCGTCGGGGAGCGTTTCGATTACCAGGTCGGCCTCGCGGCAGGCCAAATCCACCGAGGTGGCAGTGGATAGACGGGCTAGCGGGCGCTCATGCTGGTGAGCGGAAGGTCTTGCGGCCGCGGCGAACCATCCGCGAATCTCCGCCTGCGCGGCGGCCAGGCGTTCGGGAAGCACGTCTTCTAAAATGACGCGATAGCCGGCGGCCAGAGCCGCATAGGCGATGCTCCGGCCCAGCGTGCCGCCTCCAATCACGGCGATCGCTTCGATGTCCATTGGCCCGCGTTCGATTCCGTCTTATGCCGGAAACAATCTGGCCGCGTTTTCATACAATATCTTTCGTTTCGCCGGTTCCGCAATCGGCAACGCCAGAAACGCTTCCACTCCAGCCTTTAGGTCGTTCATTCCGAAGCCCGGCCAGTCCGTGCCGAACAGCACTTTGTCCGCGATTTCCTCGATGCGCGGAAAGTATTCCAGCAGCCGCCGCGCGGGAATGCTGGAAATATCCATATAAAAATTCGCGTGCCGGCGAACCAGGAAGAAAGCTTCATTCATCCACAGGGGCCGGCCGCCATGCGCAAGAATCACGGTCAAATCCGGAAAATCCACACCCACATCGTCGGCCAGCATGGGCTGCGCGTAGAGGTTTCGCGCGTTGCGAAAGACGGAGGTGCCCGTGTGGATCATCACCGGCATCCGGTGCGCCGTGGCTCGTTCGTACACGGCGCGCAGCGAAGGCAGTTCCTCCCGGTAGGCGTTGGGCGCGAACCACTGATGCGAGGGATGAATCTTGAGCGCGCGAATTCCCAGCGCCGCCAGACGGTCCGTCTCCGTTGCCGCGTTTGGCGCATGTCGCGGGTGCACCGAGCCGAAGGCAATCAGGCGCCGCGGGTCCGCCGAGGCGTACCGCGCCACCCAGTCGTTCACTTCCGCCGTGAAGCCGGTAACCTCCGGGCTCACGTAATTGATAAGGCCGGCGCGCTCGACGCCGGCCGAATCGAGGTACTTCAGAAAAGCGGAGGGCTGCTCGCAGAATTCTTCCACCTGAGCCCAGTTCGGATGGCCGCGCCGCGCCTGCTCCATGGCCTGCGAATGGAATTGCCGCAGCGGCTGGATGTGCACATGAATGTCGGTGACGGGATACACGAGTTTCGGCGGTTGGGCGGCTGCGGGCCGCTATCGCGCTCTTTTTCGGGCGGGCTTCCGGCCGCCCTGGATCGCGCGCAACCCCTCTTCATCGTATCCCAACACGATGCGGCCGCCGGCGATCACCACCGGCCGGCGAATCAGATTCGGCTGCCGCGCCATGAGCCGGATGGCTTCGGCACGGGACGGCGGCGTTTGGCTCATCTTGCGTTCGCGGTACAGCTCATTCCGGGTGTTCAGAAACTTGCGGTAATCCTGCGCGCCGATGAGCGCGTCCAGCTCCGCTTCCGACAGCGGCTCAGCGCCCAAATCCCTGAATTCCAGCTCCGCACCCTGCTCCAGCAAGAGACCTCTCGCTTTGCGGCACGAAGTTCAACTCGGCTTGTGCAGGAATCTTACCTTGGCCATGGCCGCTCTGCCCGCTTCCACGCGCTTCAGTGGCCCGTCCACACCGGCGCCCGCTTTTCCAGAAAAGCTCTTACTCCTTCTACCGCATCGTGCGTGCGGATGAGTTCGTCCAGATACAGGTTCTCGATCTCGGTGAGTTCTTTTTCCTCGTCCTTGAAGCCTGCCGTGCGCGTGAGCCGGCGCGTAAGCCGCAACACGGGCCCGCTCAAATGCTTCATCTCCCCCAGAAGGTCTTCCACGGCTTGCGACAATTCGCCGTCGCGCACCACGCGCGTCACCATCCCCAGCTCGCTCGCCTCGTGCGCGAAGATCGTCTTGCCGGTGAGGATCAGGTCGAAGGCGGCGTGCCCCGGCATCATCCGGGGCAGCGCGACCATGGCAATGGGCGGGAAGCATCCCAGCTTGATCTCCGGAAATCCGAAGGTCGCTGATTCCTCAGCAACGATGAAGTCGCAGCAAATGGCCAGCTCGCAGCCGCCCCCCAGGCAGTGCCCTTCTACGGCCGCCACAGTCACCGCGTGACCGGCTCCCATTTCGTGAAAGACGTGATGAAAGGCGCCCAGCAAGCGCCCCACGCGCTCGGGAGTGTGGTCAGCTACGTCGGCGCCGCCCGAAAAGCATCCACCCGCGCCCCGGAAGACGATGAATTCATGGTTGGCCGGCAGGCGCACCAGCGCCTCGCCGATATCCGCCACCATGTCGATGTTCAGAATGTTCAGCGGGGGCCGGTCGATGGTCACGCGCGCCACGCGTTCGCTGCTTTCAATTCGCAAATTGCTTGCCGCGGTTGTGGATTGAGCCATATCGCCCTCTCCGGTCCCGTTCAGGCGTCTGCCGCGGGCTGCTTCGGCGCGATCCACCGCGGCTCGTTGGCTTCAATGTCCGCCAGCAGCTTCAGGTCCGCATCGCCCGGCAGGACTTCGCGCAGGTATTCCGCATATGCATTCTCTTCCATCGGCTCGCCGTTCACGCTCCAGCGCTGTCCTGCGAACGCGCCGATGCGGCGGTTGAACTTCAGATCCGGCACGTAGAGTTTCGGCTGTCCCGAAGGAACATGCTTGTTGATTTGCTCCACCAGTTGGCAGCACTCTTCACGATACAGCTCCCGGCTGTGCTCGTTGATGTGGCCCAGGTCGGCCGGCTTTTGATTCCGCGGCTCGTCGTAGCGACCCTTCAGACCCCACACGTAGAACCAGTGCGCCGAGCTCGAGTGGTCCACGCCGAAGAGGTCGTAGCTCACCGGCATCCACTTGTTGATGTATTTCTGCACCACGCTGAGCGGAACCACGCCGGCGCGCACCACGCGCTTCAGCCCGTCCTGCCCGGTGCCCAGGTGGAACGACTCTTCGCGCAGCATCGGCGTCATGGACTGCGCCAGCGGCTCGAAGGCCGAATAGCTGAGCATGGTGAGCTGGAATTTCCCGTCGCGGTCCACGAAATCGGTGTACGTAAAGAAATCCAGCCAGTTCTTCACATCCTGGTTGAAGGCCCCCAGCAGCCGCTTGCTCTCAAACGCCCGCCGCTCCAGCATCTTCTGCGCTTCGATGCGCCCGCCGTGCCCGAACTGGTGGATCAGCAGATGGCACATCTGCCAGCCGTGCCGCATCTCCTCGGTCACCACGCGGCAGAGCGACTGCCGGTCGTGCTCCGAAGGCGCCGTCTGGAAGAGGCGCCGCTGTTGTTCCACCGAAGCGAACTCCGTGTCGCCCTGGTAGATGATCAGGTTCATCAGCGCGTCGCGCACGCGCTGGTCGGGCACATCAATCACGCGGCGCCACTTCGGGCGGCCCTTGTAATGCCCAAACTCGATTTCATTGGATCGCATGGGCCCGAATTTGGCTTCGAATTTGTAGCCCGTAATTTCCGGGTAGTCCACATTGATGTCCCGCTGCCACTCGCGGAACAGGTCCACCCAATCGTCAAAGTTCGATATGCGCGTCGCTGGCATCTCTCCCTCACTTGCTCCGTGCTTGCTTCCCTACTTCCCTTCAAACTTGGGCGCCCTCTTCTCGAAAAACGCCCGAATCCCCTCCGTGCAATCCGCCGAAGCGAAACACTTCGCCTGCTGCTGTGCTTCGAGTTCGAGCGCGCGTTCGAGTTCCGCGCGCTGCGCGCCGAAAAGCGTCCGCTTGACCGCGCGAACCGCCAACGGCGGGCCGGCCGCAATCTGCGCCGCCAGCGCTTCCGCTGCCGGCATCACCTCCGCCTGGGGCACAACGCGGTCCACCACGCCGAACCGCAGCGCTTCCTGCGCGCTGATCATCTGCCCCGTGTAGAACATCCAGGCAGCCTTCGATTCGCCCACCAGCCGCGGCAGCAGATAGGTCCCCCCGTAGTCCGGGAAGAGGCCGACCTTGGCAAAGTTCTGCCCAAATACGGCATCTTCGCTCGCGATGCGGATGTCGCAGGCCAGGGCCACGTTCATCCCCGCTCCCGCGGCAGGGCCATTGACCGCCGCAACCACGGGCTTTTCTGTGGTTCGCAGCGCCAGGATCAGCCGGCTGCCCGCGAGCAGAAGCGGCTCCAGTTCGTTGGCGCGTCCGGCCTCGCGGTAAGCCTTGATCATGGCCAGGTCGCCGCCGGAGCAGAACGCACGGCCTTCCCCGGTCAGAATCATCGTGCGCACCGCCGGATTCGCGGCCCCGCGTTCCACCGCCGAGGCCAGCGCCTGGCCCAGTTCGGGGTTCAACGCGTTGAGTTTCTCGGGCCGGTTCATCCGCAGGGTGAGCACACTCCCGCTCAGCGACTCGAGCAAAACGGGCGCGGTAGCCGCAGCGGCCTCAGTCACGGCCCACCCCTTTCGCGCGCGCCGCTCCGGAGCCTCGGGCCGCCTGGCCATTCACCAGCGCCGCCAGTTGCCGGAAATGATAGAGCTTCTCCGTATGCGTCTCGGTGGTGTTCTGCCCGCTGGTCGAAGGCAGCACGTACACCTGCGCGCCGTAGAGCCGCTCCTTCTGCAATCCGATCTTCACCGGGCGGCACGAAAACTTCTCGTACACTAATTTCCCGTTAAACGCGATCACTCGCGGCGCGTGCTGCTCGAGCTTCTGCCCCAGAATCACCCGTCCTTCCGTGAAGTCCTCCCGCCGGATCTCTTCGATGCCACGCGACGGGCGCTTCACCAGGTCCGTGAGCCCGATGCCGAATTCGAGCAGGCGGCGGTCGTCTTCCGGCTCGAGCGGCTCCGGAATCAAACCGGACTCGTACAGCAGCGGCCAGAAGCTGTTGCCGCGCCCGGCGTAATAATGCCCCGCGCGCGCCGACGCCTCGCCTGGGTTGAACCCCACGATAATCGCTTTCAAACCGTCCCGCAGATAGTCCGTCAAGATGCGCATTGCACTCTCCATCCCTCAGCGCCTTCGCCGCACGACGGGGCCAGCCTCACCCAATTGAACCCGCCTCCAGCCCTTTTTCCTCGCCCTCGCTTCCCTTCTCCGCCTCCCGAGCCTGCCGCGCCTTACTTCGCTTTGAAGACGGCCGGCCGCTTCTCCACGTACGCCGCCAGGCCTTCCTTCGCGTCCTCGCTGGTGAACAACAGTTGCTGCAGTTCGCGCTCCAGCGCCAGCGCCTCCTGGAACCCGATCTCCGCCCCGCTCACAACGGAGCGCTTGATCCGCCCCACGGCACGCGCCGCCTTGTTGGGCGCGCAGAACTGCCGGGCGTAGGATTTTACTTCGTCCCAGAAGCTCTCCCGCTCGTAGATGTCGTGGATCAACCCCATTTCCTGTGCCTCTTCGAAGCCCATCGTGCGGCCCGTCACCATCATTTCCATCGCCCGCGAGCGGCCCACGACCCTCAGCAACCGCTGCGTGCCGCCGGTCCCTGGAAGAACCCCCAGGTTCACTTCCGGCAGCCCAATCTTTCCCCCTTCCTTCTTCGCCAGCCGGATGTCGCAAGCCATCGCAATCTCCAGCCCGCCCCCCACGGTGTGTCCGTTGAGCGCCGCGATCACCAGTTTGGGCGTCTGCTCCAGCCGCGACAGCGTCTCGTTGGCATGCAGGCAGAAGTAATATTTGAACTGCGGATCGGCCTTCTGCAGCATGGCGATATTTGCGCCCGCCGAAAAGAATTTCTCGCCCGCGCCGCGAAGCACGAGGACGAAGACGCTCTCGTCCATACGCGCCCGCAAAATTGCCTCGTCGAGCTGGCGCATCATTTCGTACGTGTAGGTGTTTGCCGGCGGGTCCGACATTTCCAGGATAGCTAGTCCATCCTCCACCCGATACTGCACCAGTTGTTTCTGTTCAATTGCTTCGATTGTGGCCATTGCCGCCCTTCCTCTCTCTTGTCGGTTCTCTCGAAAACCGTCCCGCAGCCGCGGCAGCCGCCGAACTCCTCTGCCCGCGGCCATTCCCGCCTGCCAGCGCCCCGCGCAGAAAGATATCGGCGAACATGTCCGCCAGCTCCGCCGCGCCTGGGTCCGTCCCCGGCCGGTGCCAGGTGTAAATCCAGTTCATCATCCCAAACAGCGCCAGTACCGCGGCGCGGGGATTGAGCTCCCGTGCGTGTCCTGCCCCCTGGAGATTCCGGAACAATTGCATGGCTAGCGCATAGTAGCGACGTTTAATTTCTCCTACTTCGTCGCGATATGTGCCCTCCAGCGCGTCTGCCTCGTGCGTGAAGACCTTCATTTCCACCGGATGGGCCAGGAAGTATTCCAGATGGTTTTGGATGAGCACGCGTACGCGCTCCTCCGGGTCGTTCACCGCAGCAAGACGCTCCTCGAGCCGCTCCAAAATCCGCGAAAACGCGTCTATCTGGATGCGGTGCAGGAGTTGCTGTTTGCTGGAAACGTAATGGTAGAGCCCGGAAAGCGACACGCCTGTCGCGCGGCTCAGATCGCGCATCGACGCGCCCTCAAAACCCTTGCGCGCGAACACTTCCGCCGCCCGCTCCAGGATGAGCTGCAGCTTGCCTTCTGACTTGCGTTGCAGGACTGGCCGTGCCGCGGACAATGCTGAACCTCGGTTGCACAGGCATGGGTGCCTGTGCGCCTCCCTCGGGTCGCGAATCCCTCCCGGCGCAAGCCCGTGCGCGCGGGAAGCCGTGGAATGCTCCCGTTCGAACGTTCGTTCGAAACTATACCGCCTCGCTCTGCCCCCGTCAATCCCGGCCGTTGTGGACAGGTTGGAAGAGAGCGTGCCGACCCTGAATCTGCCCGTTGAAACGCGAATGATTGCCCGGCTCCACTCTCCCGTCCCTTCCACAACCTCGACAATTCCGGGCGGTATTACAGGTACAGAAGCTCCCGCTTCGAGAAGGCCGATCTTGCTGTAGAGCTTGCGAAGCTGGAAGCCAGCCTCACAGAACTCGGGGATACCCTCACGTCCGTTCACGACGAGGCCTATAGCGCGCCAAAAAAGAAAGCGTTGCGGGACGCCGGTGTTCGACTCCTGCGGGTAGAGATCGAGCCATAAGATCGCTCGATTCACTGACCTGGCACCGAGCTAGTTTCCGAGTGGCCCGTCACTCGTCCAGAACCTCGTATTTTCGAAATGCTACCTGACGATTGGCTCGATTGACTTGAGTTCGGCTGCCGCCTAAGATGCCCGTACAACGACGGAATTCTTGCCCAACAGCAGGGTGAAAGGTCAGTGGGGCAATGAGCAGCGGCACAACGGTTCCGCAGGCAGCGAGGGGCAATTTTGCCATCGGTTTCCTCTTAGGGATGATGGTGACCGTTGTGTGCGGCGGCTTGTACTGGTTAACATATGCGGGGCGGCGGGGAGTTGATTTCATTGAAGGATTTATGGACATCGTTGTGTACGGCATCGTCCTGC
>JASHRU010000080.1 GCA_030037225.1 Candidatus Acidiferrales bacterium | reverse complement strand
TGGCGAATGCACAGGTCTCCCAAGGGTCGATCTCCGGGACCGTGACTGATGCCGCGGGGGCAGTCTTGCCGGGCGCTTCGGTATCGGCGAAGAGCCAGGCAACTAACCAAACGGTGAGCAGCACCACCGACGCGGCCGGGCTTTTTCGCCTGAGCCTGCTGCCGGTTGGTTCTTACACCGTGGCGATCACGAAGCCCGGCTTCGACCAGTTGATACTGGCCAACGTCGAGGTCACGGCCGGAGTGGATCAGGGCCTGCAGACGCTTTCTCTCAAGGTAGGCAATGTCACCAGCACAATCGAGGTTTCGGCCGCGGGTACCTTGGTGGAAACCAGCGAGGCGCAAGTGAGCGCCACGTTCACCGGCACGCTCCTCGACAACTTTCCGGGCATTCAGGGGAATGAGGGTCTGGACTACCTGGCGCTGACTCTTCCCGGCGTCGCCAGCGTTCGCGACATCAATTATGCCAACACCAACGGCCCCGGCTTCTCGGTGAACGGCATCCGCGGGCGGAACAACGACCAGCAGATTGACGGGCAGAACAACAACGACAATTCCGTCGCCGGTCCTTACCTCTCTCTCTCCATGGCCGATTTCGTGCAGGAGTACCAGATCACCACCAACAATTTCTCCCCGGAATATGGGCGCAACTCGGGCTCGGTGGTGAACGTGATCACCAAGTCGGGCACCAACAGTTGGCACGGGACCTTGTTCGGCTCGGAGAGCAACTCCGACCTGAACACACTCAGCAATACGCAGAAATATTTCGAGGACCTCACGAAAGTACCCCATTTCAACGACGAGTTTACCGGCGGCAGTATCGGGGGCCCGCTCCGGAAGGACCACGTGTTTTACTTCGGGGGTTTCGACGACGAAATCATTTCCCAGGGCTCTGTTTTCGCGAACGGAGCTCTCACTCCGGACCCCACCGGTCTGGCCCAGCTATCCGCTTGCTTTCCGAACAGCCCCTCGGTGGCCGCGCTCAAAGCCTATGGCCCATTCGGCGTCACGGGCGGCAACCCGGTCCCCGTGGGCACGCCGATGACGTTCAATCTGACCGGTTCCATCGTTCCCGGAATGGCGTCGTGCCCTGTGCAGTTTTCCGGCGTGCAGCGAACCCTTTCCACCGGTTACAAAGAATACGACTTCATTCAAAGGGCAGACGTTGTGGTAAGCGAACACGACCGCTTCTACGGGCGTTATATCTATAACTATGGTGATTCGTCCAATGGGGGCGGTTCTCCAGCGATCGGCTACCCCTACAACATCCCGTACCTGAGCCAGGATGTGGGTGGGAGTTGGACGCATCTTTTTTCCAGCCGCATGAGCAATGAAGTGCGCCTCAGCTACGGCAGGGAAAATGTTCAGTTCGGCGGAAATGATCTTGGCAATACCGTGCCTTTGCAAGCGAACTTTGCCGAAGCTCTCTCCCACGTGGGCTTCAGCGGTGCTCTCGGCGGATCCGCGCTTCTGCCGTTCGGCGCCCAGGCGGGCCTTCCCTCGGGGCGCATCGTCAACACCTATCAAGTGCAGGATAACTGGACCCGTGTCGCGGGCCGCCATCAACTCAAGGCCGGTGTGAACTATACGCGTCAGCAGTCGCCGAACACCGGCCTGCCCTACTACAACCCTGCATTCACTTTCGGCAAGTTCACCAACACTTCGGCCACCGCCTTCAGCAACGCTTCCTGCAGCGTCGCTCCGGGGAAGAGTCTGAGCAACTTCAGTGCCTTTGCTTGCGACATCCCCAGCAACATCGAGATTGCGCTCGGCCCTCCCACTTTGAACTTTGTGGAGAACGACACCTTCCTCTATTTCGGTGACGATTATAAAATCCGGCCGAATCTGACGATTAATCTGGGGCTCACCTGGTCCTACTACGGCCAGCCCGCCAATCTGTTCCACAATCTCACCATGTCCCAGCAGACCGGCTCGTCCCCGTTCTGGAACCCGGCGCTCCCGCTCTCCGTCACCACGTTCCCCTCGATCCCGGCGCCCAAGAACAGCTATGGGCCGGGCGCGGGGTTCGCCTGGTCGCCCCATTGGGCCAATTGGCTCACGGGCAACGGAAATCAAACCGTTGTCAGGGGTGGATACCGTTTGGCTTATGACCCGCCCTTTTACAGTATTTATCTGAATATCGCGGACTCCGCGCCGAATGTGCTGCTGCAGACTTTGACCGGTGCCACCGCAAATGCGAATCCCCTCCCCGCGGCGCCGTTCGGCCCGGCAGTGCGCGCGGAGCTTGCGCCCTTCGTGACTCTGGGTGAGCTTGACCCGCGCACGGCCGATCAAACCTCAATTACTCCCAATTTTGGTCCGGACAGGGTTCATAGCTGGTCGTTCGGTGTGCAAAGGGAACTCTCCAGCCACGCCGCTCTCGAAATCCGTTACGTGGGCAACCACGGCCAGAACTTATTCCAGGGCATCGACGCCAACCCCTACATTCAGGGCATTGCCAACACCTTTCCGAACCTGCTGCCCGCTGGCGTCACGCCGTGCTCCGCGGCAGATGCTGTCGTCCCCGAAGCCATTGGCCGCGAGTACTGCAACGAGGGCGTGCTCAAGGAACGCACGAACCATGGCTACTCGGACTACGAGGCTCTGCAGATGGAATTTCGCACCACCCGCCTTTTCCATCAGCTCACCATGAGGACCAGCTACACCTATAGCAAGACCACCGACAACGTCGACGAAATCTATAGCACCTTCGCGGCCGGCGACAGCAACTCCCTGTCCCAGAACCAGCTCGATTTCAAGGGCGCTGAGCACGGTCTCTCCGGCCTGAATTTCCCCAACATCTGGACCACCTCCTTTGTGGAGGAAATCCCGTTCTTGCGTGCCGAGCGCGGCGCGCTGAGCCACGTCTTTGGCGGATGGGGGCTTTCGGGAACCTACATTCTTTCCTCCGGCCAGCCGTACACACCCATCCAGGACGCGCTCGATTGCTTCAGCCAGCCGGTGGCTCCGTGCACTGAGACGCAGGG
>JASHRU010000079.1 GCA_030037225.1 Candidatus Acidiferrales bacterium | reverse complement strand
TTGGTGGTGTAGAAGGGCTCGAAGATGTGCGACTTGATTTCGGCGCTCATGCCGTGGCCCGTGTCGGTGACGGCAAGCAGGACGTAGCGGCCGGGGGTCATGGGCGGGCGCTTGCGGGCTTCCACGTCGGTCATGGCGACGTTCTGCGTGCGAACGGTGAGCGTGCCGCCACCGGGCATGGCGTCGCGCGCGTTGACCACCAGATTGAGGAGCACCTGCTCGATTTGGCCCGGGTCGGCCTTGACGTTGGCAAGATCGGCCGCGGGCAGAAAGATGTATTCGATGTGCTCGCCGATAAGGCGAGGCAGCATTTTGGCCATGTCGGCAACGATGGCGTTGAGGCCCAGGATGCGCGGCTGAAGCACCTGCATGCGGCTGAAAGCCAGGAGCTGGCGAGTCATGCTGACGGCGCGGCCGGCGGCCTTCTGAATCTGCTCGACATTGTGGCGATGCGGGTCTTCGGCAGGAGTCGAGTCCACAAGAAGGTCGCAGTGGCCGCGAATCACGGTGAGCAGGTTATTGAAGTCGTGGGCCACGCCGCCGGCGAGGCGTCCGACGGCCTCCATTTTGTGGGCCTGCCGAAAGCGATCTTCGAGCTGTTTCTGCTCGGCCTGCGCTTTGCGGATGCTCATACGCATGCGGTCGAAGGCGCCGGTGACTTCCGCGACTTCGCCGCCATGCACGGTATCGAGAGGGAAATTGAAGTCGCCCTGTTCGAGGGCGCGCACGCCGTCCACGAGGCCGGCCAAGGGCTTGGTGAACGTGTCCGAAAGGAAGAACACCAGTCCGCCCCCGAGGAGCACACTGAGCAGCCCGATGCCGAAGAGCGCGCGGTTCAGCTCGCTGACAAACTCCGTAGCCTTGTCGAACGATTTGAGGACACTGAGGGAAATGGCGGGCGAGCTGCTGAGCGAAAGGTTGACGGTGCGGGCCAGGTAGCGCTCGTTGCCGAGCTGCACTTCTTCGGATCGTTCGCTGGAGGCGCCATCTGAGCGCCAGATCTGTTTCACCAGGTCGGACTGTTGCTCGGGCGAGAGCGTGCTGGCGATTACGGTATTCGCGGAAAGGAAAGCGACTTCGCTCGCCGTGATGGTGCTAAGGTCGCGGGCGGCGCTGGCGCCGACCTCGTGACCGAGCGCGAGATACCCGGTAATGCGGTTGTTGGATGACTCGCCGAAATAGATGGTCTGCATCCACACCTGATAGAGACGGCCGCCGCCGAACCACCAGTCGCGCGGCTCGCCCTTGCGGAGCGAATCGCGCAGAAGACCTTCCGCAACGGGCAGGGTGAGCGCGGAGTCGCGACTGCGCAGTCCGAGCACATTGCCATCACGACCGGCAAGGATGAGCAAATCGCTGCCGCTGAGGCGCCAGATGCCTTCCGAGGCGTCCTGGATGGTGGCGGCATCCTGGGTGGTCATGAGGGCGCGGACGAGCGGGAGATTGGCCACCAGTTCAGCGGAGTGGGTAATGGCGATTTCGCGCTGGAGCTCAAAACTGCGATAGATGTTAACGGAGGATTGCAGGTCGTCAGCGATGGTCTGGCGGATTTGCTTCTGGACGCTGTAGCGGACAATCAGGAGCGTCGCCGCGGTAAGAGCAACAGATACCGCCAAAATGGAAATAAGAAATTTCGTCCGCAGCCGGATCTTTTGCACGCTGATGTCCTGCCTCTAGACCGTCGATTCCAGAAGGACCGTATTGGCGCTCGGAAGGGATGAATAATTCGTACGGCAAGACTGTAGCAGCCTCGCTTTTGTTCCCGCAGCGAAGCGCAAAAGCGTAGTGTCGAAAATGGTATGGCTCAACGAGCGGAAGCGTTGACCTGGGCAGTGGAAAGCAGCGATTTGCGCATGAGGATCTCCGAGGCGCCGGGGATGACAAAGTCTTTCAGTTCAGCAACATGGGCGTAGCCGAGCCGCTCGTAGAGGGCCCGCGCGCGCGAATTGAAAGAGGACGCGCAGATAAAGATGTGACTGGCCGATAAGCGGAAGAAATCCTCGGCGAAACGTATCAGCCGCGAGCCGACGCCACGGCCGCGATGCTGCTCGGCGACGGCGAGCGATTTGATGTAGGGGGAATCGGCCACTCCGCGGCGCTGGAGAATGATGAACCCGCACGTTTCGGTGCCGGAGAGCGCGACGAAGAGGAGCGAATCGGGGCGATGGCAGGCCGTGCGGCAAGAAGCGAGATCGCGGCGAAGCGTAATCCAAGGTTCCGAGGAGGCCATGAGCGAGGCAGCCCAGTCGCGCTGCCCCGCATTCGCAGCGACGATACGGAGTCCAGATTCGGTGGCCCCCCGGGATTGGGAAGAGGGCGGCGCATCGAGCTGGCGAATGAGGGCTGCTGTATCTCCCAGCACCCAGCCCGCAGCGATTTTTCCGCGTGAAATGCGAAAGAACGCCGCGCCGCTGTAAGCGATGCGCTTTCCCGTCGGGGGAATGCCGAAGAGTTCACCGCGATGAGTACCGCGATAGCTGAGCCGGGCGACGATTCTTGTTCGCTGGGAGACGACTTCTTCGATGGTGTTGGAGAAATCGGGAAACGCACTCTGGACGTGGCGCATGTAGCCTTTGAAGGCTTCGATGCCGCGAACCTCGACGCCGAGCGAGCCGCGAAAACGGATGCGGGGGGCGAGCAGTTGGTGAGCGAGAGCGAAATTCCAGCGGTTCCACATTTCGTGGTAATAGCGCCTGATGAGACGGGCGCTCGATTGCATGGCCATGAGTGGCCTCCTTGGCGCCCAGCGCCACGAACCGCGCGCGAGGCGAGAGTGGCGCGATTGTGGCGGATTGGCAGACGGGAACAACGGCCAAAATAGGCTGCAACTGGTGACACATGAAGCAAGAACCGGGATGTGCGGGGGGATAGATGGCGTTTGGTTGGAACCGTGCCTCAGGTTGCTGGAAGGGAGCCTGTGGAGCACAGTAGAATAAGACGGTCGGGGCGTAGCGCAGCCTGGTAGCGCGTCTGCCTTGGGCGCAGAAGGTCCGCGGTTCGAATCCGCGCGCCCCGACCAATCGCGTGGAGTCCGCCGTTCGTCCCGCATCCCGAAGCCGTGGAAGTTCACGCGGGAGCGGCTCTGATCAAAACGGAGGCCGGCGGCTTCGGTCAGACTGCCGCGACTGCGGCGTGCTCTTCCTTTGCTTCGTCGGTGTAGAGATAGGCGCGTGTAGCGGGCAGGCGAAGATACTCTCCACGAGCGAAGACCACCTGGAACAGTTGGAGCGTGCCGGCGCGGAACCCGGCGATGGAGCCGGCGAGATAAAGCCTCCAGGTGTTCACGAATTCAGGTCCGAATCGGGCCGAAATCACACCTTCCACGGCTTCAAAGCGTTCCAGCCAGCACTCGAGCGTGCGGGCGTAGTGGAGCCTAAGATTCTCCACATCGAGAATGGAGAAATCGCGGGGCTCGAAGATGTCCATGACCTGGCGTAGAGAGGGCGCGTAGGCGCCGGGAAATATCCGCCGGTGAACCCAGTTGCTGAACGGGCGAGGCTGATTCCGCCCAATGCACTGGAGCAAACCGCGACCGCCGCGCTCCAGGAACCGGTCAATCACGCGTCCCATTTCCGCGTAGTGCTCCGCGCCCACGTGTTCGAGCATGCCGACGGAGACGAACGCATCGTACTTGCCAGAAATGTTCCTGTAGTCGTCTTCGACGAATTCAACGCGATGATCGAGTCCCAATTCCCTGGCGCGGCGTCGCGCCCACACGATTTGCTCATGGGAAATGCTGAAGCCACGGGCGGTCACACCATAGTGCCGCGCCATGTGCAGAACCAGAGCGCCCCAGCCGGAGCCCACATCCACGACGCGTTCGCCGGGCTGAAGGTTCAGCTTGCGGCAGATGTAGTCCATCTTGGCGGCTTGCGCGTCTTCCAGGCTCATGGCGACGGAGGGGAAATAGGCGCACGAATAGATGAGCTGAGAATCGAGCCAGAGACGGAAAAAGTCGTTGCTCAAATCATAGTGACGGTGAATGTTGCTGTGCGCGCCGCGCAGGGAGTTGCGCTGCGCAAGGGAAAGGCAATGGGAGACGGCCCGGGAGTACCAGCTTTGAGACTCCAGCGGCGGCGTGGTGCGATGAAATTCCTCAAGGGCGGCAACCAGGTCGCCTTCGATGGTAATGCGCCCATCGCTATAGGCATCCCCAAAGCCCGAATCCGGATCAAGGAGCAAAGCAAAGAGAGTTCTGCGGTTCCGGATGTTTACGGTAGCGACGGGCCGGGTATTTTGGGGGGAAACTTGAGGCCCGTTTGAGAGCGCGAGGCGGATCGCCGGCCGTCCCGCAGCCTGATAAATCTTTTCCAAGAGCCAGTGATCGAACCGGGAAGAATTGCCTTGCGAAACTGCGGCAAGGCCGGCTTCCGCAGGTTGCTGATGCGCGGTGAATTTCGGAACCATGGCCTTGAGACTCCAACGGTTCCAGGACCCCCGGATCGACCCTAAAGCGAAAAGCTTGCTTCGCTCCCCAGTATAGCGACACTACTTCAATTAGATGCGGTTTGCTGTGACGAAGATCACCGTCCCAGGCGCATGGGCGGGCGCGGAGGACGGAGTGAGTCATCCGGAGGGACAGCAGCAAAGAAGCGACCAGGACGAGAAGGGGCCGAGAGAGATTTGTGCCGCCAAGTGGGCGGCGCCGACCTCATAAGGACTTCTTCAGGTAGGCCACGGCGTAAAGGGGAAGCTTCGAGCCGGGACGGTTCTCCACGCGAACCACACGCGCTGGAATAAAGACGTTGGCCGCTCCGGCGGAATAAGGGGCAGCGACCTCGATGATGGAGCCAGGGTGATAGACCTTGGCGGCGCAGAAGCTGAGTCCGCCGCGAGAAATATCCTCCACGGTGACGAATTCTTCCGAGTTGAATCCCGGCTGGACGACGCAGGCGCGAACCTTCATGCGCACGCGCGGGTGCTTCCGGTTTTCACGGCCGCCAGCGGCCCGGTTCTTCGGCGCCTGCCCGGCGGGTTGCGGCGATTCGGGCAAGGCAGCGCCGTCGGGGCCGAGTTCAGAGGGGGCCGAACGCCAGACAGTGGGTTCGCCACAGCGCGCGCACGGGCGGGTAATTTTCCGATTGGCCTCAAACACTTCAGCCTCGAGGTTATCCAGGTACACCAATTCGCGGTGACGGCAGGCGTTACATTCCAGAGGCAAGCGGGAGGAGTCCTTTTGCGCATCGGAAACGGGCGGGAAATTCATGTTCCAGAGGTTTTCCTGGGGGTCGAGCAGCGTAATGGCGTAAACGCTGCCCTCAGGACGTCCCCCCAACGGCCCGATCACCTGTGCGAAGGCTTCCTTGCCGCTATTGAGATTGCGGATGGTCACCTGCTGGAGAGGCGCGAGCTGCCTCTTCAAAACGACGGCCGCGCCGTGGCGACTGAGCAGGTGGGTACGCGTAGTCTCGAAAAAATCCTGGCCGGTGATTTCCGTGCCGAAGACGAGGACAGGCAATGCGATGGAAATGCGATCGCTACGACGCGTGCGCTCAGTCTTCGTATCAATAGCCAATGGCTCGCCTTGACTTCGTGCGTTAACGGACAGCCGAAGGTTGCTTGCCAATCACAACACCAGCGAATGCGTCAGACGCGGGGCAAAATCAATGGAGAGGCCCTTGCGAGGAACACTGCTTCCCGGTGCCGTTGAGAGCCAAAACTCAGCAAAACCATTCTCGCGAGCGGCGCCGAAGCTCAGTGAGTGCGGCGGGCAGCTACACTCCACTCCTGCATACCAGACTAGCGGGCCGACGGGACCCCGACAATGGAACGAAAGTACCGAAAGCCTTGAAGTCGCACCGGGGAGTTTCCGGCACTGCCACAGTTCCCGAGAGATTCGAAGGCCGGCCGCAGAATCCGCCAAGGCAGGACAATGCTCCGGGGAGTTTGTGGTATGAGTAGCAGACCGTGAACGCGAACCCGCCTGTCTCCCGGCGGCGATTGCAGCGGGAGCGCTTGCGGTTTCGGAGTGTCTGAGCGCGACGTTCCCTCCGCTGGCGCGACACGAGCGGCAGCCCGCCGAACATCCAAGCCGGATTCCGGAGTCAAAGGCAAGCGCAGGAAAGAATCAGGGCTTGACCGGGGCGGGAGGCGAATCCGGGGGCTGATCGACCGACGGTGGCAATTTGGGTGGAGAAATCCGATGTTGGCTGTCCACCGAGAAGAGCATGTAGTTGCTGTAGCTATGGCTGCGGTGAATCCGCCTGCCCTTCCAGTCGAAATAGACTTCAGCGGTCTTCGGAAGCCACATGCCAACGTCCTTGGCCTTGAAATGAACCTCTCCGTATTCGATGACGGTATGCTCGGCAATGAGCCGGATTGCCGGATAGGGGTGGACAAGATCCGTTTCCATGCGTTCGACCTGGGACGAATCGGCGGAGATCCAAGCGCGGCCCTTTAAGGCAATGCGTGTGAATTGATCGCCGGACCGATACGCGCGCAGAGTGGGCAGACGGTCTGGCTTCTGCTGGAACCGGATTTGCCAGGAAGGCCCCGAGGTTAGATGGGCCAGGCCCTCGCAGGAGTAAATAAAGTTGGCGGACTGCGACTCGTGAAACGCCAGAACCATGGCGGGGAGACCGTAGGTGGCGATGTCGTCGGGGAAATCGTCGGGACCCTCACGAGCGGTGCGGTACTCGTCTACGGAGAGCAGGCCAGGGCGCGGCACGGAAATGGAAACGAGATAGTTGAACAGCCGCATGTCCATATTGGTGGGAAGACCGTCCCTGCCCACGCGTTCGTTCTTGACCCACTCGACAGCAGTGAACCGGTCGACGTTCTCCACCAATTCCGCGATTCGTTTGCGGGCCTGCGAGAGAACCTGATCCAGGGGACACGAGACACTGGAATCGACCGGAGGAATCGATTCGTCCACATCAGGCGGCATCCAGGCCGAGAACAAGACGGGGGACACCTCAATGGTGGTGGCGGGAAGCGACTTCGACGGAGCACTGCCCGGCGGTGCAGAGGCGGCCGCACGTAAGGAACTCAACAACTCCTGCGCCTGAGCATCGGAGGGCTGCGCCTGCAAATAAGTCTGAAGCGTCTCGATGGCCCGCTTTGTATCGCCCTGAGCCGCGATCGCACGCGCCAGCAGCGGCTGGACGGAATCAGCCTGATTGTGGCCCAGTTCGATCGCCCGGCTGGCTTCCGCGACGGCCTGCACGCTATCGCCCTGATCGAGATAGGCCTGGGCGATGAGGGCATGAGGCCGCCAGGCAGTCGGCTCGGCCTGGATGGCGCGGCTGAGGTAGGACGCGGCTTCGGCAGGCTTGTGGTCGTGGAGCGCAGCCTGGGCCAATTCGATCAAGGCAGCGGAGTGCTGGGGATAGATCTGAACGGTCATCTGCCAGTAGGACTCGGCCTTCGGCCAGTCGTTCAATTCGGATTCGTACAGGCCGTACATGTAGTTGGTGTCGGGATTCCCGGGCGCGGAATGGTACAGCTTTTCGAGAGGGCTCTTAGCGTCGGAAGGCCTGTCGGAGCGAAGTGCTTCCTGAATCTTGGCCACCAGCTTCTGGTCTTTTTGAGAAAGGACGAGCAGTCCGGGCACAGCCGGCGTCCCAGCCGGACCGAATGAAGATCCGGGGCGAACCGAGATGGTGACGGTGATGGGCGAGAAGCTCATTTCAATCGTCTGCTGAAAGGCCTCGTAACCGGGAGCGAGCACCTGGAGGGTATAAGCACCGGGCTTGAGGTCCTTGAATTCGACGCGCCCGGCCTTCACGCTCGATTGCCGGAGCATATTGCCCGTCGTCGCGCTGAGGGTGACCAGCGCCAACTGGTTGACCGCAGCCCCCGAGAGATCGCGCAGGTAAACTTCCAACGAGGGGCGGGACATCGGGGTTCCGTTGCCGACGGTAAGGAGATCCCTGGTGTTGACGCCCGGCAATTGTACCGGGGCAGTAGGGATGGCTTGCGTGAAAGCCGGGGAGGGATGAAAGAAAATCGCGCTCCCTGTGAAGCAAACCAGAGACAAACGGAGTGTACGAAGAAGCATGCCCCACCCCAAGGAATGCGAACGCGCAAGAAAGACGCGCCCATCATACCTCAACCGGAACGCGATGACTACGAGTCTGCTGGACGTGTAGTGGACGTGCTGCCGATTCCGAGCGTCCGGGAATCCTTTCGCGCGGCGACCTGCTCGGAGCAATCCTGATACATTTCTTTCGTGGAACCAGGACAACCCAGCCGGACGGCGATGGCGGCGGCGGCGCATCGTGCCGCACACCAACTGCTGGAACACGGAAGCATCTTTTCGGATCCGCTGGCGGTGCGCATCCTGGGGCAGGATGCCGAATTGGCGGCGCGCGCAGCGAGAGAACAGCCCGCGCGGCGGAGGATGCGTCTATTCATCGCCATGCGGACGCGGTTCGCCGAGGATGCGCTGGCCGCAGCGGTCGAGTGCGGCGTACGCCAACTGGTAGTGCTGGGCGCAGGTCTGGACACATATGCCTACCGCAGCCCCTGGGGAGACCGCGTGCGCATCTTCGAGGTGGATCATCCCGCAACGCAGGCGTGGAAGCGGGCGCGGCTGGCGAATGCCGGGATCGAGGAGCCGCCCTGGCTAAGTTTTGCTCCGGTCCAGTTCGAGCAGGAAGCGCTGGCGGATGGATTGCGCGCTGCGGAATTCGATCCGGGACAACAATCGTTTTTCACGTGGCTGGGCGTCGTGCCTTATCTGACGGAAGCGGCGATTTGGACTACGCTAGGTTTTATCGCGGGTGTGCCGGGAGGCGCACACCTGGTGTTCGACTACGCGGATCCCCCGGAATCTCTTTCGCCGGAAATGCGGGCGTACTATGACCTGGGAGCTGCACGCGTCGAAGCGCTCGGAGAAAAATGGCTGACTCATTTCGAGCCGCAAGACCTCCACAGTAAACTCGCCAGCTTCGGCTTCCGGGAGATTGAGGATCTGGGTCCGCCGGAAATCCGGGCGCGATATTTTCTCTCTTATACGGGCCCATTGCCGGAGCGGGGCGGGCACGTCCTGCGGGCGACGACCGTAGGAAGCTGAGAGCGAATTCCCGCGAGGTTAAGCTGTCCCAATCGCAAAGATGCAGTGCGCGACCTTGGCTGTCTCCGGTTGCTCCGTCAGGCAGACGGAGGGAGCGAGTAGT
The DNA here is from genome assembly GCA_030037225.1 of Candidatus Acidiferrales bacterium. Classification (GTDB taxonomy): domain Bacteria; phylum Acidobacteriota; class Terriglobia; order Acidiferrales; family UBA7541; genus JOPF136. The sequence continues at coordinate 4,498 of JASHRU010000079.1, read as the reverse complement.
CGAAGGTGTAGGAGTGCTTGCCGCTCTCGATGATGATCGTCATTGCGCCGGCGATACCGGAGAGCTGGCCGGTGCCGGAGCCCGGAACGACTGTGACACTCAGGTGGATCCCGCCGGGATCCATAGTGCCAGTGTGCTGGAGAGCAAAGCTGCCGGAACGACCCGCGAGCGTTCCTGTGACGCGTTCGATGGCGACGTATCCCCCTGAACCCGAGGGTGGACCGCCACAGGCGAGCATCTGACCTTTGCTCGACGCCTCGAGATCGCCATGGAACTGCTTATCGAACAGCAATCGGCTAATGCCCGAATCGGCGAGGGCAGCATCGGGCGGCTGGGGAATGACCTTCACGTCGAAACTCCCACTGGCATGCTGCGACACGGCTGCCTCCCCCTGCTCTGCACCGGGCGATTGTGCTCGGGCGACGGTGCCTATAGCGGCGAGGCACAGGCAGAGGACTCCGATGATACAGACTCTGTGTTCCGTTTGATGAGTCATGATTTCTCCCTTTCCGCGTCCTGGGTTGGTTCGGAACCCTCCGACACCGCGCGAGATAGCTCAAGAAGGTAGGAAGGATGCATCTGCCCGGTGGGCGCGTAAAGCTCGTGGTGGGTGTAGCGGAAGCCGAGTTTATTGAGCACGCGACGGGAGGCAGCGTTATCGGGGTGATGACCGGCGAAGAGGCTGCGTGTGCCGACCGAGGAGAACGCATAGGCAATTACGGCCCGGGCGGCTTCTGTTGCCAATCCCTTGTTCCACGAGGCTGGTAGTAGATGGAATCCAAGCTCATAAGTGTTGCTGGTCTGCTGGTAGGACCGGAGTCCAGCGCAGCCCACGTGTTCGCCGGTTGCTCTGAGAAAGATGGGCCAATACTGAACTCCCAAGGACTCTTGCATGGCGATTTCGCTGCGAAGGCGCTCTGCGACTCTCTGGGGCGAAAGCGGCCCGGAAATAAAGCGGGTAACCTCGGGATCGCTCCAAAGAGCGAGGGCAAGAGGAAGGTCGTCGAGCGACCAATGGCTGAATCCCAGCCGTTCCGTGGTCAGAAAATAGTGGCGTGGGGGGCCCATGGATGCCAGACTACTGTGCACCCAGCCGGGTATCGCAGCAAAGCCCGGCGCGAATCCCAAGGCCCAAGAGAGAGGCAAAATTGGCACGGAAAAGGCCGCCCGATAAGGGCAAGGTACCAGTGCGATTGGTACTTGACAGGCCCCAGGGAGGTGGGACTAGGATAAGGCCGAGGTCTGGTGGTCAGACCATCAGACCGCATGCGAACTCTGTGACTGGTCCCGCCAAAGTCGAACTGGAAACAATCCAACGCACCAAAATTTATGAGGAGGTCGCGGCGCAGCTCGAGCGGCGCATTTTGGACGGCGCGCTCCGGCCGGGGGATAAACTGCCTCCGGAGCGCGAACTGGCTGAGCGATTTGACGTGAGCCGGAGCGCGGTTCGCGAGGCCATCCGCTCGCTGGAACTCAAAGGCCTGGTGGAACCGCGGCCTGGTGAGGGCACGCTGGTGCGCACACCCTCGATTGACTCGCTGCTGAATCCGCTGGCCAGCTTGCTAGGCCAAAAACGCGAACTGGTGAAGGAGCTGCTGGAAGTACGGGTGATGATCGAGCCTCCGCTGGCGGCGCGCGCGGCGCGCCACGCCGGTCCGGAAGACATGGCGCGACTGGAGAATATCCTAGAGCGGCAGAGGGTGAAGGTGGGGCGGCGGGAACTGGCCGTGGAAGAGGACTCGGAGTTTCACTACACCATCGCGCAGGCTTCCAAGAACAGCGTGATCTTGAAAGTCGTGGACATGATGATGGACATCCTGCGGGAGAGCCGGGAGCGCTCCTTGCAGGTGGCAGGGAGGCCGGAAAAGTCGCTGGCGGGCCACCGGCGGATTTTCCATGCCATCAAGCGCCGCGAACCGGAGGGCGCAGAAGAGGCCATGCGACAGCACTTGCTGGAGATTGAGGAAATCCTGTTCGAGACGATATAGAGGAAGGGGACCAACATGGGCCGTCTATTCGCAGTTGAGATCGTGTACCGGGGAATCTTCCAGAAGACGCTGGCGAAAAATATCAGCCGAGGCATCGTGCTGGCCGCCAGCCTGGAAGGAAAGCCAGGAACCTCGTTCGGGCGTTACGGGGACAGTCCGGAACGCAACGGGATTCCAGCCAAGTACTTTGCCATCGTGGCCACAGACGACCTTACGCTGGAAGAGGGCATGGCCAAGTACGAGCCGAAGGAAGTGGACATCACCGTATGCGTGGACGACACGCTGTGCAAGGGCGTGGAGTCGTGGGCGTGGTACGGGTTGCAGCCGATCAACCGGCTGACCAAGCCTGGAGGAACGCTGATCGTCACCTCGAAAGAGTCGCCTGAGAAGCTGATCCCTATGATTCACCGGAAGCAGGATCCATACCGGCTGGCGCTGCTGAAGGGTATCCCGAGCTTCTCCGGCCTGTGGGTGTACAAGGACGACCACACGGACGTGCGCATCCTCGGGGCCATCGCCAAACTGCTGCCCGACATGCTCAAGCTCGACTCGGTGAAGCAATTCATCATGCACGAATGGAACGACGCCGTGAAAGTGCAGTCGGCCACGAACAGCTACAACCGCATCACCGCGCAGAACGTGAGCCCGAGCCAGGGGAACCCGGAAAAACCGTTCCAGTTCGAGCTGCTGAAGTGGCATGAAATGCGGGACGGCGTGTCGATTCCGTGCATTGCGCCCGGCCATAAGATGGCCGACCCCTCGTCCCAGGCGGCGGGCGGCTTCCAGCCGGCACGGAACCCCACATTCAAGAAGTGGTCCACGCGGACGATGCGGCCGGTGATTGACTTCGATATCTGCATCAAATGCACGCTGTGCTGGCTGCAATGCCCCGACTCCTGTTTCGACGTGACGCCGGAAGGCCTGTACGACGCAAACATGGAGGCTTGCTGCGGGTGCGGCGTGTGCGAAGCGGTGTGCCCGGTGAAGGACTGCGTGACGATGGTGAACGAAGTGGCGTTCAAGGACAATTCGAGCCAGTGGGAAGAGTGGCGCAAGAACAAGGACACGTACAAAACCTGGGTGAAGGGGACGATCGCGAACAAAGCGGACCGTTCCCACGGCTTCCGGTACAAGGGCCAGTACGAGCAACAGACGCCCGAAATGCTAGAGATCGCGAAGAGCAGCTAGCGCGGCGGTGAGAGGAATCCGAGGCCGCCGGCCGGGGCCGGCGGCCTCAGAGAATACAAATTTCCGGCCCGGGCAGGTCCGGGCCGCACAGCGGCGAAGGAGCAACAAACCATGGCACAGATGACGGCAACGCTTCCGGAGCGGGGCACGGAAGAGACTGCATTAATCACGGGAAGCGAAGCGATCGCGGTGGCGTGCAAGCTGGCGGACGTGGATGTAATCACGGCCTATCCGATACGCCCGTACGACACGGTGATGCAGTACGTGGCCAAGCTGGTGGCCAACGGAGAGTTCGACTGCGAATACATCGTGGCGGAAGGCGAACACTCGCAGTTCGAGATCGTGAAACACGCCTCGGCGTGCGGAGCGCGGGTGTTCACGGGGTCGAGCGGGGTGGGCTGGATGTACGCGATGGAGGCGCTAACGGTGACGCCGGCGCTGCGCATCCCCATGATCGCCATGGTGGGCAACCGCGCCCTGGACGATCCGGGAGCATTTGGCGTGGAGCACAACGACGCGCTGACCGTGCGCGACCTCGGCTGGATGCTCGTTTGGGTGGACACAGCGCAGGAGGCCCTGGATACCGCGCTGATCGCCTACCGAGTGGCCGAAGACCGGCGCATCTTCCTGCCGTGCGGGATCAGTTGCGACGGAGCCTTCCTGACGCACTCGCAGGCCATGGTGAAGATTCCGACGCAGGACCAAGTCAACAAATTCCTGCCGCGCTACAACCGCGCCGATCTGCTGCTGCATCCGGACAACCCCATAACCGTAGCGCCGCAGGCCAATGAGGATTGGGTGATGGAAATCCGCCGGCAGAATTATGCGGCGATGGAGCGGGTGCCCGGAGTGATTCGTGAAGCGTACGCAGACTTCGAGCGCATCTTCGGCCGCAAGTACGGCAACCCCTTCTTCGAGGAATACATGACAGAGGACGCGGACGTGGTGGTGATGGGCATGGGGACACTTTCGATGCCCACGCGCGTGGCCATCCGCAAACTTCGCAGCGAAGGGAAGAAGGTCGGCATGGTGCGCCTGCGCTGGTTCCGGCCATTCCCGGCGGAAGAACTGGCGAAGTGCCTCTCCCGCTTCAAGGCAGTCGGAGTACTCGACCGCGACTTTTCCTTCGGCTCGCCCTACATGTCGGGCGTGGTGGCAACCGAGACGAGGGCCGCGCTCTACACCGACACGATAAGCAAACATCCGCCGGTGCTGGACTTCATCGGCGGGCTGGGCGGACGCGAAGTGACGGTGCCTGACGTGGAAAAGATCGCGCACGAGCTGTATGAGGCCGCCGAAGGGAAGAAGAAGCCAGCGACACA
>JASHRU010000078.1 GCA_030037225.1 Candidatus Acidiferrales bacterium | reverse complement strand
GCGGCGTTCGAGGGTTTCGGCGCGCTCGTGGAAAGCCTGGGCGGGCGCTACTTTTGCGCGCGCGATGTGGGAATCCGCGACGAAGACCTGAAAGCAATGGCGCGAAGCACGCGCTATGTGGCGCTCGATCCGGCGCCGGGGCTGGGGGACGTTTCCGAAAACACGGCCATTGGTGTGTGGCATGCGCTGCGAGCGTGCCTGGAGGCGGCGGAGATTCGAGGGAAGGTTCGCGTAGCGATGCAGGGCGCCGGCAGCGTGGGCACCTGGCTGGCGCGAATTCTGGCGCGCGAAGGGATGGAACTGCTGGTAGCAGATGCGGTGGAAGAACGCGCGGCGGCGGTGGCGCGGGAGACCGGGGCGCGTGTCATGGCGCCGGAGGAGATTTTGTTTGCGGACGCGGACGTTGCCGCTCCGTGCGCGCTGGGTGGAGTGCTGAATGGAGAGACGATCCCGCGGCTGCGATGCCGGGTGGTGTGCGGATGCGCGAACAACATACTGGCAAGGCCTGAGGATGGCGATGCGCTTGCAGCGCGGGGGATTTTGTACGCGCCCGATTATCTGGCGAACGCGGGAGGATTGATTCGCGGGGCAGATTACTTTCTGCTGGGGCGAATGGACAGCGGGCCGAGCCTGGCGCGGATTTACGAGCGGACGCGGGAAGTGATCGCCACAGCGCGGGCACAGGGAATATCGACGGCGCGGGCGGCCGACCGGCTGGCGCAGGCGCGATTGAAGCCGCGGAAGACGTTCCGCGACCTGACGTGGCGCAGCGAATTGCATCCGCCTGCCTTGACGCATGCAAAGTGACCGCCTAGACTCGAAATAGTTGCTTGCGCGCGCCCGTAGCTCAGATGGATAGAGCACGTGCCTCCGGAGCACGGGGTCGGGGGTTCGAATCCCTCCGGGCGCGCCACTTTATTTGGCCTTTCTCTTGAGCCACTTCCAGCCGCACCCTTATTGCTATTTCGAACTCGCTCGATGCGCTCGGTGCCGGGAACTTCGGCGATTACCTCCAGATCGCCGACCATCCGCCCACTGCCCGGCTGGATTTAGGATTGAATTCGAGAAAAGCAGCGCTCACATCGGGGGTTGGGTGCCAGCGCGTTGATTCCCGGTGCGGTGCGGCGTAGCATCTCGGCAAGTCCACACGAGAGGTGCGTCATGCGAGCTGCGTGTTGTGCGGCGTCCTTGGCCTGTGCGGCTGCGCTTTCGGCAGCCTTGGCTTCACCTATCCGATCTCAATCGGCTGGCTCAGCACCCGTATCCTCGCTTCCCGTAGCGCCCGTCAGACCGGTGACAGATGATTATTTCGGGAGAAAGGTCACGGATCCCTATCGCTACATGGAGAATCTCAAAGACCCGGAAGTACAGGCTTGGATACGAGAACAGAATGATCACACGCGCGCCGTGCTGGACAGGATTCCGAGTCGCCAGCAACTCTTGGCGCGCATTCGCGAGCTCGACCAGTCCGCTCCCCTAATGCGAGCCCGGCGCCTGCCCGGCGATCTATATGTCATCTTGAAGCAGCTTCCTGGTGAGGATGTAGCGAAGCTCTATCTGCGTCACGGGTTCGAGGGAGAGGACAAGGTGCTGGTCGACCCTGAGAAAATCACCCTCGCCCCCGCGAACCAAGGCAAAGGAAAGAGCGAGATCAGGCACTATGCGCTCTCGGATGATGGCAAGTATCTCGCCGTCGGCGTGATTCCCGGCGGATCGGAAATGAACGGCGAAATTCATGTGGTTGAGACAGCCACCGGGCGCGAAACGGGGGATCCGATCACTCGCGGCGTGGGAGTTGAGCAGTGGTTCCCTTATTGGCTGCCGGACAATCGATCCTTTGTCTACGGGCGTCTCCAGCAATTGCCCCCGGATGCGCCCGCGACGGAAGTAAGACAAAAGTTCCGTTCCTATCTGCACGTCCTGGGAACTGATGCCGAAAAAGACTCACCGGTGTTCGGCTACGGGGTGATGCCGAGTATTGATGTTGACCCAAGCCTGATTGCGAGCGTTCGAACTGCACCGCGCTCGCGGTACGCGCTGGGCGTGCTCAATGGAAGTGTCACGCCGAACAGCGCATTCTACATCGCGCCTGCGGACTCGATTGGAAAGGCGGGGACACCGTGGAGGAAGGTGGCTGATTTTTCTGACGGGGTGACCAGAATTGTGGCGCATGACGATGATCTTTACCTGCTGACGTACAAAGAGGCCCCGCGCTACAAGGTCATCCGCATTGATGCCAGGAAGCCCGATCTGTCTGCCGCCGAAGCGATTGTTCCTTCGGGCGAAGCGGTAGTCACTTATATGTCCGGCGCTCAGGACGCCCTGTACGTTGAACTCCTCGACGGCGGCATTGACCGGGTGCTGCGCGTACCGTACGGTCCTCGTCCTAAAGTTGAGCAAGTGACCCTGCCTTTCGAGGGTACCGCCTTTGCCGTCACCGATCCCCGCATTCCGGGAGCTCTTCTCTACCTCACTTCCTGGACCAAGGCGCTCAGAATTCTTGCTTACGATCCGCAGACCAATACGGTGAGCGATACGAAACTCCAACCCAGCGGAGCATACGATAACCCGAGCAATGTTGAATCCGTGGAAGTCAAAGCCCCGAGCCATGACGGCACACTCGTGCCGCTCTCTATCACTTATCCAAAGGGAATGAAGCTCGACGGTTCGCATCCCACGCTGCTCAATGGCTACGGCGCTTACGGAAACAGCATCCCTCCTTACTTCGACCCCACGACGCTCGCCTGGTTCGAAAGAGGCGGCATTCTAGCGACCTGCCATGTGCGCGGCGGCGGTGAGCACGGGGAGGAGTGGCACCTGGCCGGCAAAGGACCGACGAAGCCGAACACCTGGGGTGACTTCATCGCTTGCGCCGAGTATCTGATCAGCAAAGGATACACGTCTTCAGCTCGACTGGCCGGAGAGGGCGGAAGCGCCGGGGGAATCCTGATCGGTCGCGCGATCACCGACCGGCCCGACCTTTTCCGTGCCGCCATCATCGATGTGGGAGCCCTGGATACTCTGCGATTCGAGAACACGGCGAATGGCGAGACGAACATCCCGGAATTCGGCAGCACCAAGACCGAGGAGGGCTTCAAAGCGCTTTACGCTATGAGCTCCTTTCATCACGTGAAAGACCAAACGGCCTATCCGGCCGTGCTGCTCACCACCGGCATCAATGATCCGCGGATTGAGCCTTGGGAACCGGCAAAGATGGCCGCGCGTCTGCAAGCGGCCACATCGAGCGGCAGGCCTGTGCTGCTGCGAGTTGACTATGGCGGCGGTCACGGCGGTGGCAGCGGAGCGGAGGGATCCAGGGAACGCTTGGCCGACTCCTGGAGTTTCCTGCTGTGGCAATTCGGCGTGATGGAGTTCCAGCCGCCCACGCGCTAAGCTCGCTTACACCCTCTATCTCAATTCGCTTAGCCCCAAGGAGCGGAGAAACGTTGGGGAGACTCATTCCTGTCGAGTCACGGGCAAATCGTAAGAAATCTGTCTGCGGGTTTTGCAACTCCAGGTAAGCCGGCTGTCCAACTCGACATTCGGCCGGAGAGCACTGGCCGCTGGCCGGTCAGGGCAGGGACCGCGGAGCCGCGGGCCGACACAGATTCTGCCGAAACAGTTTGAGGAGAAGACGCCGAAGCCGGCGCGGACCGGCTTCGGCGTCTGTGCTTGCGCCTCGCGGCTGCTGTTCACGCTTCGATCGTGCCTCATTCCCGGCGCGCGAGTTGCCGGAAATGCCGGCGCCTACCAGGGAC
>JASHRU010000077.1 GCA_030037225.1 Candidatus Acidiferrales bacterium | reverse complement strand
CCGTGTGACGCAGGTGGAAGAACTCCTTGAAGGCGAGATGCGGAAGCGGGGCGCGACGGTGAAGGACAAACTGGAGGACGCGCGGAGAAAAGCGAAAGCCGGCGACACGCAGGGCGCAATCGCGGAATTGCGCGGCATAGCGGAGCAGAAATGCATGTTCCCGGGAAGAGCAAAGGATGCAATAAAGGAATTGAAGAAATTGGGCGTGAACGACGCGGGTCAGGTGTTTGACTCACCGAATTTCGACGCTGAGTTGGGCGCGCGTATCGCGGAAAAGCTCAAGAAAGGTCTGGCGGCGGAAAACAGTGCGCAGTATCCGGACGCGGAACGGCTTTACGCGGAGGCACACCGCATGGACCCGGCAGACGCAACCCCGCTGCGATTCCTGGGCGAGCTGTACCGGCACCATATCGGCGATTGGGAGAGGGCGCGGGGGGCATTCGAAGAAATCCTGGCGATGCCGGCGGATCCACTGTCGCGCGCGGTGGCGCTGCACGGACTGGGGAAAATGACAATTCACGACGGGGACTTCCAGAAAGGGCTAGGACTGATGGAGCGGTCGGTGGAGACCTATCCGCTCGCGTTGGCTTACCGCAACCTTGCGGTGTACTGGAATTCAGAAGGGGATGCGGCGAAGACGGAATACTACGTGGGCCAGGCGTTGGCCGTCGCGCCGAAAGATCCGTACAACCTGGTGTTCGCAGCGGTGTTCATGGCCGAGGAAGGACAGGGGGAAAAAGCTCTCGAGATCGCGCGGGAGAACGAGGCATTGCTGCCGGCATCGTACAACCTGGCGGCGATCTACGCGCAGACGGGGAACCGTGACAAAGCCCTGGAACTCTTGAAACGCCACTTTTTCGAATACGAGCGGTTCCAGGCCGTGCGCAGCAAGGAAATGATGGAGGCGCGGGCGGATGCTGTGTTCGCGACATTGAAGCACGAGCCAGCCTTCGTGGAACTGACTGCAGGGGCGGATGGGAAGCTCGATGCGGGAAGGGCGATGAGCGAACGCAGGTAGGGACGGGAAGAGCGCGGACCCCTTGCATCGCCGGAGCAAGCGGGAGCCCTCGAAAGCGGCGGTTACAGTTCGGATTTCTTAACGAAACATACGCCGTAGAGATTGATCTGCCGTTCGGGGACGAGTTGAACGCGCTGGACGCGGGCGAGCGCGAAAACGTTTTCGGCACCCTTCATGTAAGGCGCGGCAATTTCCAACAGCGCGCCCGGACGGTAGGCGTTGTGGCTGAGAAAACTCAGGCCGCCGCGGGACACATTTTCCACCTGCACTAGGTCGTCGATTCCAAAGCCTGGCTCGCGGACGCAGGCCGTCATCTTCATCTGGACGCGTGCGTGCTTGCGCGAGGCGCGCGTCTTTTCCGGCTCGGGGGCAGCCGCTGCAGCCGCCTTGGGAGGCGGCTCGCAAAGCTTGCGCCTGTCGCCCGAAGCTTCGTGAGCGGCGAGGTTCCAAATGGTGGGCTCACCGCACCACTTGCAGGAGCGGGTGAGCTGGCGATTGGCATGGAAGACATCGCACTCAAGCGCGCTGAGCGAAGCCAGTTCGCGGCCTTGGCATACGTTGCATTCTAGCCAGCGCTCGGACCGCTGCTCCTCGCCGCCGGCGGATGGAAAGTTGACGTTCCAGAGTTTGAATTCGGGTTCGAGCAGGGCGATGCCGTAAACGCGGGAGTTCGGCTTCGCGCTCATCTCGCCAATGATGCGCGCGTGGGCTTCCACGCCCGTGGCGAGATTGCGCACGGTGATTTGTTGCATGGGGGCCAGGCGGTGAGTGGAGATGATCGCCGCGCCATCGCGGCAAAGAATCTGCGTCTCGGTCATCTCCATGAAATCCTGGCCGGTGATTTCGGTGCCGAAGACCTGGATGGGCATGGCTATCGAGATGCGATCGCCGTGCCGTGCTTGCTGTACTTTCATCCGTTCCTCTTCCTTCGAGGTATCCGCCGCCCAAGGAGCAGTGTCTCTGGGCCGAGGCGCCCAAACCGGAAGGGGGCGCCTGCCGTACCTACAGTGGTTGCCAGAAATAGCCCCGGCCAACGGCCTATAAGACAGGCCGGGAGAGGCAGCCATCAGAGGAGAGGATATTGGGCGGGAAAAGCGCCTGCAATGGGACGATGGTACTCCCCCTCCTTTCCTATCGTTCCATGCACAGAGGGGGCTGGTGCGATGCGGCAGCCTGCCCTATGGGCGAGCGGGTGCGCGGATTGAACCGCGGCCGGGAACCGCGAAACTTTCCTCGCGAAAAGGGGTTATAGTAGTGACGCTGTGTGCTGCCGGGGCGAAGCTCAGGCGTTTCCGGGAAGCCAGCCGAGTAATTGAAGACGAACTAGGAGCGTGGACACAATGCGTTATTTCAAACTGACAATGTGGGTTGTTCTGGCTTTCCTAATCCTGGGCATACCTACCGCATCGCAGGCGCAGGTTGCCGTGGGAGTTTCCGTGCACATCGGACCGCCGGTTTTGCCAGTGTACGTCCAGCCGCCGATTCCGGCTCCGGGATACATCTGGACACCGGGCTATTGGGCGTACGGGCCCGACGGCTACTACTGGGTACCTGGAACATGGGTTCAGCCGCCCGTAGTCGGTGTGTTGTGGACGCCGGGCTACTGGGGCTGGGCGGGCGGAGTGTACGTGTGGCACGGCGGCTACTGGGGTCCGCACGTGGGGTTCTACGGCGGGATTAACTACGGATTCGGCTACACCGGGGTTGGATTCGCGGGCGGATATTGGCGCGGCGGCGCGTATTATTACAACTCCGCAGTGGTGAACCGGGGCACGGTGGTTCTCCACAACTCCTACGTCAACAACACGGTGGTGAACCATGCGGCGGTGAACCGGACGGCCTTCAACGGCGGGCCGGGCGGTATCGCGACGAGACCAACGAGCGCGGAACTGGCTGCGGCGCGCGAGAACCACATACAGCCCACGGCGCTGCAAGCGCAGAATGAGCATGCGGCGGGCACGAATCGCGCGCTCCTGGCTTCGGTGAATCACGGCCAGCCAGCCGTCGCAGCGACGTCGAAACCGGGCGTGTTCAAGGGCGCGGGTGTGGTAGCCGCCCGGCCAGCGTCCACGACTTCCACGAACGCCGCGGCGAACCGGAATGCGACGACGTTCAACAACCAGTCCGCTACGCACAATACGGCGCAGCCGAGTCCAAGGACGACGCAGCCGGCGTTGACCTCGCAGCAAGCCCGCACGCAGCCGGGCAACCAACCGCAGGCGCAGCAGCATCAAGCGCAGCCACAGCAGCAGCAACATCAGACTCAGCAGCAGCAGCAACATCAGACGCAGCAGCAGCAGGGGGAGCAGCACGAGAACAAACCTCACAAACCATAACGAGCAACGGAAAGCAAAATCAGAGGATCCGGAGGCCGGGCGGAGGCGCCCGGCCTTTCTGTTTTCAGAGTCTGCTTAAACCTCGCCGGAGGAGGGAGTTCGCGCAGCGGGATGGGATTCATCCAGTCCAATGGAACGAACGCGTCACCGCCTTCTTCCATTCGGCATAGAGTCTCTGGCGCGTAGTATCGTCCATGCAGGGTTTCCACACATGGTCCACGGCCCACTGGGCCTTCAATTCGGCCAGATTCTTATAGAAGCCGACGGCGAGCCCGGCAGCGTAGCTGGCACCGAGGGCGGTGGTCTCCTGGATCCGCGGGCGGATCACGTCGCGATCGAGAATATTCGCTTGAAACTGCATGAGGAGATCGTTGTGAACCATGCCCCCATCGGTGCGGAGGGAATGGAGCTTGACACCGGAGTCCAGCTCCATGGCCTCGAGCACCTCGCGGGTTTGAAAGGCAGTGGCTTCGAGGGCAGCGCGTGCGAGATGCCCTCTATTCGCGTAACGGGTGAGTCCGGCGATCACACCGCGGGCGCTCGATTGCCAGTAGGGCGCGAACAAACCGGAGAAGGCGGGGACGAAGTAAACGCCGCCGTTGTCGTCAACGGAGCGCGCCAGGGCTTCAATGTCGGCACTCTTTTCGATGAGGCCTAGATTGTCGCGCAGCCATTGCACGAGGGCTCCAGAGATGGCCACGCTCCCCTCCAGAGCGTATTGAGCCGAATCTCGACCGAACTGGAACGCGACAGTCGTGAGCAGTCCGTGCCGGGAGAGAACCGGCTTCGTTCCCGTGTTCATGAGGAGGAAGCACCCGGTGCCGTAGGTGTTTTTCGCCTGGCCGGATTCGAAGCAGGCTTGTCCAACCAGTGCGGCCTGCTGATCCCCAAGAATTCCGGCGATGGGGACGTCTTTCACCGCATCTTCCCGCGCGAGTCCATAGACTTCGCTGCTGGAGGCAATGCGAGGAAAGAGGCCTTCTGGTATTTCAAACAGCTTGAGCAAGGTTTTGTCCCAGCTCAAGGTGCGCAAGTCCATAAGCTGAGTGCGGCTGGCATTGGTTGCGTCGGTCACGTGGACGCCGCCGTCTGGTCCTCCGGTCAGGTTCCAGACGAGATAGGTATCCACGTTCCCGAAGAGCAGCTCTCCCGCCTCGGCGGCCTCTCTGACGCCCGGCACGTGGTTGAGGAGCCAGCGAATCTTCAGCGCGCTGAAGTACGTGGCTAGAGGCAGCCCGGTTTGTTCCCGGAAGCGATCGGGGCCACCATCGCGCGAGAATTCGGCCACGTCGCCTTCGACTCGCGTGTCTTGCCAGACCAGGGCGTTGTGAACTGCGCGTCCCGTTCTGCGATTCCACAGGATGGTGGTCTCGCGCTGATTGGTGATGCCAATGGCGGCGATGTCGGACGGGCGGAGTCCCTTCTGCTGCATGGCTTCGGCGACGACCTGCTGAGTGCGCCGCCAGATTTCTTCGGGGTCGTGCTCCACCCAGCCCGGCCGGGGATAAATCTGCTGGTGTTCCTTCTGGGCGAGAGTGACGAGGCGCCCGGTGGCGTCGAAGACGATGAATCGGGTGCTCGTGGTTCCCTGGTCGATGGCTCCGATGTAGGGGGACATGATGTGTCCATCCTTGCAGCCCGTTCCGCGAGATTGTCTTTTATCAGATTGTGAGCCGCGAGTCCTCAGCGGAGAAGAGAACTTTAGGAGAGCACGCTGGTTGGGAGCCGCGCTCTGCGCGGCCGCGTTCGTTTTCCTCTGGCGGGGACAAGGCGATCGATTGAGTTGCAGAATCCAAGCCGGTGCGAGCGAGCCGACCGCAGGAGGTCAGCACGCTCGCAACGGTGCTTGTGAGGGATTGCCGGCAGGCGGCTTGAACCGATTTACTGCCCCAAGCCGACCTGTTTCGCCATTTTCGCGCCCTCGATCATTTTCTCGGCCGACCTAACCGCGCGCAGGCTGGGTTCAGCCCGCTCCCACAAAAGGTGGGCGTTGGTGGCGTCGTTGGGATAGAGCCTCGCGGATTCCACGCCAGCGGGTTCGAGGACGATGTCCACGCGGCGGTTGTAGGCGAGCCAAGTGGACTTGGTCCTATGGTTCATCCACTTTTCGGGCTTTTCCAGATCCTTGGTCTGAAGCAGCGCCACTTGCTTGCGGCTTAGCTCGTGGGTCTTGCCGTCGGCGCGAACTTCGATTTTGTCCGCGGCGATGCCTTGGGAAATCAGGAAGTTCCTGACCAGCTCTGCGCGCCGTTCGCTGAGTTTCAAGTTGAATTTCGATGAGCCGCGAACGTCGGCATGTCCCACGACGGTGAGGCGCGCCCCGCTATCGTATTCTTCGTGGCTCTTAAAGCGGTTTGCCGCCTCGGAGAGCATCTTTTGTTCGGTGGTCAAAAGGCCCAGCTTGGGATGCCTGGCCGTGGGATAGGCCGTGGGATAGAAGATGCTGGCCAGGGTGACCGGGGGGGCCGGATCAATGGAACCAACCACATGCAGCATGGCCGTCTGCGTAACGACTCCGCCACAAGGGTTCGTGCTCGTGAGCTGGTAAGGCACTTCCTCGTCTACCGAGCCGTC
>JASHRU010000076.1 GCA_030037225.1 Candidatus Acidiferrales bacterium | reverse complement strand
GGCCCAAGCGGGCACTCCTTTTAGATCCAGCGAGTCGGCGACGATTCGCGCGTTTGTGCCGTCGGCCTGCATCGCGTACAGACGCGTCTTTCCCTGTTCACGCACGGAGAAGGCCACGGAACGGCCGTCCGGAGAGATTGCGGGTCCGCCGATGATCTGGGCATCCTGCCCGCTCCACAGTTCCGTTGCCGCTCCGCTGGCCTGCTTCCAAATGCTCTCGCTCGCCGCTGTTGCGGAGACGTACAAAAGATAATTGGGTCCGAGCCGCGGAGAAAATCCCGTGTTGGAAGCGGGCGATATTCGTTCGGGAGCCGACGCCGCAGCAACAGATTCAGGAAGCCGCATGCGCCAAAGAGTTCGCCTCACGCTGGAGAGTGTTGCGACTAGGCGGCGGCCGTCCGCGCTGGCAGCCAGCGACGTGTAACGGTCGGGCCCGGAGGTCAAGCGGTGGGGAAGTCGCCGCTCGACGTCGATGCTGTAGAGAAACGGGCCGGAGCCGTCGGGCTCGCTGGCCACGTACAGAAGGGTGCGCTCATTGAGGAGAACGGGGTGGGTCACGCGTGTGGAGTGCGACGTGATGCGCTCCGGAGCGCCACCGGATGGGTGGATGCGCCAGATGTCCAGTTTATCCGGGAGGAGCGAACCCTGGACGAAGTAGATAAATCGTGCATCGGGCGCCCAGACGGGGAAGTGACAATGAAGGCCGGCGGGCGCGGTGTAGACGGGGCGATCGCCCGGACGCCGGGTTCCGTCAGAAACGTAGGTGGGGTCGCCTGGGCCCGGAGTGTGATAAACGAGGCGCGAGGCGTCGCGCGTCCAGTCGTATTCGGCTCCGCCTTCCAGGTAAGGCCTTGGCGGCCCTCCCAGAGTGGGGCTAGCCCAGATGCTGATGTCGCGGCCTTGCGTGCCCGCCTGCTTACTGACCCAGTAGGTGACAAGGGACCCGTCGGGCGAAAATCCAGGCGACCGGATGGAAGGATTGAAAAGGTCAGTGACTTTTCCTTGTGTGAGATTGTGGAACTGCCCCGAACCGACCTGAGTGACCCAAACGTCCATCGGTCCATCCCGGTCGGACAGAAACGCTACGAAATGACCATCCCGTGAAATGGCGGCGGCCTGCGCGATTCCTTCGAAGTCGGTGACGGTTTGAAATTTGGCATCGGCGATAGGGCTCCGCCAGAAAAATTCCGTCTTGCGGAGCCAAAGCGCTGCACCAACTGCCAGCACAGCCAGAATCGCCACCGCGAGTCCGAGAAACATCCAGCGTGATTTCGCGCCTCGCGTCGCTCCCGTTCCGGCCGCGACAGTGGAGCGGCTCGAATCCATTTCCCGCTTGAGCCGCTGGAGGTCGGTCCGCATTTCAGCGGCGGACTGGTAGCGGAGGTTGCGGTCCTTCTCGAGCGCCTTGAGGATGATTCGTTCGAGTTCGGCCGGCAGAGCGTGGTTAAGCCGCAGCGGCGGGACCGGAGGTCTGTGCAGCAGCGCATCAATCCGTGCGGCGTAGCTCTCTCCGGCAAATGGAAGCGAGCCCGTGGCCATCTCGTAGAGCACGATGCCGAAGGAAAAGAGATCCGAACGGGCGTCGATCTCGATGGCCAGCGCCTGTTCGGGCGACATATAGGCAGCGGTTCCAATGGCCACGCCAGCGTGTGTCAGCGAGGCCTCGGCGAGATTCCTATCCGCATCCGCGGAGAGCGTGGCGCCTTCCGCGGCTTGGGATTTCGGAGCGACCTTGGCTAATCCGAAATCGAGAATCTTGGCGTGGTGTCGCCGCGTGATGAAGATGTTCGCCGACTTGATGTCGCGATGGACGATGCGCTCCGCGTGGGCCGCGTCGAGCGCGTCCGCGATCTCGATGCTCAACGCGAGCAGCTCTTCCAGATCGAGCGGCCGTCCGGAAACGCGATGCTTCAGCGTCTGGCCGTCGAGGAATTCCATGGCGATGAAGGCCTTGCCGGACTCCTCGCCCACGTCGTGGATCGTGCAAATGTTCGGATGGTTGAGGGCCGAAGCGGCTTTGGCCTCGCGGCGATGCCGTTCGAGTGCCTGCGGATCGTGAGCTACATCCTCCGGCAGGAATTTGAGCGCCACAAAACGGTCCAGGCGGGTGTCCCTGGCCTTGTACACCACGCCCATCCCGCCGCCCCCGAGTTTTTCGACGATGCGGTAGTGCGAAACGGTCGTGCCAATGAGGGATGGAACTTCCGACATCGTGCGGCCATCTTAAGAGCCGGATAGAACCAAGTCAATGAATCGAGCGCAGGGTGGCCAAATCCGAATCCCTGCACAAAGCTGTTCTAAGGTTATACTCCCGGCGCGTATGGCTCTCGCTCCAGGCACTCAGCTTGGTCGCTATGAGGTTGTCGCCCCGCTGGGAGCAGGGGGCATGGGCGAAGTCTACCGGGCTCGCGACTCCGCACTCGGCCGCGAGGTGGCCCTGAAAGTTCTTGCGGATGCATTTGCGGCCGACGCCGAGCGCATGGCGCGCTTCAGCCGCGAAGCGCAGGTCTTGGCGTCTCTCAATCATCCAAACATTGCCCACATATACGGCTTCGAAGAATCCGGCGGCGTGCGTGCGCTCGTCATGGAGCTGGCGGATGGCTACACGCTCGCCGACCGCATCGCGAAGGGTCCCCTTCCTCTCGACGAAGCCCTGCCCATCGCCCGGCAAATCGCCGATGCCCTCGAATACGCGCACGACCGCGGGATCATTCACCGCGACCTGAAACCCGCGAACGTGAAAGTGACTCCTGATGGCACCGTAAAGGTGCTCGACTTCGGGCTCGCGAAGGCCATCGAAAATACTCCCGCCGCCGATGACATCAGCAACTCGCCGACCCTCAGCATGGCCGCCACGCGCGCGGGAGTGATCCTCGGCACTGCCGGGTACATGTCTCCCGAGCAGGCGAAAGGGAAGACCGTTGATCGGCGCGCCGATATCTGGTCGTTCGGCGCGGTGCTCTACGAGATGCTGGCGGGGAAGAAAGTGTACGAGGCCGAGACCGCCCCCGAAACTCTGGCTCAGGTCCTTACAAAAGAGCCGGCGTGGGATTCTCTGCCGGCGAGCACTCCAACAGCGATTCGCCATCTGGCGGAGCGTTGTTTGGTGAAGGACCCGAAGGCGCGCCTGCAGGCCATCGGCGAGGCGCGGATCATTCTCGAGCGTTATCTCGCCAATCCATCTGCATCCACGACTTCCATCGAGCGAGTCGGCCGGGCCGGCCCCGCCTGGCGACGTGCGTTGCCATGGGGCGTTGCCGCGATTTTTCTTGCTGCTTTTGCTCTGGCGCTATGGGCGCCCTGGCGGCGATCGATTGTTCGCGAAGCGCCCATGCGCCTCAATGTCGAAGTCGGCGCCCCGGTTGTTCTCGCCGTGGATTACGGAGCTGCGGCAGTAATATCTCCGGACGGAACGAAATTTGCCTTCCGCGCCTCTGAGAGCGGAGAAAACCAGAAAACCCGGCTGTACATCCGGCAGCGCGACCAGTTACAGGCCACAGCACTGGCGGGCACCGAGGACGCACGGGACCAATTCTTCTCTCCCGATGGCCAGTGGATCGCATTTTTCGCCGACGGCAAATTGAAGAAGATCCCGGCACAGGGCGGGGCCGTTGTCACCCTGTGCGACGCTCCGAACGATCGCGGCGGTGCATGGAGCGAGGATGGCACGATCATTTTCGCACCCAGCACGCGAGAGGGACTCTCCAGAATTCCCGAAGCTGGCGGAAAACCGGAGCCGGTCACCACCCTCGATATCTCAAAAGGCGAGGTAACGCATCGCTGGCCGCAGGCGCTTCCTGGCGGAAAGGCCGTCCTGTTCACGGCGCATAACAACAACATCGGTTTCGATCGCGCCAACATCGTTGTCCAGGTGTTAAAGACCGGCGAACGGAAGACCGTTCATCAGGGCGGGACGTATGCGCGCTATGCACCGAGCGGCCATTTGCTTTACGCCCACGAAGGGA
>JASHRU010000075.1 GCA_030037225.1 Candidatus Acidiferrales bacterium | reverse complement strand
CCCGGTTCCGCAGCCCGCATCGAGCACCGCTCCAGCGAATCCACCTTCCGATGCCAGACGCGCAATTGCCGCCTGCGGCCGGCCAATATCCCAGGGCGCAGGGCCGCCGTGGTAGGAGGCATCCCAGGGCTGTCCAGCCATCCGTTCGTGACTGGTTGGCTGCCGCCCAGCGAACGGATCATCTGCAGAAGTTCCTGCTCGCTCCGGCAATTTCCTCTCCCTCCTGCAGCCAATGTTAACACCTAGCTGTGGCGCCCTAGCGGGCCAATGCTCAGGCGAACCCTCGCGGGTGGCGCACCCTTTGTCGGCTTCATCAGCAAAGGGCGCGATCTTTCTCCTCGGCGTGGGGCCGCGCGTGCACGCAGCCTTCATCCGGCACGCTTGAGCCGCCCGGAACCCTCGATGAGAAACATGCCCATCACCACCCGGTAAGGGACCCTCCACATTACTTTTCCGGGTTCTTCCCCCAGGCTCGCCACTGGTTTACCCTGACGGAGGAAGGGCCACTACCCTTGTAAGCCCCTACCCACGTTGCCAAAATTTGCCTCGAAATTAGACCCTGTGCGCCGGGCGCACAACCCCATTTAACGCGACGGATTTGACCCCGCCGGGGTCCCTGATCCACCTTCTGGAGTTTCGGAGGCAGAAATGGCATTCCGGCTAGCGATCCCGAGGCTTCGGGATTGGGATTCGGGACCGGAAGTGCCCTTTCAAGCCGGATATCGTTTTTAAGGCTGTATATCGCTATTCATACCTCAGCGCGACCAGCGGGTCCACGCGAGTGGCGCGGCGCGCCGGCAAATAGCAGGCCACGAACGCAACGAGCAACAAAATCACGCTGATGGCAATAAAAGTCGCCGCATCGTCGGGCTTCACGCCATAAAGCATAGTGCCGAGAAAGCGCGTCACGCCGATGGCCGCGGCGCTGCCGATGAGCGCGCCAAGAAAGGCGAGCGAGAGGCCTCGTGCCACGATCCCGCGCAGCACGTCGCGCGCCTGCGCGCCTAGCGCCATGCGAATGCCAATCTCGCGCGTCGAGCGCGTCACTTCGTACGCCAGCAGACCGTGCAGTCCAATGCAGGCCAGCAGCAGCGCCAGCAGGCCGAAAAAGCTGGAGAGCCTGGCGATGAGCCGTTCCTGCAAGAGCCTGTCGTCAATACGCTGCGTTTGTGTCTTGACGTCGGTGATGGGGATGTCGTTTCCCGACTGGCGGATGATTTCGCGAACAGCCGGCATCACCAGCAAGGGATCGCCCGCCGTGCGCAGCTCGAACGCGCCGCCTTGTCCCGCCGGGGAGTACATGGCGGGCTTAATCTCGCGGCGCAGATCGTTGTATTTCGAGTCGCCCGCGACGCCCACGATAAAGTATCCGGCCGTCTTTTCGGTCTCGGGATCGCCGCTTTGCTCCGGGCTATCGGCGCCAAAACGCTGGCCGACGGGATTGACGTGAGGAAAATAGGCGCGGACAAACGATTCGTTCACGATGGTCGCCATTGCCAATTGCGCTTGCACTTTCGAATCGGCCGCGATCTTGGCCGCAGTCGAATATTCTTCGGGGAGAAACGCGCGTCCGCTGAGCAAGGGAATTTTCATCGTGGCAAAGTAGTCGGGGCCAATGGGCAGCCAATCGGCTTCCGATTTCTGCTTGGGCGGTGTGCCGTCCAGGTGGAAGTCGGTAATGGAGAGCCATCCGGCCAGCAGCAGCTCCTCAGAGTAACTCGCGGAGAGCACCCCGGGGACGGCGGCGAAGCGCGCGCGCAAATCCTCGTAGAGCTGCACCAGGCCCTCGCCGGTATATCCGGTGAGAGCGGTATCCACTTGGAAGGTGAGCAGGCTGTTCGTGGCAAAGCCGGGATCGACGTTGCGAAGATTCCGGAGCGTGCGCACCAGCAGCCCCGCGCCCACAAGCACGACCACCGTGAGGGCTACCTGCGCGACCACCAGGCCATCGCCAACGCTGAACCGGCCGTGCGCCGCACGCCCGCCGGCGCCCTCCTTCATGGCGGAAGTGAGCGGAATGCGCATGGCGCGCATGGCAGGAACAAGACCGAACAGGATCGCGGTAAGGACGGTCGCAGCGAGAGTGAATCCGAGAACGCGCCAATCCAATTGCAGGGAAATGCCCAGCGGACGTGGAGAATCGCTCGAGGCGAACGCCATCAACGCGCGGGCAGACCACTGGGCCAGCAATACGCCCAGCACGCCTCCCGCCGCGCTGAGCGTGAGGCTTTCGGTGAGCAGTTGCCGGAGCAATCGGGTTCGGCCCGCGCCGAGGGCCAGCCGGACGGCGATCTCCCGCCGGCGTCCCGCGGAGCGGGCGAGCAGCAAGCCGGCGACGTTTGCGCATGCCACGAGCAGGACGATGCCGACGGCCAGCATGAGCGTGAACAGCATCCTGGACACCTCCTTGCGCACGCCGGTCATCGCATCTTGCGCGGGGAGCAGAGCGATGGAAGGAGCGTCTTCCGCAGTGAGAATCGGTTTTTCGCCGTGAATCACTTCATTCGCGAAGAGGGCGCTAATCCTGTTCTGCGCATCGAGGCGCGATACGCCCGGTTTCAGCCGGCCGACAGCCACAATCCACCACGAGGCTGCATCCTCCTGCTGCGGCGACCAGCGCTCGCGCAAGAACTGCCGCTGCACCATCGGGACCCAGAGGTCGCGGCTCATTCCCGGGGTGAAATACGTGAAGCCTTGCTCCGCAACTCCAATCACGGTGAAGGGCAGTCGATTCAGGTGGATGACCCTCCCGATTACCGAGGGATCGCCGCCAAATGCGTTCTGCCAGTAGTCGTAATGCAGGACCGCTACCGCAGCCGCGCCGGGCGCGTCGTCGGAGGGTACAAACAACCGGCCAAGCGCCGGGCGCACGCCGAGAGTCTCGAAGTAATCTCCGGAAACAAACTGGTTCTTAGCCTGGCTGGCCGGCCCATTGCCGCTGAGAGTCAGAAAACCTCCCCCGGCGAATTCGGCGATGCCGGAGAAAACGCCCAGTTTGCGGACATCCTCGAGAAACGGCTTCGAGAGCGAACAGCCATTTGTGAGGTTTTGCCAATCCGCAGATGCGCAATCGCCGTAGGATTGGTACCCGTGCGTTTTTGGTCTCGTGTGCGCGTTCCAGTGCAGCAGGAAGAGATGGCGTGGATCGCGGACGGGCAGCGATTTGAGCATGATCCCGTCGATGGCAGTGAAGATTGCGGTGTTTGCGCCGATGCCGAGAGCGAGCGTGAGAATCGCGACCACGGTAAAGCCCGGGGACTTGCGCAACATGCGCAAGGCGAAGCGGACATCTTGCACGAAGGCTTCGAGCCAGTAGCCGCCGCGCTGATCGCGGTGGGCTTCCTTAGCGGCTTCGACACCGCCGAGCGAAATGAGGGCCTGGCGACGGGCTTCGGCGGGGGAGAGTCCGCGGCGCAGGTTGTCATCAACGTGGAGCTGAAGATTCGATTCGAGTTCCGCGGTGAATTCGCGCTCGCCTTCGCGTTTGCGAAACATTACAGCGATTCGTGACAGCCATCCCCGGAGTGGATTCATGACGAAATCTCCATTGCCCAGACCGTTTGCGCCCGCGCGCATGCCGCGCGGCGAAGCCGGGACGCGTCAAGTCTTCTGTTCGGGCGCGAGAAAACGGGCCAGGATATCGTTGGCCTTTTCCCAGTCGCGCGTTTCCTTTTGCACCTGTTTGCGGCCGGCGCGCGTGAGCCGGTAGAACTTGGCGCGGCGGTTGTTTTCCGAAGCGCCCCATTCGGAGGCGATGTAGCCCTCCTGCTCGAGCTTGAGGAGCGCGGGATAGAGGGTTCCGTAGTTGATGAGCAGGCGGTTGCCGCTGGTCTGCTCGATGCGCCGCGCGATGCCGTAGCCGTGGAGAGGCCCGAGGACCTCGAGGGTGCGGAGAATCATGAGGGCCAAGGTGCCCTGCCAGACGTCGGATCTGTCGCCCATGCGGCCTCCTGTGGGAAAGCAATAGGGAGCATCGCACATCCCCTATGGGAAAACAATAGGGATTGCCCATTGGACGGAGGAAGGCGGGAAACGGTTTCGCAGGGAATGAACCGAACGCGCCTGAGAGAATTGTGATAAGAGAAGGACGCGAATGCGGGTGACGCGAAGGGGCTTCCGGCGAGATCGGCTCCTGGGGAGTGCCTGGCCATTCTGGAAAACATTGGCCACTTTGAGCTTCTTACCGAACTGCGACGCGAGCCCTACTATGCAGACTACGCGGCAAGAGACCTGAAGACCCGCCGCGCGGTGACCGTTCGGACGATTATATTGGGCCGCGCCGGCAACGCAGGCCTCTTTCGCCGGTTCTACCGCGGCCTCCTCCGAAAGCTGAGATCCGGGCCTGAGCGATTTCCGCACTTCTACCGCGAGGCCCGCCGTTCCGCAGCGCTGCAGCACCCCAATATCCTCGCCGTCTATGAATTCGGCGTGCATCGAGACGTTCCCTACCTCGTCCTAGAACCGTTTGAGGGCACCGATCTCGCGCAAATCGTCGAACGGGAAGAAAGGGAGGGCGTGCGCGACCTGGAATCGTCTGCCCGCATGTTGGGCCACATGGTGCAAGTGTGCCGCGCCCTGGGTTACGCGCACCGGCACGGTCTTTTTCACCGTGACCTGAAGCCGAGCAACGTCCTGATTACCCACGAGGGGACTGTCAAGCTGGTGGATTTCTGGGCTCGACGCTTCGCCGCCGACTCGCCGCCCGATCTCGGCATGCTCGTCTCGACGATCGCCTACATGTCGCCGGAGATGCTGCGCGGTGAACCAGTAGACGCGCGTTCCGACATCTGGGCTGTGGGCAGCATGATTTACGAGATCCTGGCACACACGAACACTTTTCCGGGCGCCGATATCATCGAGGTGATGCGTGGCATCGTTGCGGAGGAGCCCAAGCCAATCAGCGAGCTTCGCCCCGATCTTCCTCGTGAACTCGATGCCATCCTGAGCCGCACGTTAAAGAAGGAACTGGCCGAGCGTTACCAGTCTATGGAAGAGTTGCTGGCCGACCTGGAGCCTCTCTCCCGCAGGATGCTGGGAGGCTGAGCGGCAGAGCAAACCGGAAGCAACGGTGCGCTATCTGCGCGCGGCCATCGGTTGCTACTCGGCGCGCAGCGCGACGATGGGATCAACCGCCGCGGCACGGCGCGCCGGAAGATATCCCGCCACCAGCGCGGCAGCGAGCAGAACCGCAACGACAGCGGCAAGCGTGAAGGCGTCGTAGGTGGTCACTCCGAAGAGCATGTCTTCCAACAGGCGGCCGGCGGCGAGCGCGCAGGGAGTGCCGAGGGCCACGCCGGCCAGCACCAGGCCTAGCGCTTCGCGCAGGACGCTCCACAGGATGGCGGCTCGCTGCTCGCCGAGGACGGAGCGGATGCCGATTTCGCGCGTCCTGCGGGAAACGGCATGGGACATCAGTCCGAAGAGGCCGACGGAAGCCAGGAGCAGTGCCAGCCCGGCGAAGAATCCCGAGAGGATGGCCACGGCGCGTTCGACACCCAACTGCTCGCCGGCAAGCTGCTCGACCGTGCGGGAACGCAGCACGTAATCGCGTCCGAGGGACTCGACCTGACGGGCCACGCTGCGTGCAATGGCCAGCGGAGGGCCTTGGGTGCGCAGGAAGAGTCCGCCAATATGCATGTTTTGTAGATGTTGGAGGCTGGGCAGGTAGAGCATGTCCGCCGACCCGCTGTGCAGGTTGAACAGGCGGGCATCTCGAGCGACGCCGACAATTTCGATGGCCTGATGTTCGGGCAAGACGCCGAAGCGCAGGCGCTGGCCGACGACTTGTCCCTGAGGAAAGAGCTTCTCCGCCAAGTGCCGGCTGAGGATGGCAACTTCGGGGTGGCTGCCGTCGTCCTGCCACTCGAAATCACGGCCCTGGAGCAGCCGGATGCCGAGCGTTTGGAGAAAGCCGGGCGAGACGAACGCCGCTCTCGCCAGCACACCGGTCGTGGGGCCGGGCTCGGAAGCAGCCGGCGCCGCGTTCTCGTGCCAGCCTTCGTCCGCAGGGTACAGCTCCTCCGAGAAGCTTGCGGAAACGACGCCCGGGAGCGCGGCAATCGAATTGATCAATTGCACGTAGTAGGCCTGGGGGAAAACCTGCGGGGGACTGCCGGGGCGCGGATTCAGTTCCAGTTCCAAGAGGCGTTCCTTTTCGAATCCCAATTCCTGGGAGGCGAGTTTCTGAAACGTGCGCACGAGGAGTCCCGCCCCGAGCAACAGCACCATGCTCATCACCACTTGGGTGAGGATCAAGATTCTGCCGAGCCGGCCGGACCTGCCGGCGACGCTGCGGGCGGGCATCTGCAGGGCCGCCGATGGGGCTTCGCGCCAGGCACGCCAAGCGGGAGCCAGTCCACAGAGAAGGGCAGTCAGCGCGGCCGCCGCAGAGGCGGCCAAGAGCACGCGCCCATCCGGACGCAAGTCGAGAACGATCGGTGCCGCGGCACCGCGGGAAAACAAACCGACCAGAAATTCGCTGGCCCAGCGTGCAAACACCAGTCCCGCCAGAGCCCCGGCGGACGCCAGAACCAGGCTTTCGGCAAAGGCTTGCCTGGCGAGCTGCCAGCGGCTAGCGCCCAGGGCCACGCGAACGCTCATTTCCTGCGTGCGCGTTACAGCCCGCGCGAGCAACAGATTCGCCAAATTGACGCAGGCGAGCAGCAGGAGCACGCCCACAATGCCGAGGAGCACGTAGAGGGGGCGTGAGTATTCGTTGCGCAGGTCGGGAACTACGCCGGTGGCAGCGGAGGAAACGTCCAAACCGAGAGAGAGAAAGATCTGCCGGCGCAAGTCGGTAGCATCGGCGGGGACGGTTGCCGAGCGCACATCCGGCCAAAGGGACTGAAGCTGTGCACGGGCCTGGGGCAGAGTCACGCCGCTTTTGAGTCTGCCGGTGAGATGGAGCCAGAGGACAGCGCGTTCCTCCAACGTGATGCCACGGCCAGAAAGCAGCGGGATTGCAGTCACAGGGACAGTAAGCGCG
>JASHRU010000074.1 GCA_030037225.1 Candidatus Acidiferrales bacterium | reverse complement strand
CGCCTCGATCGATGCTCCGCTCGCCGATGCGTTAGCACGCGCCTGCCCATTGCTGCGCGAAGATGAGCTGGCCCACGCCGCCGAACACGCCATCGAGGTCCAACTGCCCTTTTTGCAGGAGCTGATCCCTGATTTCCAGTTTGTTCCCGTCGCCCTGGGCACGGATCGGTTCCAGGCGTTCGAAGACTTAGGCCGCGCGGTTGCCACAGTGGTTGCGGCGCAGACGGAGCCTGTACTCGTAATCGCCAGCTCCGACATGAACCACTACGAGAGCGATGAAATCACGCGCAAGAAGGACGCGCGCGCTATCGACCGCATCCTCGTCCTCGATCCTCGCGGTCTCTACGACGTTGTCCGGCGCGAAAACATTTCCATGTGCGGCTACGGCCCGGCCACCGCGATGCTCGTCGCTGCGAAGCAGCTCGGCGCCACGCGAGGTGAGCTGATTCGCTACGCCACTTCCGCCGACGCGAGCGGCGACACCAGTTGGTG
The DNA here is from genome assembly GCA_030037225.1 of Candidatus Acidiferrales bacterium. Taxonomy (GTDB): domain Bacteria; phylum Acidobacteriota; class Terriglobia; order Acidiferrales; family UBA7541; genus JOPF136. The sequence continues at coordinate 6,646 of JASHRU010000074.1, read as the reverse complement.
CGTCGGCTATGCCGGAATCGCCGTTTTGTAACGCATGCCTGCCCGCCAAAGCGGCGCCCTAGCGCACGCGGGCCCCGCACTCACGGCGTCACGATAACCGTCAGGCTGACCCCGTGATTGATGCTGCCCCCGCTCGTCGACGCGGAAACGGTGACACTGGATGTTCCGGGCGGCGTCCCGGGGTTCCCCGTGCTCATATTCCCGCCCCCTACGCTTCCACCGCCGCAAGAAACCAGCGCTGACGCTAAGGCCAGTGTGAGGAGAAGGCCGGCGAGCCGTGGCCCGATGAGTGCCCGTCTTCGGAACAGGGCTAAGACGAACATCATTGTGAACCCCGCACACAGCAGGCCAAAATTCGCGGGCCCAAGTGGCGCGAAATGCCAGCGAACGGCCACACTCGGGGCCGTAGTCGTGACGGTGAGAGTGGTGCTGATGGCTGCGCCACTGGGCGTGAATGCAGGTGGACTGAAGCTGCACGCCGCCTCGGCCGGCAAACCGCTGCAGGAGAAGCTCACCTGTGAATTGAAACCGTTTTGCGGCGTAACCGTAAAGACGGCTTGCCCGCTTTGCCCGGCCACAATCGTCAGGCTCGTTGGATTTACCGACACCTGGAAATCGGGCGGAGGCAGATTGATGGTGTAGGTGCTGGTGGCCACAGCGCTTTGGGAGAAGTTGGTCGCGGTGGCGATGGCCTGGATCGTTTCCGAGGAACTCACGGTGATCGGGCCCGTATACGGTGTAGATGCCGTTGTGGGCGTGGCGTTGATGGCGTAGTAGATCGACGCCCCCGATGCAGCGTCGGAGATCGTCACCGACTGCGCTGATGTGTACGTTCCCGGCGCCGGAGAAAACATTGGCGTCGGAGCCGGCGCCAGGTTGATTGTGTAGGTCGCCGTTGCCACAGTGCTCGAACTATAGCCCGGTGCGCCTGCAACGGCGTTGATGGTTTCCGTGGAATTGACTTGGATTGGGACCGTGAACGGTGTGGATGAGGTCGTGGGCGTCATTCCATTCGTCGTGTAGTAGATGGTCACTCCCGGAGTTGTGTCCGAGAGACCCACCAACTGGGGCGAAGAATAGGTTCCCCCCGGGACCGAAAACACCGGAGGTGAGGGCTGGATGTTGTATGTGGCGGAGGCTATCGTGCTCGGAGAGTCGTTCGGAGCTATGGCCATCGCACGGATGGTTCCAGTGGAGAAGAAGATCGGTCCGCCGTAAGCCTGGGATGACGTCGTGGGCACGGTGCCGTCCACAGTGTAGTAAATCGTTGCAGCCGGCGAATTGTCGGAGATGGTGATGGACTGCGGGCCGGAGTAAATGCCGGCCGGCGGAGAGAATGTGGGTGTGGCCGCGGGCGGCAGGTTGATCGTGTACGTCGCGGAAGCCACAGCGCTCTGGGTGTAGCCTGAAGCCGTGGCGATGGCTTGGATGGTTTGTGAAGTCCCCACCGGGATGGGCCCCGAGTAGAGCGCGGACGCGGCGCTGGGGGTTATGCCGCTCGTCGTGTAATAGATCGCAGCGCCGGCGGTGGTATCGGAAATGGTTACCGACTGCGGCGCAGTGTACGTTCCGGCCGCTGGACCGATCGTGGGCGTGGCCACGATAGGCAGATTCATCGTGTAGGTGGCGGAGGCCACCGCACTGGGAGCATTGGTACCGTCAAGGCTGACTGCAATCGCTTCGACCGTTGTAGTGGTGTTGATGCTAAAGGGAGCGATGTACGCGCTCTGCGCTGCGGTGGGTGTGGACCCGTTGGTCGTGTAGTAGATGGCAACTCCACTGGTCGCATCGGAAAGGCCCACAGAGATCGGCGGATTATAGGTCCCGGAGGGGAGCGAAAACGTGGGCGGCGCCGCGGCTGCTGCGATCACATAATGAGCGCTGGCCACTGTGCTCGGCGTTAGCCCGGCGCCTGCGGCGATGGCGGTAAGATATTCCGTGGAGGTGATCGCGACCGGGCCGGTGTAGACGGTGGATGCGGTCGTCGGCACTGTCGCGGCTGCGCCCACCGCGTAGTAGATGGTCGTTCCCGGCGATGCATCGGAGATAGCCACCATCAGTCCTGGAGCGTACGTCCCCGCAGGCAGCGAAAACGTCGGCGTCGCCGCGAACGGCATTATGGTGTACGTGCCGCTGGCCACGTTGCTGGGGGCGAAGCCATTCGCTGTGGCAAGAGTCTGAATCGTCTCCGTGGAGTTCACCGAAATTGGTCCGGTGTACTCTGCGGATGCTGTGGTGGGCGTGCTCCCGTCAGTGGTGTAGTAGATCGTCGCGCCCGCAGTCGCATCGGAGTTCGTCACCATCTGCCCAGAAGTAAATGTTCCCGGCGCGGGAGAAAACGTTGGCGTCGCCGCCTGATTGATGGAGTAGGTGGCTACTCCAACAAAGCTGATCGCCAGGTTTGAAGAGGTCACAATCGCCTGGAGGGTTTGCGTCGAACCGACGGTGATTGGGCCCGCGTATTCAGCGGATGCAGGCGTGGGACTGGTTCCGTCCGTCGTGTAGTAAATTGTGGCCCCAGGAGTGGCGTCTGCAATCGTCACCGATTGCACGGAGTTGTAGGTCCCAGCTGGCGGATCGAATGCCGGCGTCGCTGTCCGCGCCGGCGGCTGGTATCTCCACACGTCGTTGAGCGACCCGGTTTCGTAGATGCTCGCAGCAGTGCCCCCTCCGCCATAGAGCCACAGATTGCCGCTCGTGTCCGTCCAGGACATCGTGCCGCTTCGGGTTCCAGGGACGTTCGCGGGATCCGGCACGCCCATCGTTCCATACACACCCGGCACGGAGGCGCCGGTATATGGCAGCGAATCGCTTCCGCTCATCCAGACCCATTCCAGCGTGGAAGGGTTGAACTCCAATAAAATGTTGAGAGTGCCGGATGGGCCGCCCGGCTCGGTTGGTCCACCGAAGACCCACAGATTTCCCTGACTGTCCGTCCAGGTGGCCTGGCCGCCGCTGAACAGTGCGCCCGTTTGGTTTCCAGGCGCTGGAATTCCCAGCGTGCCGTAGGAAGGCAGACAGCAGTCGGCTCCCCCACCCATCCATGCCCATTCCTGGATGGTTGGATTGAATGCCCACTGTTCGACCCCCATACTGCCAACTCCGGGAGAAGAGACGGACGTAATACCATCAAACCAAAGATTGCCGTTGCCGTCGGTCCAACTGACCACCCCGCCTGTGCTTCCGGGGACATTTCCGGGAGCGAAGACACCCAGGGGGCCGTACACGGGGGCAACTCCACGGTTTCCATTGGGGAAAATTTCAATCGTGCTGCTACCGCTGATCCAGGCCCATTCGCCGGTTGAAGGATTAAACTCCCAGAGATCGTTTAGAATTCCTGGCGTACTGCCCGAGTCCCAACCATCTCCGCCAAAGAGCCAGAAGTTTCCGTTGTGATCCGTCCAGGCAGCCGCGGAATAACGCCCGCCGGGAATATTTCCGGCAGCCGGGACGCCCACAGTCCCGTAGATTCCAGGCCGACCGAAGTCTCCCGTGTCGCCAAGTTGGACGAGAGTGCTGCTCCCGCCCATCCACGTCCATTCGGCCGTGGAAGTATTGAACTCCCACAGATCGTTCAGATCGCCGAAGTTGCCTGCGGCGTCATAGCCGTATCCCCCAAAGAGCCAGAGTCCTCCCTCGGAATCGGCCCAGCTGACGGTGTATTGCCGTGTCCCAGGAATGTTCGTGGGAGCCGGTAGGCCCAAAGTGCCGTAAACCCCAGGTGCGTTTACCCCTCCCCCGCCCATCCAGGCCCACTCATTCAGTGAGGGATAGAAAACCCAGATTTCATTGGTGGGAGCCTGCCCAGGACCAGAAGGTATGAGGCCTCCAAAGAGCCAGAAGTTACCGCTCGAGTCGGTCCAGGTGGTTGAGGAATTGCGGTAGCCGGGAGTGTTGTCCGGGGCTGCTACGCCCAGCGTGCCGTACACGGCGGGCGCGTCGGCCGTGTTTGCTCCCGCCATCCAAGTCCACTCCCCCGACTGCGCATTGGCCTTCCTGCACAGTGGGCCCAGAGCCAGCCCAATCAGACAAATCGCTGCAAGCCGCCCGGCTCTCGCCATCGCTGCATGCCGCTCTGCCTCTCTGGTAGTTGGGCACACATTTCCTGCGAGTTCAGATCGCGTGCAAGGAGTCATCGGCTGGCCTCCGGTTCGCGCGCTTCGCGCGATCCTTCGCCGATGCTCACACGGCGCCCGCAGCGACCTCAATGGATCGCAGCTGGAAATGATATGAACTCGTTATGAAATCAGGCCTTTTCGCGGTCGAATTTGTTCAGGATTTCCCGGATTCGAGATCCGCGTTTCCGGGCCGGGAACGTGGAATCAGGGAGTGCTCTTCGGCGGGCGTATCTGGCTGGCCACAAACTCTGTCTTGCATCCCACCACGCACCGCACCTTCTGGAACTCCGCCTCTTCCGCCGCGCTGAACGCGTGCGCATCTTTTCCGCTGCGGTAGAACGCCGCGTGCGCCTCGCGAAACTGGTCCGCAGCCACCGCGGAGAGCAGATGAAAATGGCTGTCGAATTCATACCAGATCAGGCAGCCGCCCAGTTGCTGGCATTCCCGTACTGCCATCCGGATTCTGCCGTGGTCGATGCTCACCTCTTGGCCGATGTTGTAGACGGAAGCGGCCTGATTCATATCGCTTCGCGGAAAGAGCAGCCGCAGCATTTCCTGTGGCTCCCCCATTCCGTGAATCTGCAGCTCCGGCCGTTCCGGTTCTGCCGACGCACCCGAAACGTGTTCCGGGTCGAGCACCACCAGCGTCGCCTGCCGGTATCCATTACTGATTCCGGATGCCACGATCTCTTCCTTCCCATTCCCGTCCAGGTCGGCCAGCACCAGCGTATTCAGATGCCCAGAGTGCCAGTATTCCGACAGCGTCTTCCCATGCGCGTCGAGTATCGCGATCTGATCCGGATACCACGGCACATGTGTGCTCGACACGACGATTCGCTGCGGGCGCGTGGCCGTGGCCTTCAACACCGCCATCGCCTGCGTACGAAACGTTGCAGGGCTCCCCTCCAGCTCCGGCAGCACTCTCCCGGGTGTCCACCTCCACTTTTCCTTCCCGCTGTCGGAATAGCAGATCAGCGTGGACGAATGCATCTCCGGCTTCACGTTCGGGAAATACAGAAACAGCACGCTGGTGTGGCCTTCTCCTTCCAGATCGCCGAACCAGATTCGCGGCCCGAGCCCCTGCGCGTAATATGTGGCGTAGTCGAAACCTTCGGAAAAGCTTTTGCTCCATAGCGGCTTGCCCTCCGCGTTCACGATCGCCAGCGTGGAGCCTTCCAGCCGGCCCGCGTGCGGTTGGTTGTCTCCAGCCAGAAGCCGCGAGGAGGCGAACGCCAGCACAGCTAGAGCGGCCACACCAGCCGCTGCCGTAATCAGGCTTGGCAATCTGCGGGATTTCTCAATCGCAGATGACCCATTCGGCTGCTCCGCTCCTCGCTCCGTCGCTGAAATCCATCTCTTCTCGTGTGCCCCCTCGGTTCCCGCCGCGGCCCGGTTCGGGAGCGTGATGACGATGGGATCCGTTTCGCCTTCCGAGCGGTAATACGCCTCGAGCGCCCGCCGCAGTCGGTTGATCTCCGTCGCCACATCGGCCGAACTCTTTGTCCGCGTCTCGTTCGGCCACAGTTCCCGGATCACACCCTCCGGTTTCAGCGTGGCCTGCGAATCCATGTTTTTGTGCAGGATTTCCAGGAGCTTGCGGAGCTGGCCCTTGCTCGCAAAGCTCTGGCTGTGCAGGATTCGGTCAATCTGGCCGTTTATCGAGGCCGGGTCCATGGCGTCCCGAGCCCTCTACTATACGCCCGCCGAGCCCTCACAAGACCCGGCGCATGGGCCTCTTCTCGCTCTTGCGAATGATTGTGGCGGAGCTCTGGCCTACGGTTTTACGCGGCCATCACCGCTGCTGCTTGCACTCGTGCCGCGCGACGCAGCCGCATCGCCGCGCGTCGTCCCGGCCGCCACCGACGGGAATGACGCTGCCCCCTGATTCCCGCGCGCGCCCCCGTCGTATCCCGGATGGCCCGCCGGGATCGGCGGCTGGTAAATTTGCACGTGCCCGGCAAACATTCCGGCGCTGGCAATTCGCGGTGCGCCGCTCTGCGGCATTCGTGGCGCGCTCGAAATCGCCTTCGCCACTCCCCTGGCCGTGGTTTGCGAGGCTGGCCGTTTCTCCGCTTGTTGTGCGATTCGGCCCAACTCTCCCTCGCCCGACCACTCGCCGATCATCTGCACTTTCGGCAGATCGGTTCCGCGCAGAATGGAATTGCGTGACCCCGCCAGCATCCCCGCCGTCGTGTTCGTCACCACGCCCTGCGCCAGATTCTGCGCCGTTCCTTTCAGGGTCTCACCCGGTCCCCGCGCCACCCATCCGATTCCCGCCGGCGTGCTCACCCAGAAAACCGTCGCTGGACTCCACAGCCCGAACCCGGCCGGGGCCCATACCCAGCCGTAAACCGGGGAAAATACCCATCCGCCGTAGTGATACGGCAGCCAGCCCCATGGCTCGTAGCTGATCCATGTGGGACCGCCCAGCAGCCCGAAGCTGTCCCAGTAGCCGTTATAGAAGGGCGACCACCCGGGCCCCACTCCAAACGGCTGCCAGCCCACCCCGAACCCGGGGACATTGACCC
>JASHRU010000073.1 GCA_030037225.1 Candidatus Acidiferrales bacterium | reverse complement strand
CTGCGCTTAACAGTTCAGTGGTGACGGCGTGGGGCCTCAAGAGGATTCCAGGAAGTGTTCGCGCCTTGGCCAGAAGTGCGCGGGCAATTTCTTTTCCGGTCGAATCGCCGTGGGCGTGGAGGATGCGGGAGCGGCTGTGGGCTGCCTCGCGGGTGAAGGCGAGTTTCGAACCGGCGCGGTCGAACTGCGTGCCCCATTCGATCAGTTCGAGGATGTACTTGGGACCTTCTTCGACCAGGACATGCACGGCCGCGGGATCGCAAAGGCCGTCGCCGGCGCGCAGGGTGTCCTCGACGTGGAGGCTTACCTCATCATCGTCGGACAGTGCGGCAGCGATGCCGCCCTGCGCCCATTCCGTGGCGGAATCGGTGAGGCTTGACTTGGCAAGGACCAGAACGCGCGCGCCCGCGGAGCCGAGCTCGATGGCCACGCGCAGTCCCGCCACGCCGCATCCCACGACGACAAAATCAGCCTCGATTTTTCCGGCTGAGCTCATGCCCCTCCAACCCACAAAATAGCACAGGCGCTGGGGAGTTCTAGCCGGAGCCGGTTTGCGAGCCTGCCCGGCGTGGTAAAGTTGCTGGGCGAAAAGGGCACGGCATCCCGAATCCCGAGGCTTCGGGATCGGGACGTGCCCACACAAAGATGCCATCGATCCCCGTCGAAACTCCCTCAGGCCCATACGCGGTGGAATGCGAGCGCGGAGCGCTCCGGCTTTCAGGAGAATTGCTGCGCGAATTGGGCGCGACGACAGGCGTCGCGTTTCTTTCTTCCCCGCGGGTGTGGAAACTGTGGGGCAGCGCAATCGCCAGGGGCATGGGCGCAGGACGCGGCGCAAGAACGGTGCTGTTTGCCGATGGCGAGGCCGCAAAAACGATTTCGACGGTCGAAAAGATATGCCGGCGGCTAGCGGCCATCGGTCTCGACCGGCGCGGGACAATCGTGGCGGTTGGGGGGGGCGTGGTGGGAGACGTCGCGGGATTTGCCGCAGCCACGTATCTCCGTGGCGTCCGATTGGTGCAAATTCCGACCACGCTGGTGGCCCAGGTGGATTCGGCGATCGGCGGCAAGACGGGCGTGAATCTGCCCGAAGGGAAAAATCTGGTAGGCGCGTTCTATCAGCCCGCTCTGGTGGTGGTCGATCCAGGATTGCTGCGCACGCTTCCGGCGCGGCAGTTCCATTCGGGCATCTACGAAGTGGTGAAATACGCGGTTCTGGCCGACCGGCACCTTTTCGAATTCTTGGAAAACCGCATGGAGGAACTCCTGCGGCAGGAGAGTTCCGCGCTGGACTGGATTGTGCCGCGCTGCATCGCTTTGAAGGCACAAATCGTGAGCCGAGACGAACGAGAGAGCGGCCCGCGGGAGGCCTTGAACCTGGGGCACACATTCGGTCACGCGCTCGAATCGCTGACGCGCTACCGGCGGTTCCTGCATGGCGAGGCGGTGGGGTGGGGGCTGATCGCAGCGGCGCGACTGGCCGAGGCGATTAACTGGCTGACCGCGGTGGACGCGGCACGGATCGAAGCGCTAATTTGTTCGGCGGGCGCGCTGAGGCCCATTCCGCGGATCTCTCCGCCCAAGTGGATCGCGGCCATGCGCGGGGACAAGAAAGCCCGCGGGGGACGGCTGCGGTTCATCTTGCCGCGACAAATTGGAGAGGTTCGCTGCGCCGAGAATGTTCCCGAGCGAGTTCTGAAGAGCATCCTTTCGGGCCTGGACAGGCCGCGGCGGGCAAATTAGACCCATGGTTTTCGGAGGTTTGCCGTGCGGCGAGCGAGCGCCCGCAGGCCTTATACTTCCAATCGCGAGAAATGGGTTCTGCAACGCAGGCTCCGGTCACCGGCACTCGGCCCGAAGGCGCGGCCAACGAACACGAAGCGCGGCAATATGTGCGCCGCATGTTTGGGGATATCGCCGCGCGCTATGACCTGCTGAACCATCTGCTTTCGGGGAATCTGGACAGGCTCTGGCGGCGGGGGGCGGCTGCCGCGTTCGACCACATCCTGCGGCTTCCAAGCGCGCGAGTCCTGGACGTGTGCTGCGGGACGGGCGATCTGACGCTGGCGCTCAAACGCCGCGCGACCCATTCCTGCAGTGCCGGGGCGAGGATCATCGGCAGCGATTTTGCACATCCCATGCTGGCCCGGGCGGCGGAAAAGGGCCGGGCGGCGATCGCGTCGAGCGCAAACCAAATCAGTTGGCTGGAGGCCGACGCCCTCAATCTGCCATTCGCACCCGGCACGTTCGACCTGATCACGATGGGCTGGGGTTTTCGCAATCTGACGAATTACGAATCAGGGTTGCGCGAGTTTTTCCGGCTGCTCCGTCCCGGAGGAGAACTCGGTATTCTCGAGTGTGCGGAGCCGCGCGGGGCGCTGTTTGGCTCGCTCTTCCGGTTCTATTTCCGGAATGTAGTGCCGAAGGTGGGCGGGGCGGTCTCGGGCAACGGCGCTGCGTATGCGTATTTGCCCGCCTCCGTGCAGAAGTTCCTGGTGCCCGAGCAACTGGCGCGGCTCATGAGCGACGTGGGATTCGTGAATGTGGGCTACAAACTCTGGACCGGCGGCTCAATCGCACTGCACACGGGAAGACGGACCCGCTAGCGGTATTCCGCAGCCGCCCGAGCCACACTCAATCTGGAATTCCGAGTTCGCGGATTTTGTTCAGGAGCGTCTTGTAGGAAATTGCCAGTTGCTCGGCCGCGCGCGTCTTATTCCATTTGCAGGCGCGCAGAACAGCCTCAATCTTCGAGCGTTCCACGCGGCTGGTCGCGCGTTGGACGACATCCTCGAGCGTGCCTTCCCACGAAAACTGTTCGCCCACGGCCGCAGCGGGCACCTCGCCGGGCTCGGGACGGGGGGCCGGAAGACGCAAGTCCTTGGCCTCGATTGCAGAGCCGTCGGCAAGAATTACGGCCCGCTCGATGGCATTCTGCAGCTCGCGAATATTACCGGGCCACGCGTAGGCCAGCATTCTCTCCCGGGCGGCCTCGGCGAACTTCAAATCGGGCTTCGACAGCTCTCGACAGTAGCGTTCCAGGAAGTATGACGCGAGCAGCAAGACATCATCCCCGCGGTCCCGAAGCGGGGGAACGGTCAAAGGCACTGCCGCGATGCGGAAGTACAAATCCTCGCGAAAGGCCTTTCCGGCTACAGCGGCCTCCAAGTTCTTGTTCGTGGCGCAGAGGATGCGAGTGTCGACGTCCACGGCCTGAGTTCCGCCGACGCGCTCGAACCGCCGCTCTTCGAGCACGCGAAGCAGTTTCGCCTGGGTCATCAGCGGCAGCTCGCCAATCTCGTCGAGGAAGAGAGTGCCATGATGGGCCAGTTCCATTTTTCCGATTTTGCGAGCGCCTGCGCCCGTGTACGCGCCCTTCTCATGGCCGAAAAGCTCGTTTTCGACGAGCCCCTCGGGAATCGCGGCGCAATTGAGCGCAACAAAGGGGTGCTCGCGCCGCCGCGAGAGGTGATGAATCGCGCGCGCGAACAGCTCCTTACCCGTGCCGCTCTCGCCCAGCAGGAGGACGGTGGTTTCGGTGGCCGCCACTTTCTGGACCTGCTGGCCGGCGGCCTTGATGGACGGATGCTCGCCCACAATCCGCGGGAAGCCGTAGCGGGCCGCATATTCCTCGCGGAGGACGAGGTTTTCGCGCAACAGATCCTGCTGGCGCGCCGCGCGGGCCACCAGAAGCTTGAGATGGTCCAAGTCCACGGGTTTCTGTATGAAGTCGAAGGCCCCTTCCTTCATTGCCGTGACCGCCTCCTCGACGGAGCCGTAGGCGGTCATCAAGATGACGGGGATATCGGGGTCGGCGTCTTTCACCTGCCGGAGCACATCGAGGCCGGAGCCGCCGGGCAGCTTGAGATCCGTGAGCACGAGCAGGTAGCGCATGTGGCGCGATTTCTCGATGGCCACCGAGGCGTCGGCGGCCTCGTCGACTTTCCAGCCGGCGCGCTCCAGCGCCTTGCGCAGCACGCCGCGCAATTCGGCTTTGTCTTCAACGAGAAGAAGAGGTTCCATTAACGGCAGCGCCTGAGCACTCTAAAGAGACCGTGGTGTTTCCGGTGTCACCAGAGGAGTGTAGCGCGAGTCTCGCGCGAGGGGAGGGACTGTGAGGCGCCGGTTCCTTCCAAGAAACTGGTAGCGGCCGACCGGCTCAGGGAGTGCGGGCCCATCCGGGGGGCAGGCCCTCTTTCCGCAATTCGTCTTCGAGATCGGCGATTGCCTGCTTATCCTTTTCGATCTCCTGCTTCTTGTCGTCGATTTGCTTCCTGAGATCGTTGATTTCGCCGCCGCGGCCGGAGGGATACTGGTATTGTTCCCGCATCGCGGTATTCGGATCACTGTAGTACTGAGTTTCCTTGAGGCCGAGCTTCTGCTGCATGATGTCGAGCTGTTGCTGGTCGTTGTCGAGTTTCTTATGCGCATCGGCGAATCTCTGGCGCCATTGGGCTTCCAGCTCGGCATTTTTCTTGTCGTCATCAGGGCTCGCCGGGGCGGCATTCTGAGCCGGTTTGTCGCCTCCCGCCGGGGCTTCGCCACCACTTCCCGCGGCGGCGACCTCATGAGGAGTCTTGGGAATATTGTCGTCGGTCCAGACCTGCTTGGAGGCAGGCTCGTTCTTCTTCTCGGCCCGGGCCTTGCGGGCGGCATCAGCAACCGAAGGCTCCTGGTTCGCTGTGGACTGGTCCTGGGCGGAGGCCGCTACGGTCCAAGCGGCGGCGCAGAGTATCCCCGAGAGCATCATTCCGAAAAGTGGTTTACGCATAGACACCGCCTTCGAGCTATGGGCCGGGGCGAACACCTAGTCACAGTCTAGGCCCGACCCTCAGCAGAATCAACTATCTCGCCCGCAGCCGGCTCTGCGGGTACCGTAAGGATAAACTCAGCGCCGCCACCAGGCAGATTCCGCGCCTCGGCCCCACCGCCGTGATTGACGGCAATCTTCTGCACGATGGCCAGGCCGAGCCCGGTTCCGTCGGGTTTGGTTGTATAGAAGGGCAGAAAGAGTTTCGGGAGCACGTCTTCGGGAACTCCGGGGCCATCGTCCGCGACGATTACGTGGACCAAGGTGCGGCCGGCGACCTCTACTTTCTCGCCACGAATGACCACGTGCCCCGCGGTCGCGCCCTCGCGCCGGTATTGCGAGACAGCCTCTGCCGCGTTACGGACCAAATTGAGGAGCGCCTGGCGGAGCAGGCCTTCGTCGCCCGTGACGGCCGGAAATTCGCCCTCGGAGCGGCACTCGACGCGAGGATGGGATTCCCGGGCCTCTGCCACAATGCGCTCCACGAGCGGGCTCAGAGCGACGCTTCCGCGGGAGACCTCGAGCGGCCGCGCAAATCGAAGAAACTCGGTGACGACGTGCGTAAGGGTCCGGGCCTCCTGCAGGATCTTTCCGGCGTTTTCCGCGAGCTCGCCGGATGGCGCCTCCTGCTGGACGAGCTGGGCGTAGGCGGAAATCGTAGCCAGGGAATTCTTGAATTCGTGGGCGATTCCGGCAGACATTTCGCCGAGTGTGGCCAGACTCTCCTTGAGCCGCATGGCGCGCTGCAATCCGGTAAGCTCGGTGAGGTCGGTGAGCAGGCAGAGTGCGCCGGCAACCTTTTGCGAGTCGCGCGTCACGGGGGAAATGGTGAGACCCAGATGGCGCACTTCTCCCGCGCCGGTGCGGTGCTCCACCTCTTCGCGCTGGTAGGTGCGGCCTTCGCGCAGGCAGGTCTCCAGGAGTTTTGTGATCGGAGAATCTGCACGAAGGACGTCGGAGTAACGGCGATATTGCAAAGCGCCTACGCCAAGGGTCAGTTCCGCCGCAGGGTTGGTAAGGTTGATCATTCCTGTCGCGTTGACCAGCAGCAGGCCGGTAGGCATCTGCCGCGTGACGGCTTCGGTGAGCCGCTCTGTTTGCGCGGCGCGATCTTTGGCCTCCCGATGGAGCTTTTGGAGCTCCTGTTCCTGGGCGCGCAGCCGTTGTATGACCGCCTGCACGGACGCAGAGGCAAAAGCCGTGTCGCTGGCTGCAGCAGGACGCGGTGCGTAATCCATCGAACCCAGTCCGCCAGCGCCCTTCTTGCGCGCAGCCTGAAACAGGACCCAAAGCGCGAGCAAAAATGCGAAAAACAAAGCCAGCGTGAAAAAGAATCCTGCCGACAGCCAGAAGGGCTGAGGCTGAGGACGAGGTGCCCGCGGCGGCAGGCGCATCTGGACCGCGAGAGCCAGCTCCGTCGCGGTCTGGTTGAATAAGTGGTGCCACATAGTAGCGCCGCGCTCTAGCCAAGACGGCTGAAATACCAGTCCAGAAACGGAGGCCCATAAAATACTGCCAGCAATCCGCCGGCGGCCAGGAACAAGCCGAACGGCAATTGATACCGCTGGGCCAGTTCGCAGCGGAGGTCGTGGACGGAGCCCAGATTTCTCCGATGAGCGCGTTCGGCGACGTCTCGCTTCCAGCCGGAGAGGTAGAGGGCAAGAATCTGGAAACCGCCCAGGACGCTGCCGAGCAGGGCCCCTATGACGATGGTCAGTACAGCGGCCTTGGCCCCGAGGAATGTTCCCACCATACCCATCATCTTCACATCACCGAGCCCCATCCCTTCACGACCGCGCAAACGAAAGTATCCTTCCATGAAAATCCACAAAATGCCCGCGCCGGCCGCGGCACCGATCAGGGAATCGGCCACGGAGAGGGCCGGAGCAGGGGGAGGATAGGCGAACAGACGGTTAGAAAGCCACAGAGAGGTTCCATCGCCGAGGGGGACGAAAACGCTCGATGCCACGCCAAGAATTGCACCCGTCAAATTCACCTTATCGGGCAGGATGCGGACACGCAGGTCGGTGACAGACAGCACCAATAGCAGGGCGGAAAAGAGTGCCCACTTTGCAGCCGCCAGGACGGGCCCAAAGACGAACGCACAGGCGACGAACAACAATCCGCTCAATAGCTCCACGCCCGGATACAAATGTGAAATCGGAGTGCGGCAGTTGCGGCATTTGCCGCGAAGCAACAGCCAGCTCAGCACGGGCACATTGTCGTAAGGAGCGATCGCCTTGCCGCACTTGGGACAATGGGACGCAGGATAGATGATCGATTCACCCTCCGGAATCCGCAGGATGCAGACATTCAGGAAGCTGCCCACCACGAGGCCGAGCACAAAGGCAGAGGTTTCGAAGACCCCGAGCATGATTGGACTGTTACATGAGAGGAGCGAGGTCGAAAGCCGAAAGTTGAAGGTCTAAAGTTAAGAGTCACCATCCATAGAAACGGTAAAGTGCTGCGGCGCGCGCACTTCGCTTGCGGAGCATGTTTCGCGGGTGGAGATTAAAGCTGGACCTCGGTGCCGCTGACATTCAAGGGCCCTGGGGAGCAGTCCAGCCCCTTGGGAACACCGTTCTCTGGCGGCAATTTGACAGCTCCGACCCTGGTTTCTACACTCGCCTCTTTTGTCCGATGAGTTGGCTTGAACAGTACATCCGGCGCTACGAACACCGCCATTATGCCCGCGACCAGCGGGCGGTGATGCCATTTGCCTGGGGCCTGGAACACATTGGGGGCCGGGCGGACGAGCCTGATCCGCGCGGATGGTTGCTCGACTTTGCGGAACGGACGATCGCAAGAAGCGACGAATGGTTCCCCGGCAGTCCAGCCGGCGATTACCGACTGGAGAGCGATGAGCTGACGTTTACGAGCGCGGTCACTTCGCCCTGGCCAGAGAACAATCGCGTACATGCGCGAATGTTTCCTGCCGCGAAGGCGGGACCGGCGGTTGTGGTGATGGCGCAATGGAACGCAAAACCGCACGAACACGTGGGCATCTGCCAGTGGCTGAACACACTCGGCATCACGGCTCTGCGCCTTACGCTGCCGTATCACGACAGCCGGCGAGTGGAAGGGCAGGAGCGCGCATACAAACTGGTTGGACCGAACATCGGGCTGACGATCCAGGCGAATCGGCAGGCAGTGGCGGATGCGCGAGCCTGCCTGCGGTGGTTCGAACAACAGGGCTTCAGCCGGCTGGGAATACTGGGAACCAGCATCGGGTCGTCAATCGGATTCATCACGCTGGCCCATGACCCCGCGGTCCGCGCGGGCGTGTTTCTGCACGTGTCCACGTACTTTGGCGCCGTGGTGAGCACGGGACTCACAACGATGCAGGTGTGGGAACCGCTGCAGGCCAAAGTGTCGCGCGAGGAGCTAATCCGCTTCTGGGCGCCCATCAGTCCTTTTCCCTACGTGCACCGGATTAAGGCGGGGACACAACGGGCGCTCATGGTGAGCGGAAAGTATGATCCGACCTTTTGGCCCGAATATTCCGAGGAACTCTTCGAGGCGCTGCAGCGGGACAACATCGAAGTGGAACGATTGCTTTTGCCCTGCGGCCACTATTCGCTGGCGCTGATCCCATTTGCCTGGATTGTGGGAGCTCGATTCGCGGCGTTTTTCCTGCGAGCCCTCGGCAGTTAAAAGATTTCGCAGTGCGGAGTGGAGGCCCGGCAGGTGCTACCCGGCGCCGCGTACTTCGTCCGCAAACCTGCCCTCAGCGATGACCTGTGCCACGGCAGCGATGTCTCCGGCCATGCTTCGGTCCTGGTCCACGCGCGCGGAGGCGCGCCGCACCGCGGCGTGCATGCGCTGCCCAATGGTTCCGGTTTGAAGCGGAGCCAGAAGATCAATCCCCTGGCAGGCACACAACAATTCAATAGAGAGGAGATTCCGCAGATTCTCCAGCATGGGGCGCAAACGGCGAGCGGCGCCCATCCCCATGGACACGTAATCTTCCTGATTGGCGGACGTGGGAATGGAATCGACGGAATGAGGCGCGGCCAGCGTTTTGGTTTCGCTGGCGAGGGCAGCCGCCGTGACCTGGAGCATCATGAATCCGGAGTTCAGGCCTGGATTCGCGACCAGGAAGGCAGGAAGAAGGCTGGTGTGAGGGTTCGTCATGTGTTCGATGCGGCGCTCTGAGATGCCGGCAATTGTGGCGATGGCCAGGGCCATCTGGTCTGCAGCCAGAGCGAGCGGCTGACCATGAAAATTTCCGCCGCTTACGACCGCCTCAGGTGAGCTGGCGTCGGCTGGAAAGACCAGGGGATTGTCTGTGGCGCTGTTTAACTCGACCGCAAGCGTGGCGGCGACGTCCTCCAGCAGGTCGCGAGCCGCTCCGTGGACCTGCGGGGTGCAGCGAAGGCTGTACGCGTCCTGAACGCGCGGGTCGCGCGTCGCAGAACGATGGGACTCGCGAATCTCGCTCCCGGCGTTGATGCGCCGGAGACGTTCGGCGACCACGGTCTGCCCGCGGAACGGCCGCGCAAGCTGGATGCGCTCGTCGAAGGCTGCCGGACTGCCACGCAGGGCGTCGAGCGAAAGTGCGGCAGCCGCATCGGCGGTATCGGCGAGCAGCCAGGCTTCGCGAAGTGCGAGCGCCCCGAGGGCCAGCATCGCCTGCGTGCCGTTGAGGAGCGCAAGACCTTCTTTCGCTTCGAGCGACAGAGGCGCAATGCCAGCGCGGCGCATGGCGTCGCCGCCCGCGATGCGGTCGCCACGGTACATCGCCGCACCTTCGCCGATGACCACGAGGGCGAGATGGGCGAGTGGCGCGAGATCGCCCGAGGCACCGACAGATCCCTGCGAGGGGATCAGCGGATGAACGCTGCGGGCCAACATGGCGCACAGCGTCTCGATGATCACGGGCCGGACGCCGCTCAGTCCTTTCGCCAAAGCATTGGCGCGGAGGAGCAGAATGGCGCGCGTTTCCTGTTCGGTGAGCAAGGCTCCCACACCGCAGGAGTGGCTGCGAACCAGATTCACCTGGAGCTGCCGCAATTGGTCTGGGGCGATGCGCACACTCACCAAGTCGCCAAATCCGGTGTTGATGCCGTAGGCCGTGGCGCCCGAGGCGAGCAGGCGTTCCACCACCGCGCGGGAGGCCTCAACGCGTTCCCGCGCCGCGGGAGAAAGAGTCGCTTCGCGACCATGGAATACGACATCGTACAGTTCGGCAAACGTGAGGTCATTTCCAGTGAGTTGCAGCGAACTCATGCTCAGAACGCCGTTCCCGAGGCCACGTTGACTTCGACATGAAAGCGCAGCCGGTCGCCGGCCTGATACTTCCGCATGGCGGCGAGCACTTCGGCATCGAGCTTTGCGCGCTTTTCGGGCGCGAGTCCGGCGATCAGGGGCCGGAAGGGCGCGGCAACCTCTCGAAACTCCTGCCAGAAATCCTCGGGCGGACCCA